>JAITUY010000211.1 GCA_031286095.1 Treponema sp. | reverse complement strand
ACGGTAGAAAAACGCTGGGAACGTTACACCGAATGTTGGCGCATACTGGTTGACGCTGTTAAGAAATTTAATTTGAAAATGCTGGTAAAAGAAGAAGACCAGTCACATTTGATAACCGCCATTTTTGATCCGCAGACGCCAAAATACAGTTTTGACGCCTTGCATGATCTTGCGCGCCAACACGGGTTTACGATTTATCCGGGAAAATTGGGCAATATAAACACGTTCAGAATCGCCAATATCGGCGATATTCAACCGCATGAGATGAAAAGGTTTACCGAAGTGCTTAAAAGTTATTTGGATAGTATTGGATGGAAGTAAACGCTATGAATAACCTGATAATCCGATCCAAAGCGCCGCTTCGCCTTGGTCTTGCAGGAGGCGGAACCGACATCGCCGATTACTACAACCGTTTTGGCGGTTTTGTGTTAAACGCCACGGTAGATATGTACGCCCACTGTACCATTGAGCCGAATGATTCAGGCAAGATAGAATTTATCGCCGCTGATTTGGATAAAAAAGAAGAATATGCCGCGGAAGAAAAACTTCCAGTCTCTTCTATTTTGCCGCTTCATTGCGGTATCTACAACAGAATCGTCGCCAATTTTGCAAAAAAGCCGCTTTCCTTCAAAATGACCACTTATTCGGACGCGCCCGCAGGTTCCGGTTTGGGTTCGTCTTCCACAATGGTCGTTGCGATAATCAAGGCTTATGAGGAATGGCTTAATCTGCCGTTAGGCGAATACGATATCGCCGCCCTTGCGTATAAAATTGAACGAGAGGACATTGGGCTTGCGGGCGGAAAACAAGATCAGTACGCGGCGACATTCGGCGGTTTTAACTTTATGGAGTTTTATGAAAGTGAGCGCGTAATTGTTAATCCGCTTCGCCTAAAACGCTGGATCAGAAACGAACTTGAGGCCTCTCTTGTTTTATACTACACAGGAGTTTCAAGGGAAAGCGCGAATATTATTAACGAACAAATTAAGCACACTCAAAAAGGCGATTCCAAAAACATAGAAAGTATGCATGAAATGAAAAGGCAGGCGGTATTTATGAAAGAGGCTTTGTTGAAAGGCGATTTTAAGGGGTTTTCCGGCTGCCTTTTGAACGGCTGGCTTGCAAAGAAAAATGCCGCCGCTTCAATTTCAAATTCGTTTTTGGATGAACTGTATCAATACGCGATTGACAACGGAGCGGAATCGGCAAAAATTTCAGGCGCGGGCGGCGGCGGCTTTATGATGATATACTGCAACCCCTGCAAAAGAATTGCGCTTATCCGCGCGTTAAAAGAAAAACAAAATACGGAAAACAGATTAGGAATGGCACTAACCCCAAGTTTTACCGAAATAGGAACACAGGCATGGACTATATACAACAACTAATAGAACGTTATCCGTCATTGGAAAGCGTCAAAAACGATATAAGCGCGGCGTTTGACATTATAGCCGCTTCATACGCGGATGGCGGCAAACTGCTGATAGCGGGTAACGGAGGAAGCGCTTCCGATGCCGAACACATCGCTGGCGAACTGATGAAAACTTTTTCAAAAAAAAGAAACCTGCCCGATTCTTTTATTAACGATATTAAAAAAGTTGACACTGAAATAGCCGAATACCTTATTCCGCGTATGCAGCCGGGGCTTCCCACAATCGCGCTTTCAGGCCACGCTTCGCTGAACACGGCGTGCATAAACGACATTGACGGGAATATCACCTTCGCGCAGCAGGTTTACGGTTACGGAAAAGAAAACGATGTGTTACTCGCAATATCAACTTCGGGAAACTCAAAAAACGTGCTGTACGCGGCGGCAGTCGCGCGCGTTAAAAAATTAAAAATAATCGCGCTTACGGGAGAAGGCGGCGGCAAATTAAAACAATATGCCGATGTTTGCATCAGCGTTCCTGAAACGGAAACATGGAAAATTCAGGAACTGCACCTGCCCGTATACCATTGTCTTTGCCAGATGCTGGAGAACCATTTCTTCTAATGCAAGTTGTAATAATGGCGGGCGGCAAAGGAACCCGCGTTTCTTCAATAGCCAGCGACATTCCCAAACCAATGATTCCAATCTGCGGTAAACCGATTTTGGAACATCAGATTGACTGCCTGAAAAAGAACGGTTTAACAGAAATTATTTTAATAGTTGGACACCTTGGACAGAGTATCAAAAATTATTTTGAAGATGGCAAACGATTTGGGTGTAACATTACTTACTATGCCGAAACAGAACCGCTTGGAACAGCAGGCGCGCTTTATAAACTGGAAAATCTTACAAATGATTTTATTCTGTTAAACGGCGATGTTATTTTTGACATTGATTTTTTGCGCATGATCGCGTTTCATACGGGAAAAAAAGCCAATGTAACGCTTGCAGTACACCCAAACAGCCATCCCTATGACAGCGCGTTAATTATCACTGACAACAACGCCCGGGTTACTGGCTGGCTTAATAAGGAAGACGAGCGCACATGGTACAAAAATAAAGTGAACGCGGGAATTCATATCCTTTCAAAAGAATTCCTGAAAAACTGTCCACAATCAAAAGAAAAGATAGACCTTGACCGCGATATGCTCAAGCCTTCAATTTTATCAGGCAAAATATTCGCCTACTCCACTCCCGAATACATAAAAGACATGGGTACGCCTGAACGTTATGCGCAAGTTACATACGATATTGAAAACGGAATTGTCAGGCAAAAAAATTTATCGAACAAACAAAAATGCATTTTTCTGGACAGGGACGGAACTATCAATAAATTTAATGATTTTATCACAAAGCCGGAAGATTTTGATCTTCTTGACGGCGCGGCTGACGCGATAAAAAAAATAAACAGCCTTGGTTACCTTGCCATCGTTATCACTAATCAGCCTGTAATAGCAAGAGGCGAAGTCGATTTTGACACGCTTGACTTAATACACATGAAAATGGAAACAGATTTGGGCAGACACGGCGCATATATCGACGATCTTTTTTTCTGTCCCCATCACCCCGACAAAGGATTCCCTGGCGAGCGCCCTGAATACAAAATTGACTGCGATTGCAGAAAACCCAAGCCGGGCATGATTTTACAGGCGGCGAAAAAGTACAACATCGATCTTTCTGAATCGTTTATGGTTGGCGATGATATGCGCGATGTTAATGCCGGGATTAACGCCGGATGTATTCCGGTATTTCTTACAAACAACAAATCCCATGAAGGTATGAATAATATAAAGACATTTGCCGGTTTGCAGGATTTTACGGAACAGTTTTTGTCACAGGAGAACTTATGAGTCATTTCTATCCGCTTTACATTGACCCGGGAACGGGAAGCGCATTATTCTCAATTTTAATAGGCGCTGCGGCGACTGTTTATTTTCTGGGGCGCGCGCTTGTAATAAAACTCAAGGTAATTCTTTCCGGCGGTAAAGCCGCCAATGCCACTTCTTCGGATTATGCTTTTGTAATCTATAATGAAGGCAAACAGTATTGGAATGTTTTTAAGCCTGTTGTCGAAGAATTTGAAAACCGGAAAACAGCGCTGTTGTACCTGACTTCCGCGCAGGATGATCCTGT
>JAITUY010000188.1 GCA_031286095.1 Treponema sp. | reverse complement strand
TAAATGTATCAGGTTTCACCCCGTACAACCGCTTAAAAAGAGCTTCTTTGGCATTCTTTACCTTTTTTCCACTTCCCATTTAAGTAGTTTAATGTTTTCTTTGGTTATTAAACAAGTCTAATATCTTTTTTGTTCAAAAACAGTTTTTCTGCAACTTCGTTACATACCGGTTTGTCTTTTTTATATTTCTTTTTTCCATTTCATTTTATAAAATAATAGTAATATTGTTTGTTCAATAATTCCTATAATAATAATTATTAGTATACATTTTAAATTTAGTATATTTAACATAGCAACATCTAGTTTTAGTAAATCTCCTGTCATTATTCCAAAATTAAAGTAATATAATAGTAAACCTAATAAACAACTTAATATCATTAAAAGTATATTTACTATAAATAATTTCTTTTTAAATTTCATAGAATGTACCATATTTATTATGATCAAATATAATGGATTTATTATTATATTATAAAATATTTCAAGTACTGCTACATTTAACAAATAACTTAACCAATAATCATTATTTAAATATTTATATTTACCAATAATCATAAATAATAAAAATATTAAATTTACAATAATTACAGGCATCATATTTATATGAACCCTTTTCATAAGAAATGTCTTAATAAATCCGTTAAATATTTTCACACTTTATTTTATTCCATATTTTTATATCTGTCAGCACTTTTTAAACAATAGAGTTGTTCGGAAACTTCAGTTTCTGAACAACTTCATATAAAAAATGCGGTTTTGTAAGGCTTTAGCCTGAAAAACCACAAGACTTGTGAGACAACCAATCGGGTTGTCGAACAAGTCCAATATATTAAAAAATGTTTAGGCAAACTGGCACATAACTTACAAGTTAGCGCAATATAACACGGATAACGATAAGACATCAACTAAAAATTAGAGAACATACCGAAGGTATGCTGTCCGTGTCGGTTCGTGGTAAAAAATTATTACTTTTTGGACACTCCGAATTACCTTATAAGAAGTATTTTTGTAAGACTTTAGTACAAAAAAATATATGATGATCATAGAAGCTGACCATTAAACCAAACAACCGTGTCGTCGAACAAGTCCAGCATATATCTTTGGATTTGTTCAGCAACATGGTTAGTTGTTTAATAAATTATTGCCGCGTTTGTAAATGTTTTTCGCAATCTCCAGTAATTTTTCCCGCGTATTCTGTTCAGGATCGTCAAGCACGGTTTCCAGAAGTTTCTTTAAAATAATTCCCATTATTTTTCCGCCCTCTATTCCCGCTGTCATTAAATCTTTTCCCGAAACGGCGAGGTCTTTAACTGTAAAGGCGCGGCCGTTTGCGAGAACTTTATCTACCCTGTCCGAAAGGTCTGCAAGCAAAGACGAGTCTGCTTCTTTTCCGGCAAAGGCAAAGGCGTCTGCGTAGCGAAGGCGGTACAAATCATGAAGGTTTGCCTCTCCTACGCGCGCGATAAAACGGCGGACGGCGGCGTCCGACCAGTCGCTGGTATAGTGAAACATATGTTCTTTTATCAGATGGCATACGCTTTCCGTTACCGCGTTGGGGTAACGCAGGCGGACAAGTATATTCTGCGCCATTTCCGCGGATTTTTCCTCATGACGGTAAAAAGTCCATATGCCTTTTTCATCAAGTTTGCGCACGGATGGTTTGCCGATGTCGTGTAACAGAGAAGCAAGGCGCAGTTCGCGGGAAAAGCCTTTTTCCGCGGAATAATCGCAGGCAAGCAGGGAATGTTCCAGCACGTCAAAACTGTGAAAGCCTTTCTGCTCAATTCCGTGACAGCCGGAAAGCTCTTTTAAAAAAAGTTCCAAAAGACCCGTTTTAAGCATCAGCAGAAAGGCGCGGGAGGGAACGGGGGAAGCGAGTATTTTATCAATTTCGTCCCTGACCCGTTCCTGTGAAACTTTTGCGCTTACACAAAGAGCGCCGTTAATTGCGTCTAACGTGTTTTTTTCTATTTCGAATCCAAGCTGGGCGACAAAGCGCACAGCGCGAAGGGGGCGCAATCCGTCCTCGCCAAAACGTTCCGCCGCGTTTCCCACACAGCGTATAATTTTCGCCTTAATATCTTTCTCGCCGCCAAAGGGATCGACAACCTCGCCCGAAGGAAGGCGCAGGGCAATTGCGTTCATACAAAAATCACGCCGCGAAAGATCTTCCTCGATCTCTGTTGAAAATTGAACTTTATCCGGTCTGCGCCCGTCCGAGTAGCCGGACTCAAGCCTGAATGTAGTAACTTCGATACTGTTTTTTTTGTAAAGAACGGTAACAGTGCCGTGTTTTATGCCCGTAGGAATAACCTTCCCCTTTGCGCTTTTGACAATGGCGGTTACTTCTTCCGGCAGAGCGTCCGTAGCCAAGTCCCAATCGTGGACCTTTTTCCCCATCAGCATATCGCGCACCGCTCCGCCCACAAGATAAATCTGTTTCCCGTTATTGTTAAAAATAGCAGAGATTTCTTTAAGTACCGTATCGATAGCTTTTGTCAATTGAATATCCTTTTATATTTAAGTATACTTTTTTTGATGGATTTATACTATGAACGGAAAGAAAGAAATTTTACCACAAACCACACGAACAAGGGAGAAAGAAATTTTATATCATAGCATAGCGCATTATTACGAATAACGAAAATTTATATATTAGACTTGTTAGATAACTCCGCAGGTTATCGAACTAGTTTTGCATTTTTTCGGGCTATAAGCCCGCGAACGCGGATTTTAGTCCGAAAAGTTTGACAAAAATGCTTTTTTATAAGGAAGTTGTTCAGAAACTGAAGTTTCCGAACAACTCTATTAAAAGTTAGTGTGGTTTGTGGTAAAATTCTAAAAATAATTTTGGAGGACATTTGCTAGGAGTTGTTTTTACAGGAGGAGAAAGTCCGTCTTCCGCAGTAATCCGAAGTTTGCTGGACGGCAGGGAAATATTTGCCGTCGCCGCGGATTCGGGGCTTGTTTCGGCGGAATCGGCCGGAATAACGCCCGCGCTTATAATCGGGGACATGGACTCGCTTGAAGATCAATCGAGGCTTTCCGCCTATCCGCAGAAAAACGTTATGCGCTATGACTATGAGAAAGATTATACAGATACAGAACTGGCTTTGCGGGAAGTAATAAAAAAGGGTTGCGATGAAGTATGGATTATCGGCGGCGGCGGCGGCAGGATAGATCATCTTTTCGGTATTCGCTCTCTTTTTGAAAGGGCGGTTTTCCCGCGCAGATGGGTAACGGACAGCGCGGATATTTTATGCATAGATGCGGACGCACCGTACAACGAAGTTTCATGCCGCCTTGAAATAAACGCCTGTGTTTCAGTTTTTCCGCTGGGAAACGGTCCGTGGGAAGCGGAGAGCAAAGGGCTTAAATGGTCTCTTGCCGGCTTAAAATGGGATCGCGGTTTTTTCGGCTTGAGCAACATTGCAGAAAAGGGAGATTTTTTGGTTAAAGCGCAAGCCGGACGTTTTATGGTTATAATACCGCGTTAATTATTCTAAAATTTACTCTCGCAGAGGCACGGGGGCGCAGAGTTGTTGTTCGGTAACGCTTTTTTATATTATGATATATTGGACTTGTTCAATAACTCCGTTGGTTATTGAACAAGTTCTGCATTCTTTCAGGCTAAAGCCTTACAAAAATGCGATTTTATAAAGAAGTTTCTTGACAACTCTATTATTTAAAAAAGAAAATTTTGAAAAAGAACGATAATACAACGAACAACCATTTTGCGCCTGCGAACTAAAGGTTCGATGCCTCTGCGGGACGTCTGTTGATAAAAAAGTTTTTGTGATAAAATATTATTGGAGGAAGTTATGTCAGCAATTTTAATGGATGGGAAAACGCTTGGAATGAAGGTGCGTGAAAATGTTAAGGCAAGAGTTGTTACGTTACGCACAAATGGTATTATTCCCTGTCTTGCGGTGGTTCTTGTAGGCGATGATGCGGCAAGCCTTTCTTACGTTGTGTCGAAAGAAAAAGCGTTAGCCGAAGCGGGAATGGAAAGCAGAGATATCAGACTTCCGCAGAGTACAAGCGAAACAGAACTTCTTGCTTTGATAGCCGAATTAAACAAAGATGAAAAGGTTCACGGCATTCTGGTTCAGTCTCCTGTGCCTAAACAAATTGACGAAGACAAGGTAATAAGCGCGATAGATCCCAAAAAAGATGTGGATTGTTTTCACCCGCTTTCCGTGGGGAACATGATTTTAGGCAAGCCTGGATTTTTACCATGTACGCCGCACGGCGTTCTTGTGCTTTTAAAAGAATACAAAATCCCCGTTTATGGTTCTCACGCAGTAGTAGTCGGCAGATCGCATCTTGTCGGGAAACCGCTTGCTAATCTTTTAAGCCTGAAAGAATATAACGCTACGGTAACTCTTTGCCACACGGGAACAAAAGACCTTGCCTGTTTTACAAAACAAGCGGATATATTGATAGTTGCGGCAAGAAACCCCGAATTTATTAAGCCGGAAATGATAAAAGAAGGAGCCGCTGTAATTGACGTGGGAATAAACCGTATTACCGATCCCTCGGCTAAAAAAGGCTATCGTGTCTGCGGCGATGTTGATCCCGCCGTCGCGGATAAAGCCGGTTTTTACACACCCGTACCAGGGGGAGTAGGTCCCATGACTATCGCCATGCTTCTTCAAAATGTTGCTGAATCTGCGGAGAAGAGCTTGTGATTTGAGTTAGGCGAAATTACGCTAAATCTGATAAAAAAGCAAATAAAGTCAAATTTATACAACTCTCCATAAGTATTGTATATAACGGACGATTAAAAAAGAATATGTATGAATAGCGCAGGCTAATTCAAACTGTGGTAGATGAGATTGATGAAAGAATAAAGCGGCATCACGATGATACCTTAACCTTTAACTCTCTCTCAAAGAAACTCGGATATTCAGAATTTCACACCACAAGGAAATTTAAGTAAATTTCCAGTATGCTATTGGGGGATTATATATGTCTGCGAAAACTTGCATTTGCTCTCATCGAAGTGCGAGACTAAAAAAACAAGTTTTTGGACATTGCGGTTAAACACGGCTTTGGAAGTCATGAAGCTTTTACCCGTGCGTTTAAAACAGTCTATGGTATATCTCCCAAAGACTACCGTAAAAATCCTTTGCCTGTAGTTCTTCGTACAAAAATTTCTGTTTTTGATCGTTACTTTTTTGGTTTAGGAGAAATTGGAATGATAAAATCAACGGAAGACGTAAAGGTCTATTTTATCACAATGCCGGCTCATAAGTTTTTGCATATCAAAAATTATGAGAGTAACGGATATTGGGA
>JAITUY010000140.1 GCA_031286095.1 Treponema sp. | reverse complement strand
CATATATAAAAGGACGTATGATAGAGGACAATCTTTCTTGGAATTATAAAAACATTGTAGAAAATAATTTTATTGGAAAAGAAAGTTTGTTAGATATGGGTACTGGTGGAGGAGAATTTTTGTATTCATTATCAAATTTACCCCAAAATGTATGTGCAACAGAAGGTTACGAGCCAAATATACCTATTTCTGAAAAGCGATTAAAAGAAAAAATTATTTTGCTAAAACCTATAAAAAATGACAGTGAAATTTCATTTGATGATGAATATTTTGATATTGTTATAAACAGGCATGAATCTTATGATATAGCAGAAATCAAGAGGATACTAAAAAAAGGGGGGAATTTATAACCCAACAAGTAGGCGGTCTTAATGGTATAGATTTTAACATGGCATTTGAAACAAAGACAATGAATTATGTAGAATGGTGTTTAATAAAAAATATTGAACTGTTTAAAAATGCTTGTATGGAAATTGTGGAGTATGGGGAATACATTGGAAAAATGAAATTTTATGATATAGGGGCTATTGTGTATTATTTAAAATGTATACCCTGGCAAGTAGAAGATTTTTCTATTGATAAATATTATAAAAAATTGGAAATAATGAATGAAATAATAGATAAAAAAGGTTATATGGATTTTGTATTACATAGGTTTTATACGAAAATAAAAAAATAGAGTTGTTCGGAAACTTCAGTTTCTGAACAACTTCATATAAAAAACGCGATTTTGTAAGGCTTTAGCCTGAAAAACCGCAAGGCTTGTGAGACAACCAACCGGGTTGTCTCACAAGTTCATTAATTTTTTGGGAGAAAATTTTGGAAAACATACTGGAAATAAATAATAGTAAGATTATTTCAAATATTTTAAACAGGGCATTTTTAGCTTTTGCTCAAGAATACAATTTTACAAAAGAAAATGCGCCCAATCACCTTGCATATATAAATTCAGATGGGATAGAAATTTGGCTTAATAATGGGTTAAAAATGTATGGGTATAAAATGGATGATAAAATAATTGGTTGTGTTGGTTATTCATTTTATAAAGAACAAATATATTTAATAGAACGGTTAGCAACATTACCTGAATATAGGAATTTAGGTGTGGGTAAAAAATTAATGGGATTTATTGAAAATAAAATAAGAAATATGGGGGGGAAGATTGTTGAAATACACGTTACTGATAAAAACATTGTCTTAAAAAAATGGTATAGAGAACAAGGTTATGTTGAGAAAAAAATAGAAGAAGTTAATATTCCTGGAATAAAAAAAGTACCATTTAAGGCTTGTGTTATGAATAAGGAATTAATATAAAATAATAATAATGGTGTACGCCCATACTTCGCCTAACAGGCTGTCGGATTTATAATTTTGCGTGAGAAAGCACCCAAAATATATGTCATTTTTTGAGTTTAAAGGCGTTTTTCAATCAAAAAACAAAGTGTTTCTTGCCAGAAAAAATAAATTCGACAGTTTCAACGGACTGTAACTGCCTCGCCTCCTTCGATAGCTTGGGCTACACAAAACCGTGTTCGGGCTAACGCCCTTTGTACGTTCTTGTATAGCCACATTTGGGGCAGAGGTCGTTGCTACGCAACGCTCTATTACCAGCCCCGAATGTCAGTTAAAGTCAAAACGTTAGGCGAAATGGTATAAGGTATGTCAGAGACATTGTTCACACCTTTGTACAGAAACATCGGTAACACTTTTATTTAAATCCTTACAGGTTAATGATTGGACTTGTTCGACAACCAGGTTGGTTGTCTCACAGTCTTGCGGTTTTTCAGGCTAAAGCCTTACAAAACCGCGTTTTTATATGAAGTTGTTCAGAAACTGAAGTTTCCGAACAACTCTATTTAAGAAACAGCGGAGAATTCATCACGAAAGCTCGCGAAAAACGCAAAGAATGGGACTTAATTACCTTGTAGTCGTCTGTAATATGTTTTTTCTTATCTTTAATTAGAAGAAAAAGCATGAAAACAGCGATTGGTTTACGCATTACTTGTATCTCTCTGCGCCTTGGCGCCCTCTGCGTGAGAATATTTAAAGATAAGTTCAATATAGATTAAGATTGAAAGAGATAAACTTAAAATTGCCACCCAAAAGTTAGTTTTTTGTCCATTTTTCTGTTCTTTTTTCATATTTTAGGTCGGTTTTTATTTCTGAAATGGCCGACCACTGTACAAGGAAAGTTATTTCCGCGTTAACCTCATACTTTGGAGGGAATAATTGGGAATCCAGATACGGGGACATTTTGACTGTCAGAGTAGCGTCCCAATCCCCCAAGTGATGAACGGCTTTAAAATCAAAAGTTTTCATTTTAAACCCCGATCTTTGCCTTTTACTATCGTCAAAAAAGTTAAACGAGTCGATAATATCCGTAAAAACATTGTTCTGCGGTCCGTTTATATACATTTTTGTATATTCTTCCATTCCGGGGAAGCCTTTTAAGTATCTGAAAACAACCGTATTTGCAGATGTTGCCGACAGTGATAAGTCCATAAATTTATTAACTTTTAAAGTAAAACCCGCCGTCAACTGAAAGTTTGAATTGGTATACTGTTGAAGGTCAAAGGTAAGACTGGTGTTTACATTCATTGAAAAACCCAATCTGTTTTTAATTATATCCTTATCTGGCAGTGTTTTTTCATAACTAAAAGATAAATTCTTGGGATTTAAAACCTGATCTTCTTTTGTTTGTTGCACCCAATTTCCGCCTTGCGAGGGAGAGCCGGGATCATCGGGAATGAATTTCCATCTGTGTGATTTTACCGCGGAAAAAGATGCCTTAAAATCCCATAATGACAATGACGAAGTAATAGTTGTAACTTTAAAGTCATCTTCCGGTTCCATAACCATATAGTATGAAACGGTGCTTACTTTTTCAAATTTAAGGGTTTCGGTAAGATGCAAGGGGTCTATTTTCCATTCATTATTTGGTTCTTCTTTTTGAGTTTCAGGGTTTTTAAACATTTCCGGTTTTTTAAAATCTATGCGTGCGTTTGTTACAGAGTACCATACTCTGAAAGTAGCGTCAGTTTGAATTAAAGGATCAAAGGGAGGCAGGTCTGCGCTGATTTTTAAATCTTGCTGTTTATCCATAACGTTAGCCGCAAAATTTGACGCGAGTTTGTGGCTTTTTAAGCCGATTATTTCTTCTCCGTCTTTTGTTTCTTCTTTCTTTAAAGTACCCCATACAGGCGTTAATTCGGGACCATTTCCATCTGTATATTTTTTGGATTTAACCAGCGTACCTCCCAAATCGTACTGTATATTTGACTGTCCAAAAATGGTGTCTTTATATAACGGTCTTACTGTCGCGTTATATGCGTAAGAAGATGAATAGTTTGTCAGGCTGTATTGCTGTTTTTTCGCATCTTCTATTTTTTTTTCGTCTTTGTTTCCCTGCGGATTCTGCGGAGTACGGTACGCTTCGGCTTCATCATTCATATAGTTATAATCCCGCCATATACCGTTACCGGAAAAAGTTAATGTATTTGAAAACAAACCTTCGTTGTGACTCAAACTTAAACTTAAATTACCGTTACCGCTGAAGTTTGACAGAATTGACTGAATCTCGTTCCAATTTATATCTTCTTGAGTTTTCCAGTGTTCATAACTCGACATGAATTGAAGCTCCGATGAACCGGTAGGGTTTAACTGATAACCTAAAGAAAATGTAAGATTTCCTGTTCGGGGTAAATCGAAAGTTTTATTTAAAGCAGGAGGCGTCAATTTGTCTTCGTCAAGTTTTTTCCCCGTATTATCTTCGATATTTTCCCACGGAGGGCGCGGCGTGCCTATGCCTTTTAAAAGAGGGGGTTCCTGTTCTTGTTTTGTTGTATCTGTACTTGTATTTGTACTTGTTGCGCTTGACGGCTTACCGATAGTTAATGGAGTGCCTGATACAGAGGCGGAAACGCTGTAGATAGTGTATTTGTCCGGCGCGAAAAAATCTCTTCCGGGATGTTCTTTGTTTATATTATAAATTTCATCGTTTCTGATAATTTTAAACGCCAAGGTCGTGGACAGGTTGTTTAAAGACATACTTGATATATAAGGAGTAAGAAAACCTATTGACGGACTTATGTTACCGTTTAATTGCCATTGATACGTTCCTAAATTCTGTTTTTTTTCCTCTTCTTCGTCTTTTTCCATTCCTTGTTGAATCATGTTAACCCAATCCATAGCTTCGGCGCGTTCCAAATAAAAGTCCTTGTCTATGAAAGGGTCGGAATAAAACGGAATATCCCATGATAAACTTCCATATTTTCCTCTTACAGAACTTTGTGTTTTTAATCTGTAGCGGAAGGGCACTGTTTCTGAAAAAAGATTTGATTCGTTCCATTCGACTGTTCCGTCAAAATTTGGGGCATAGGGGGTATAGTTTTCGTTTACCTTGGTTAATGTTCTGGAAAAACCTGCGCCTAGCGATAAATCCAGGGAATTTAAAATTCCTTTTTGAGGCAATGAAAAATCGATTCCCGCGTATCCTCCCAAATTTACATAATAATCAGCAATAATTTTAAGTGTTGTTTCATTAGTGTTAGTTGCTTTTTTTCCCGTACTGCGCAGAAAAATTCCATTATGTACTTTTTCCATATCAGCCGAACTGCCCATAATTTTGGTAATGGAGCTTTTTTCTGTTGTATCCGCCTTTGGGCGTCCCATAACATAGGTAGAAGTCTGAAAAAAACCGCCCTCTCTGCTCCGGTATCCGAAAACAGGGTGAAAAATAAGGTCATCGGCGGAATAATAAAAAAACGGAAAATATAAAATAGGTATTTCTCCGACTTTTAGAACTGCGTTAAATATCGCAAAATCGGAGCCGGGGAGAAGGAAGAGCTTTGACGCGCTTATTGACCAAAGGGCTTCTTCGTTGTTGGCGTTACTTATTTTTGCTTTACTAAGAATCATTACATCGTCATAACCGCGTGAAATTACAGCCCCTTCAAAACGATACGCGGTATTTTCGCTCGCAAGCGTTTTCTCAGAATCGCCTTCAAGAAAAATACTTCTCCAGTCGTCAATATTAACCGTAATATTTTCTCCGCGAAAAATTTCGGTTGTGTCTCCTTTTTCTTTTATATATTCAACTTTTCCTCTTGCGGTAATTGTATTTCTGGTACGGTTAAAAAGGACTTCTTCCGCTTTTATTCTGTGTATGTCGTCATTATCACGCAGAATAAGAATAACATTGCCTTTAAGTCTTGCGTAATCTTCACCGGTAACGTCAATTTTAAAATATTCGGTAGATTGAGCGGACTCGATGGTTAATATTTTACGGCCGTCATCGGTGTTTTTTGGTTCCTGCAGTCCAAAATGCTCCCTTATACGTTGGGCAAGCTCCTCTTTTGTCCCGCCTTCGGAAAGACCGAGTGTTCTGCACCATACCGCAAGCTCAGACATTGTAGAGGCTTTTATCTCAAGTTCCGTGCGCTGTTTTTCAGCCGGCGTCAGTCTTCCTCCGGCAGGCTCTTTTTCTTCAACGGGCGCGGCATCGGGAGTATCCGCAGGTAGCTGTTCCACATCTTCGGGAATTTCCTGACCGTATATTGCCGCGCAAAGAGTAAATAAAAAAAATAGGATAAAAAGCGGTTTGCTTTTCATTTTCTCCCGTTTTTAGGCGTTTTATTTCTTTTAAACATTTCGGCGATGTAAGCGCCGGTATAGGAATCGCCGCATTTTGCCAGTTGTTCCGGCGTGCCTGTGGCGATAACATGACCGCCTTTTTCGCCGCCTTCCGGCCCCAGATCGATAATATGATCCGCCTGAAGCAGTACGTCCAGATTATGTTCTATCATTATAACAGTATTTCCTTTGTCAACAAGACGCTGTATTACTTCCATAAGCTGTTTTACGTCCGCAAAATGAAGTCCGGTAGTAGGCTCGTCAAGAATGTACAGGGTTTTGCCTGTTGAGCGCTTAGAAAGCTCCAGCGCGAGTTTTACCCTTTGCGCCTCGCCGCCGGAAAGCGTTAGCGCGGACTGGCCTAGTTTCACATAACCAAGACCTACAGAAAGCAAGGTTTCCATTTTGCGGGCAATTTGCGGAATGGGGGCGAAAAAAACGGCGGCTTCTTCTATGGTCATGTCCAGAACTTCGGCGATATTTTTTCCCTTGTAGCGGATTTCCAGCGTCTCTTTGTTAAACCTTTTGCCGCCGCACACATCGCACGTTATGTAAACATCTGGCAGAAAGTTCATTTCTATCTTTATCGTGCCGTCCCCTTCGCAATTTTCGCACCTGCCGCCTGAGACGTTAAACGAAAAGCGTCCCGGTTTGTACCCCTTCATTTTTGATTCTGGAAGGCTGGCAAACAGCTCGCGGATTGCGGTGAAACCCTCGACATAGGTTATCGGGTTGGAACGCGGCGTTCTTCCTATCGGGCTTTGGTCTATGTCTATTATCTTGTCGATATTTTTACCGCCCTCAATTTTTTTATACGCGCCTTCGATATAATTTGATCCGTTAATTTCGTTCGCCAAAGCCGGGTACAAAATGTCGGAGAGCAGGGTGGATTTCCCCGAACCTGAAACTCCAGTTATGCAGGTAAAAACGCCAAGCGGAATTTCAACATTGATATTTTTTAGGTTATGCTCGCTCGCCCCCTTTATCTTTAAAAAACAGCCGTTGCCTTTTCTGCGGTGTTTGGGAACCGTCATGCTTATCGCGCCCGAAAGATACTGCCCTGTAAGACTTTGTTTTACTTTCATTATACTTTCGGGGCGTCCCTGCGCGACGACATATCCGCCGTGAACGCCAGCGCCCGGTCCTAAATCCACAATATGATCCGCCGTGCGCAAAGTTTGTTCGTCATGTTCGACAACAATCAGCGTGTTGCCAAGATCGCGCAGGTAGAGCAGGGTGTCAATAAGGCGCTGGTTGTCCCTCTGGTGAAGCCCGATAGAAGGCTCGTCTAAAATATAAAGAACCCCCACAAGACTGGAGCCGATCTGCGTCGCAAGCCTTATCCTTTGGGCTTCCCCGCCGGAAAGAGTAGACGCTTTCCGCTCAAGGCTAAGGTAATCAAGCCCGACATTTTGCATAAAGCCAAGACGCGCGTTTATCTCTTTTAAAATCTGATAAGCGATCTTTTTTTCGTTGTTGTTTAATTTTACGGTTTTAAAAAATTTAAGCGAGTCTGTTACGGAAAGGCAGGAAAGTTCCCAGATATTTTTCCCCGCGACAGTTACGCCTAACACTTCAGGTTTAAGACGCTTGCCCCCGCAGTCTTCGCAAGGTTTCTGGCTCATAAATTTTTCCAGCCAGTCTTTTACGCCGGGCGACTGTGTTTCAACATAGCGCCGTTTTAATTCCTCAAGAATACCCTGAAATCTCGCCTGATACTCAAAATGACTTGTTCCCTCGCGGTTCACATAACGCACTTTTATGTCGTCTCCGGTTCCGTAAAGAATAGCGTTTATTACTGTTTTGGATAATTTATTAAAAGGCGTGTCAAGACTGAACCCGTAATGTTTGGCAAGGCTTTGGAAACGGCTTCGGTTCCACGCCGCGTCTGGATTGTAGGGAATAACCGCCCCCTCGTTAAACGAAAGAGAACGGTCGGGGATTACAAGGTTTGGATCAAATTCCATTTTTGAGCCTATTCCCGAACAGCCGGGACACGCGCCAAAAGGGTTGTTAAACGAAAAAAGACGCGGCTGTAATTCAGGAATTGATACGCCGCAGTCCGGGCAGGAGTTTTTTTGCGAAAAAACCTGCTCGCTGTTTTTTCCGTTTTCGCTGACAAGCACAATCATAAGCCCTTCCGCCGTCTGCAGGGCGGTTTCGACAGATTCTGCGAGCCTCGGGCGGATTCCCTTTCCAATCACAAGGCGGTCGACGATAATTTCGATAGAGTGTTTTTTTTGTTTATCCAGCTTGATGCTTTCGTCAAGGTTTACGGGAACGCCGTCTATCCGCGCCCGCGCGAAGCCCGCCTTACGCGCGTCCTCAATTACTTTTTGATGTTCTCCCTTTTTCCCGCGAATAACGGGCGCGAGCAGTTGGATTTTCGCCCCTTCTTTAAACTGCAAAATTGTCTCGATAATTGAATCGACAGGCTGTTCGCGGATTTCCTTTCCGCAGACGTGGCAGTGGGGAACGCCTATGCGCGCGTAAAGCAGACGGTAGTAATCGTAAATTTCGGTAACCGTTCCCACAGTAGAGCGCGGGTTGCGGTGGGTGGTTTTTTGCTCAATGGAAATTGCCGGGGAAAGCCCCTCGATGTAATCCAGATCGGGCTTGTCCATGCGTCCCAAGAACTGGCGCGCGTAGGCGGAAAGGCTTTCCACATAGCGCCTTTGCCCTTCCGCGAAAATAGTGTCGAACGCCAAAGAGCTTTTACCGGAACCGGAAAGCCCTGAAATAACGATAAGTTTGTCTCTTGGGAGTTCCAGATTGATGTTTTTAAGGTTATGCTCGCGCGCCCCTTTGATGATAAGTTTGTCCATTATATGGTAAGAATAGCGTATATATATTAAGAATTCTACCTCGCCCCATCATGAACTTTTGTCTCAATTTTCTTGCATAGGCGCAGAGATATGCAGGAAGAGTTCTCGCAGAGACGCAGAGGCGCAAAGTTGTTGTTCGGTGTATTATATTTACCTTTAAGATTTTTGTTTTAAGTATGGTATATGATATATTAAGAAGAGCGATCGTACGAAAACTTTGCCCTTTTGATGATGAGTTTGTCATTATTTATGGTAAGAATAACGTATATTATTAAGAATTCTACCTCGCCCAATCATGAGCTTTTACCTCAATTTTCTTGCAGAGGCGCAGAGATATGCAGGAAGAGCTCTCGCAGAGACGCAGAGGCGCAAAGTTGTTGTTCGGTGTATTATATTTACCTTTAAGATTTTTGTTTTAAATATGGTATATGATATATTAAGAAGAGCGATCGTACGAAAACTTTGCGCCTCTGCGCCTCTGCGAGAGCTCTTTTTCCGTCCCCTTCTGCGAAAGGATATTCTTCCTTAATATTTTTACTTGAAATGAAAATCTTTTTTCTATATTATTATAGCAGGAGAGTGTCATGCTACTTACCGAATTAACTGCGCCAATTGCGGATTTATCAAAAAAAATCAACGAAACATGGAGGCGTCTTTGAAGACGCTGAATTTGCCAGACGTATAACCGAAATTGAGGCGAAAACGGCCGAACCAGGTTTCTGGAACGATCAGGAAAATGTCGAAAAAACTATGGCTTCCTTAAAAAGCCTTAAAAACCGTTATGAGCCGTGGAAGGGTCTGCGTGAAGAAATTGTCGACTTGCAAACCCTGCATGAACTCGCCCTTGAGGCAAAAGATGAAAGCGAGACAGCCGGCATTGAAGGCGCTCTTAAAAATCTTACCGCAAAATATGAAAAACACAATTTAATCGAACTTATGGCGGGTGAGATGGATAAGAACGCCTGCTTTCTTACTGTTCATTCCGGCGCGGGCGGAACCGAGGCTTGCGACTGGACGCAGATGCTCTATCGTATGTACCTTCGCTGGGCGGAACAAAAGGGCTTTAAGGTCGAGGAAGTTGATCAGCAGGAAGCCGAAGGCGGGCTTAAATCCGCTACCTGCAGAGTGGACGGCGATTTCGCTTACGGTTATCTGAAAGGGGAGTCGGGCATTCACCGTCTTGTAAGAATTAGCCCGTTTGACGCAAATGCGCGCAGACACACGTCGTTTGCTTCCGTTTACATTTTTCCCGTTATTGATGATACAATAGAAGTGGACATCAGACCCGAAGACCTGCGCGTTGACACCTACCGTTCAGGCGGCGCGGGCGGTCAACATGTGAACAAGACGGACAGCGCGGTTCGTTTTACGCACCTGCCCACAGGGATTGTGGTCGCCTGCCAGAACGAGCGCAGTCAGATTAAGAACCGCGCAATCGCCATGAGCATGCTAAAGGCGCGGCTTTACGAACATTACAGGCAGGAAAAGGAAAAGGAAAACGCAAAGTTTTCGCAGGAGAAAAAGGATATTTCATGGGGGCATCAAATACGCTCTTATGTGTTTCAGCCTTATACAATGGTAAAAGATTACCGTACAAAGGTTGAAAAAGGAAATATCCAAGCCGTTATGGACGGGGATATCGATCCGTTTATTGAGGAGTACCTTAAATTTTCGTGGCGTAACGGCAACGTACAGCCCGTTTATGACGAAGAAGACGAGGAAGACGATTAAAATGAAAAATTTTACATCGAACCGTAAAAATTTTTGCCTCATATCCCGCCTTTGTTCGTGTGCGTATCGAAGGTATGTGTTCGTGTGGTTCGTGGTGGAATTCATCTTAATATCTTTTAATGCCGGCATTTTCGCGCTTGGAAAATCAGAGGCGAATAATACAGAAATTCAAAAACAGGACAATGAATGGATTTTATGCGTAACGGATTTTGACGTTAAGTCCATGCCGAGGGATAAATTGTATGTTGCCGAAGTAATAACAAAAAAAGTTGTAGAAAGACTGAATAAAATAAGCTACCGCACCCGCGTGTCTCCAGAATACGCTTATTACGAAGGATACGCATGGTATAAAGCGCGTTCAGCCGCCGCAAAGAGCCTGTCTTCAAAACTGGAAGAACGCTCGCTTTTGATTTTTAACGGAGAGGCATCTTGGAGATACAAGCAGAATATTGCGAAGGTTGACGCCGAAATTGAAAAACTTACGGCCTCTTTCGAGGAAATCGACAAGAATGCGCCGCTTATTAACAATGAACCAGTATTTAAGTTGGCGGAAAGTAATGGAACATCTGTATATCCCGCGCCGCCCAAAAAAGGAAACGAATACAAATTCTGCAAAGACCAAAAGGCGGACGCGTTTCTTGCCGGTACAATTATTGATTTTCACGGCAGGTTTAATATTTCAATTAAACTTTACGCTGTTTATACAAAAACAATTGTCTACGAAGACAGCATTATTTTTTCTCCAGACGATTTGGAAAGTGCGTTAGACGAAATCACATCAAAATTGATCCTGACGCTTTCTGGAAGCAGACCGTCCGCAATAGCGGTAAAAACCGAACCGGCGGACGCGCTGGTTCTGATAAATAAATCTTTTGCCGGACGCGGGGATACGGGAATTATTGAGCGCCCGCCAGGAAAATTTGTAATTACCGCTGATGCAAATGAACATGAAAGTATAACCGTAGAAACGGAGCTTAAAGAGGGGGAAATTGCCGAAATAAAAATAAATCTATTGCAGAATGAATTTGCCAATGTGGAAATTCCGGGAACCGCTACAGGCGCGGCTGTTTATCAGGGCGCGCTTTATGTTGGAGAAACGCCGTTAACATTGCGTCTGCCTGTTAATACAATGGAGTATATTGAGCTGGAAACAGACAGCGGATTAAAGGGGACGGCGGTATTTAATACCCCTGACGAAATTGACTCAACTTATTTCTTGCCTGTAAAGACCAAGAAGCCTACCGTAAAAGGACAGGTAGAGCGCGCGCGTACTTTATATTACTGTGCATGGGGCGGCGTGTGGATCACAGGCCTTTCAGCGTGGATCGCTTATCACACATATACAGCGTCGAATACGGCGCTTAGCTACGTGGCGGCGGAAGAAAGAAATCCGCAATTTTATGAAGATAATTTAAAAATGTACAATATAAGCAAGGGGACTGTTATCGCTGTAGGCGCTGTTTCTGTATTTTGGGTAGTTACTATGATCAGGTATCTTTACCTCGCAGATCGAGGTTCTACGCCGGCTGTAAAAACAGGTAAAAAAAAGTGAAATTTGGCGAAAAGATAAAAAACTTTTTTTCGGGCGGCTTTGGGGCAAATTCAGCCGTATCAGATGAGTTACAGGAAGAACTATGCGATTTATTGATAGAAGGAGACTTTGGCGCGGAGCAGGCGTATAAAACTGTAGAACTGTTAAAAGACTTTTGTAAAAAAGAAAAAATAAATAACGTGCCGTTAAAACTCGCCGAAATCCTTGAAGAAGAACTGGGCAAGGCAAAACCGCATGAGTCAGTTTCTGCAAATTCCTCTGAATTTACCGCAATACTTGTTCTGGGCGTAAACGGCGCTGGAAAAACTACAACTGCCGCAAAACTTGCATCTTTATATAAAGAGAAGTATAATAAGAAGATAATACTTGCCGCGGCAGATACATTCAGGGCGGCGGCCATCGATCAACTTAAAATCCATGGGCAAAAACTTGATGTGCGTGTAGTAGCCCACAAACAGGGGGGCGATCCGGCGGCGGTAGTTTTCGACGCGCTGGAGTCTGCAATGTCGGGGGGCGCGGATGTTGTTATTGCCGATACTGCCGGAAGAATGCACACAAAGTCCGCGCTTGTGGAAGAGTTGCGAAAGATTGACAGGGTAGTGGAGCAAAAAGCGGGGTCCGCCCGTTATCTGAAGTACCTTGTGCTGGATGCGACAACTGGAAGAAACGCCTACGCGCAGGCTGAGGTTTTTCATTCCGCGGTTGATTTGGACGGGGTAATATTGACCAAGTACGATTCTACCGCCAAAGGGGGAGTAGTTTTCTCTCTGGCGTCGGGATTACATTTACCTGTGGTGTATCTTTGCACGGGGGAAAAATACGGGGACATTGAAATTTTTGATCCCCATAAATATGCAAGAGAATTTACGGGAATTTTGTAATAAAACAGCCTCTGCCGTTAAAAAGGCGTGCGCAAAAGTGTTAAACGGCGTTAAAGGCGCCGTTTATCTGCTGATACCCGTTATTATGCTTTTGTCCGCCGGTATAATCGCCCTGACGCAGGAGTCGCCCTTTCAGGTAGATGATTTTGCTGTAGAAAATGAAGAAGGCGAGTCAACCGAAGATTTTTTTTCAGATTCTGAAGCAGAGCGCATAATTCCAGAATGGGTAAAACCGCCGCGCTGGTTTCGTTCCAATGCCGGAGGAATGCCCCTTGAAGAAATGAAGTCTAAAAAAGCGGCTATGCGCGGCGAATACGCGCTTGTTATTGATTTTACGAATCCATATGACCTGCCCGAATACCTGTTTGATTTTTATGATAACCAGTTTTTTATAGAAATACGCACGCTTTACAGAAACGGCGAAGAAGATCGCACCCAGTGGATATTCAGAGACGAAAACTACGGGGTAAGACTTATTGCCGTTTTATTTGAGGCGGCGCAAAATACGGCGCAGGAAGATGCGCAGATAGCGGCGCAAAATGAAGACGGCGAAAAGAATCAGACTGCGCCTGTTGAAGAAGTTGCCGCTGTTATTCAAAATGCAGACAGCGGAAATTACGAATCATCGCTTGAAGTTGCAGAATCGCAGAACCTTACTGATAATACAATGCCTGTCATAAGGCGCGAGCCGGCGAGAGGGTTTGTAGAAGTTTACGATGAAAAATATCATATAACAACAGAATATATTTATTCAGATAAGGGCGAAAAAAATAAAATTGAATATTCTTATAACAACAACATAAAGGTAAGCGCGCAGACGATGTTGTGGGACAATGATAAAAGAGAATATGTATCTGTTTACAACGATTATTACCGTTATAACCGTTCGTCATTTCTGCGTGCGGTGGAACGTGTTTTTTTAAGAGATCAGCAAATTACATATACGGATAACGTGGTTGCAAGCAACGTAGTTACAAATGACGGAGTTACAGGTAACGAAGTTATAAACAGCGAAGTTGTAAGTAACGAAGTTACAGGTAACGAAGTTATAAATAATGAAGTTGCAAATAACGAAGTTACAAGCGGCGGAGTTGCAAGCAATAGTGTTGCAAGTGAAGGAGTTACAAACAACATTGAAAAAGTTTCTTTTCCGCAAAATATTCTTGCCGCCGCGAGAAACGATATGTTTCTGGGCGAAAGGTTTAACTCATACCCTGAATTTTTTGGCGATCTTTTTGTAACAAAAGACTCAAAACTTATATTTACAACCGACGACAGGGGAAGGGTATTGGAGCAAACCTTAATCGGCAATGACGAGGAAGAAACAGTTATTTGGAAAATCGTAAACACATGGTCGGATGAACGTATTGTAAAAATAACTAAAACGGAAGGTGAAACCGCGCTTGTGGCGGAATATGTTTATAATAAAAAAGGGGACAGAGTCCTTGAAAGAAATATAAAAGACGGTGTTTTGGAACGGGTTGTCCGTACAGAAGGCAAAAAAGATATCGAAGAATTATATCTGGACAATAAAGTCGTATTGCAGGCTGTTTGGGAAGACGGAAGAAAAATATCCGAATCAAGGATAATTAAAAATTGAAAAATCGATGGATTTTGTTTGTAGCATCACGGTATATTTTTAAAGGCCGGTCAAATTCTCCTGTTCTCGCGGTGCTTGGAATCGCTTTCGGGGTTTTTGCGCTGATTGTAATAATCGCCGTGATGAACGGATTTCAGCTTGGTTTTATAGAAAGCATTATAGAAATATCGTCGTATCACATCCGTTTGGATTTCGTTCCGCCTGATAAAATGGAACTGGTGCGGTCAGCCGTAATGACTGTTCCAGGTGTAAAATCGGCAGTACCTTTCAAGGAGTTTCAGGCGCTTGCAAGGGGAAGAAGATACGGTCAGCAGGCGGTTGCGGTAAGGGGGATTCCTGAAAATGTTCTTGAAACAGACAAATTAATGGAAGCAAAACTGGAGTTTGAAGACGGCTCTTTTGATATTTCCGCTCATAATTCTGTTTTATTAGGAGCAGAGCTGGCGAGAAGGCTTGGGATTGGAATGGGAGATACAGTAACAATATTTTCTATCACGGGAATATTGTCCGCGCAGGACGAAGGCGGTCTTGATGAATTTACGGTAACAGGAATCTTCAGAACTGGTTTTTATGAATACGACTGCAGTTGGGCGTTTATAAATATTGAAAATAATTCTTTTTTTACAGGTGATACAAATACTACATTAGGTGTAAAAATTTCAAACCGTTTTCATGACGGGTTTGTTATGGAAAGGATTAAGAAGAAATTGCCGAAGGAAATTTATTTTCATGAAGATGATTTTCATAAAATAAAATTTTCAAGCTGGCGGGATTACAGCCGTTCCTTTTTTGGCGCGCTTAGGACCGAAAAACTTTTTATGTTTATTCTTGTGGGGCTTATTTTTATCGTGGTGGGGCTTAATATCTTTCAGTCGCAAAGAAGAACGGTTTTACAGCGCAGAGAGGAAATAGGCCTGCTTCGCGCGATCGGAGGAACGCAAAAGGCAGTTCGTTTTGTTTTTGTCTGCGACGGGGCGATTATAGGGTTTACAGGCGCTGGTCTTGGGCTTATTTTCGGGCTTATTATAGCAACCCATATTCCCCAATTTTTTTCCTTGATTGAAAGTATTGTAAATACTTTTATCGGTTTGCTTAATATACTGGCTGGTTTTTTGGGAGTGGAACGGGCGGAAAATTTTGCCGTTTTTTCGCCGGCAATTTTTTATATTAAAGAAATTCCTTCTCGTATATTGCCTGCGGAAGTAATATTGATATTTATGTTTGGTTTTTTTTCCGCGCTTTCTGCGGCGTGGTTTGCATCGAGAAAAGCGGCTAAAATACAACCGGCGGAGGTACTGCGTTATGAGTAATATTCTTGTCAGAGCGGAAAATATAGTAAAAAATTATGTTTCTGGAACGGAGACCCTTTATATATTAAAAGGTATAAATCTTCAGATAGAAAAAGGAATGTCCGTGGCGATAACAGGGCAGAGCGGAAGCGGTAAGAGTACGCTTCTTAACATATTAGGCGGACTTGACCGCGCCGATAATGGAAGCGTTTTTATCGGCGGCGATGAAATTACTTGCCTTTCAGAAAAAGAAATGTCAGCGTACAGATCAAAACTTGCCGGCTTTATTTTTCAGTTTCATTATTTGTTAAAAGATTTTACCGCTCTTGAAAACATTATGATTCCCGCCTACATAGCGGGAATGAATAAAAAAGACGCGATGGACAGGGCAAAATCGCTCCTTGCCGACGTAAACCTTGAAGACAGAAAGAACCATTTCCCGTCTCAGCTTTCCGGCGGAGAACGCCAGCGGGTGGCTGTTGCGAGGTCTATGGTAAATGATCCCGCGCTGATACTTGCAGATGAGCCGACCGGCAATCTTGATCCAGCAAACAGCGATATTGTTTCGGAATTGTTATATACTGCCGCGCAAAAAAGGGGTAAAACTTTAATTGTTGTTACTCATGACGAAAAAGCGTCTGCAAGAGCCGGAATCCGTCTTGTTTTGGAAAACGGACAGTTGACACAGGGGCATGTACAGTGAAAAGGAAAGCCGCCTTTTTTGTAGCGTTAAGGTATCTATGGGGAAGAGCGAACGAAGGCGGGCGCTATCTGCGCGGAGCCGCCGCTGGAATTGCAGTAAGCCTTGTCCCGATTATAGTTACACTGATAGTGGCGGACGGCATGATTAGGGGGATAATGGACCGCTATATAGAGCTGGGAACTGGACATTTGCAGGTTTTTGCCAGTTATTCTTCGGAAGGCGAAGAAGATGTGATTGAAAAAATAAAAACGACAGACGGCGTAAAGGGAGTATGGCCTGAAATGCGCGGAACCGGAGTTCTTGCCGGAAAAAACGGGAAAACAGGCGTAACGGTACGCGCCGTAGAGCCTTCGTTTTGGACAGATTCCGGCGGCGCGAACTTTTTAAAAATTATTTACGGAGAAGGAAAACCGGAAACAGACCGCGACATGTTGTTAGGTGAAACTTTGGCAATCAATACGGGCGTGAAGATTGGGGATACTGTCCGCCTTATGACAATACGAAACGAGGGTGGCAGACAGTTTCCTGTAACAGCGCCGTTTACCGTCCGCGGCGTAGTGTCATGCGGCTACAACGAGCTTGACGCTTTGTGGTGCATTATAAGTTACGAGGGAGGCCAGCGCGTTCTTTCCGCGGAACAGTCTTCGTCCAGCTTTATTGTTAAGATCGACGACCCTTATAAAAAGGCGGATGATTTTGTATGGACGCTGTATGAAAATTTGGATTCAGGTTACAACGTATACACGTGGAAAGACCTTTTGCGCTCGCAGTACAGTTCTTACGAATCAACAAGACAGCTTCTTTTATTCATCATGGCATTGATCGTTATTGTCGCGGCGATTAACGTTTCATCTTCAACAAGTATGCTGGCTCTTGAAAGGAACAGGGATATTGCTATTTTAAAAGTTTCTGGCGCGGATATAAAGGGCGTTACAAGCATTTTTCTTTGGGGCAGTTTTCTTACAGGATTAACGGGCGCTATAATTGGCATTTCGATAGGGCTTTTAATAGGGGTAAATATCAATTCGCTGATACGTAGCCTTGAGAAAGGGTTAACTTTTTTATCAAACCTGTTCCATGGAGGGGAAGTAAAAATACTCGATCCTGGCTTCTATCTTGAGACAATTCCAATTATCATAGACTGGATCGCGGTTTTATTAATTGGAATTTTCGCCATTTTCTGCTCGATTCTGGCTTCGTGGATACCCGCAAAAAGAGCCGGAAAACTAAAACCAATGGAACTGTTAAGAAAAACTTAATTTATACACGTTACGGCTTCTACAAAATAGTAGTAAATCCGAGAAGCTCTATCGGTGATAGTTCTATAATAGAGTTGTTCGGAAACTTCAGTTTCTGAACAACTTCATATAAAAAACGCGGTTTTGTCGAACTTTCGGACTAAAGTCCGCGTTCGCAGGCTTTTGCCTGAAAAACCGCAAGACTGGTCAGCGTAGCTGACATGAGACAACCAAC
>JAITUY010000132.1 GCA_031286095.1 Treponema sp. | reverse complement strand
GTTGGTTGTCTCATGTCAGCTACGCTGACCAGTCTTGCGGTTTTTCAGGCTATAAGCCTGCGAACGCGGACTTTAGTCCGAAAATTCGACAAAACCGCGTTTTCTATATGAAGTTGTTCAGAAACTGAAGTTTCCGAACAACTCTACCGTATATAATCGTAAAACGAAAATCTTAAAGGTAAAGATAATATATCGTACAAAAACTCTGCGCCTTTGCGTCTCTGCGAGATACTTTGGGAGAATAATGCCTCTACGCTTCGGGGGCGTCGGGGAAATGGTTTTGCGTCTGTTTGATGTTCGGCAGTATTTCAAAAAATATTTCTATAAGTTCAGGATCAAATTTAGTTCCAGAAAGTTTTCGCATTTCCTTTAAAACGTCATCTTCGCCCCACGGCTCTTTGTATACGCGTTTTGAACAAAGAGCGTCGTATACATCGGCAATGGCGACAATCCTGCCTCCAAGAGGAATTTCTTCTCCCTTTTTACCAAGAGGATTGCCTTCGCCGTCTGTTTTTATAATTTCTCCGCTTAACGGGTCTATCCAGCCCGGATAACCTGTGCCGTCCCAGTTTTCATGATGGGTAAGCGCAATTTCCATAGCAAGGTCGTCCATTTGTGAATTTGTAGAGGTGAACAAAGCCGCTCCGTATACAGTGTGGGTCTGCATTATTTTATATTCTTCCTGAGTAAAGCGCGCCGGTTTTTTCAGGATAGTGTCGGAAATTGCCACTTTGCCGACATCATGAAGCATTGAGCTGACTCTTAACATGTCGCGGAATTTTGTTTTTTCATCTTCAGAAATATTATGATGGGCGGCCCAACAGTCATAAATATCAACCGCGTATCCGGCGACGCGGTTTACATGCGTGCCTGTTTCTTTTGGATCGCGTAGTTCCGACATTTTTATCATGCGCAGAATCATCGTCCTTGTCATATTTGCCCGTTGAAGAACAATGGAAGCGTTATTTGCAAAATGCGTAAGCAGGACTTCATCGTCTTTGGAAAAAGGAATAATGTTTCCTCTTCTGTCTTTTGCGTTTAATACCTGTATAACGCCCATAAGCCGTTTATCGGTTGAAATAAGCGGAATCGCCATACTGGAAACGGATTTATAACCTGTAAGCCTGTCAAATGAAGCGTTAAAAGAATACGGAGCAGATTGAGGGATATTGTACATGTCGGGAATATTAATTAATACTCTGTTCATAGCGCAATAACCTGAAATTGACTTTTCATTTATAGGAAGTGAAAAAACCGAATAGATCAATTTTTGCCCTAACGGAACAAATACCTGTAATGTATCATTCTGGGAGTATTTAAACGAAAGTTTTTCGTCTCCCTTTTTTCCTTCTTCGTCCGGTACAGTAACATAGATTGATCCCGCATCCGCCTGTACAACCCTTCTTGCCTCGAAGAGTATCCTTTCCAGCAATAAATCAAGGTCGTGAATTTGGTTTAGTTCAGAATCAAGGCGGATAATAAAGTTAAAATCTACATTATCTTTCATGTTCTTTAGGCTAAATGACCATGCTAAATTGCCCTAGTTCCGCCGGTGCGAAGACCCGCTTCGTAAAGTTTCCCGCATGATAAAAACATTGGCAGTTTGGTTCCGGCAAGGATAATATCAGATTCTTCCGCCATGTCTATCATGTCTCTGCCAGGAATTTTGCCGCGGACAAAGATTACAGCGTGAATATCCAAAAGTTCGGCTGTTCGTATTACCTGAGGGTTGACAAGCCCCGTCAGAAGCAAAACCTTGTCTTTTACAAAGGCCATAACATCACTCATAAGGTCTGCCCCGCACGCCGAAGCAACCTCGTAATCCGCCTTTTCTTTTCCTGTAAAAAACTGCCCCTCAAGCAATTCGACTGCTTCCGTTACTTTCATATTTCCCCCAATTTTGCCCTAAAAAAAGTCTGGACATTAGTTAATTAATATACTATTTTATATATAATGTAAAGCCCAAGGGGGATATTATGGCCGAACATATAATGCACAAAAAAGAGACGAAAAAAGCGCCTCAAAAGACACTCAAGGAAAAGCGCGAGCAGAAAAAAGCCAAAAAGAAAAGCAAAGAATAAGCAGAGGCAAAAGCGGGGAGGAAACTCCCTGCATTTTTTTGGGCTAAAGCAATCTTTAGCCTGAAAAAAATACTTTTTATTGGTAGTTGTTCGGGAAACTGAAGTTTCCAAATAACTCTATTTTTTTTCATCTGTTGTCTGAAATAAAAAAGGATATAAAAGCTTCTTTTTATTTGTGTTGAGCGGGAAATATCCCTCGCCATGAATGGCGAAGTTGTTTAAAGTCTTCCCGAAGAAATTCATATAGTCAGTTAGCGCGCTCTAATAGCGGTTTACGATGTCTGACCGCTGGGCTTTTTTCCAGAGGTCAGGTTCCATGCGGCTGAGCGCCGCAAGTGCGAAAACCGTCCGTAAACCGCTACGATAAAAAACGGCATCTGACAAAAAGTCAGACGTCGTTTATCGCGTATGTAAGCGCCATTTTAATGGCGCTTACATATTAGAGTTTTTCGGAAACTTCAGTTTCTGAAAAACTTCATATAAAAAACGCGGTTTTGTCGAACTTTCGGACTAAAGTCCGCGTTCGCAGGCTTATAGCCTGAAAAACCGCAAGACTTGTGAGACAACCAACTCGAACCTAAGGTTCGCAGTTGTCGAACAAGTCCAATAAAACAAAGTATGCCTCTGACCGCTTGCATGATCAGACAGCGTATACTTGCGGCATTAAAACGCCGTTTAACAATGCTGTTTACGGCGTTCAACCAAAACTTAATGCCGTAAACAGCCATTATGAGGAGAAGCGGCAGGAAGCGATGCATCTCCCAATGGCCGAGTAGCTCAGTGGATAGAGCAATAGCCTTCTAAGCTATTGGTCGGGAGTTCGATTCTCTCCTCGGTCGGGTTCTTTAAGGAAGCAAAAAATGGAAATAAAAAGTTTAATTCCGCTTGCAATGCTGGTAGCCTCAAATATTTTTATGACGTTTGCATGGTACGGGCATTTGAAATTCAGAGAAAGCCCCTTATGGATTGTAATTCCGGCCAGTTGGGGGATCGCGTTTTTTGAATACTGTCTACAGGTTCCCGCCAACCGCATGGGGTATTCATATTTTTCTGCGGCTCAGCTTAAAGTAGCGCAGGAAGTGATCACACTTGTTGTATTTGCGGTATTTTCAGTATTCTACTTAAAGGAACAGTTAAAATGGAATTATATAGTCGGGTTCGTTTTAATTCTTCTAGCCGTCTTTTTCGTGTTCAAAAAATGGGATTAACACTTTAGTTACGCAGGAAAAAATACTTTTTATTGTTTTATCGCTAAATGACGCGCCCGCGTAAACTACAAATATCTGAAAAACACCCAAAGCGCTGGGCGCGGTACAATAAAACAAAAATAAAAAAGGCGGGGAAGCCCCGCCTCTCCTCACCAATGGCGGTTTACGACGTTCAGCCAAAGGCTGAAACAGGGACGCGGCGAAGCCCGGACGCCCCGCCGTAAACCGCTAAGATAAACAACATGACATGTTAGTCGATGGCATTTATCGTATCTGTAAGCAAACGCTTACAGGCTAATCATCGTTAAAACCATCGCAAACAAAGCAATCGTTTCCGCAATACCGACAACTGCGATGTACTGCGCAAAACCCTTGCCTGTTTCGCCTTGAGCGTCTGCGGCGGCGGCTCCTACTTTCCCCTGCACAATGGCGGAAAACGCCATCGCAAGACCGGAAGCGACGCCGTAGCCGATATAAAGCCACGCGTTTTCAGGAGCCGCGGCGGCGGCGTTCGCCATCTGACCCATAAGGATAAAACCGTAAAAAGTCTGTGTTAACGGCGCGCCTGCAAAAGCCAACAGCATCATGGGAGCCGGTTTATTGGCAATATAACACTTTTTCCACGCGCCTATTGTTGACGAACCGGCAAAACCAATACCAATAGCCGATCCTACAGCCGCTATGCCCATTACAAGACCTGCACCTAATAAACCTAAATTCATCATACTTTACTCCTATAAAAAACTATTTTTTCGCTAATACCCCGCATATTCTTTGGAATATTAGTCAATTCACTATTTTATCGCCCTCTGCGCAAACGGCTTGTAGGCAGTTCCAGACCATGTTAAACCTATGTGCGACGAAAACTCCAATGTGTTAAGGCGCACCCCGTGAACAAGCACCGACAACACGTTCAATATTATATTAAGCCCGTGACCGAATACCAGCAACAACATTCCTGCAAACATCAAAAACCCGCCGAGCAATGGACCCGCCATCGTATTTACAGTCGAGGCGATTGACGCTCCGGCAAGACCGACCGCCCAAAGCCTGATATATGACATTATATCGGAGAATACATTGGTTATTCCCAATACAACAGAGATTATATTTTTACAGCTCTCCAGCACGGACCTCCCTATGCTACCCTCGTATGACGCAAAAATGAAATTTAACACAAAGCCGCCGCCAAGAAGATAGATCGAAACAGGCAGTAACGGTATAGACCGCGCGTCATTGCTTACAACAAGGAACAGCACGACATTGTACATTCCGAAAAGCATCGCAATAGAACCAAGTTCGGAAAAAAGTTTTAATGATCTAATATTTCTGAAAAACCCTTTAATGTGCGCGATTGTCAACTGCAAAAGACCAAGAGAAAAACAGAAAATTTGAAGGTTCTGGCTTACAAGCGCGGAATCCGTTTTTGCTGTAGAAAATACCGGCAGGGAAATATCCTGTAAAACCTGCGGCACTTTTTCAGCTTTAACGCCGAACCATGTACAGGTAATAACGCCCCACGCCGTGTTAAAAATACCCAGCAACAACAGCATCTGCAAAGCTTGCGGCACGCCTTTTTTCGCCGTTTTTATAATGCCAAACAAGGCGACAAGGGAAAGAATAACGCCGTACGCCGCGTCCCCGAAGATCATGCCGAAGAAGATACAGAAGAAAATGAGGAACCACGGTGAAATATCCGTTTCGCGGTAACCGGGTACAATCCCGAGAAAGCCTGTAATCGGATTCAGCAGGTTTACAAATTTGCTGTTTTTAAGTTTTGTCGGAACCGCCTCGTCCGTATCTTCGGGATCGATTAAAGATAAAGCCCACCCGTTTTCGCTTGCGGCGGTTTTTAACCTGCCCGTATCATCGCATGGCACATAACCCGTCAGATAAGAAAGCCCCATTTCCGCCGGAACGCCGTCTACTTTTTCCATATTGACAACTGCGGTTTCAAATTCAATATCCTGCTCCACAACAGCCATTTCACTTATTAAAGCGGAACGTCTGCTGACAAAGTTTCTAAGTTTGGCGTCAAGTTCTTCTATATCAAGTTTTATTTCGTCTGTTTCACGAATTAGCGCGGACATCGATTTTTCGGGAAGCTGGAAAGGCGCTATACCCTGTATTTCTTTGTCCAGAACTACCAAACGGACAACATTTTTATTTTGAAAAAGTTTTATGTAACGCACATCCTCAGAAATTGCCGAAAACGCCTCGGGAGTAAGCTCGTAAAGGAAGACCGGAAGTCCCAGCGATTCCATTTCTTTTATTGAAGACGGCTCAAAATCGCCCCAGGGGGAAATACGGGAAATTTCGCGGTTTAAGAATATATCACGATCCTGCAAGGCCTTGCGTTCCTTGCCGATTCCTACAATTAAGTCCGGAAGATACGGTCTTCCCGATGTTATTACAGCGTCCAGCGAATACGGCTCTTCTTCCTCACTGCCATAAACGTCAACAGAGCGCCGTCCTCTGCGCGCCCCCGCTGATATTAAACGGGCGCGGTCGGGCTGAGACGGCGTCAGCGCGTTTTTGTTTTTTGGAACCTTTATTTCGCCAAGAAGCCCAAGAGCGCCTTCCACTTTGCTTTTTCTTTCAATAGCTTTTGAATTGCCGTCGGGGGCGTTCGCCGTATGAAGATGCACTACCCCAACCTCGCGCAATTTTAAAAGAGCGTCATTTACTCTGCTTTCCTGTACCATCAGGCACACTTTTTTCATTGGTACAATCATACAGCCACCGCCTTTTCGGTTCCGCTTTTAGCTATTTTGCCGCGCACGACTGCGGCAGTTTGCTGATCGCCAAGATAAACCTGAATCTTTTTTATATTACCCATCGTTTGCGGAATTTTAACTTTTTCAAAAAGGTTCACTCTTTGTGTCGTCGTACGCAGTTCGCGCTCCAGCCTTTTACGCTGTTCCTCGACAATCTGCGATTCAAGATCAAGCAAGAGAGCCTGTTTCATCGCCTCGACCGCCTTATCAAGCCACGCCGGAGTGCGGGCGAGATCGTACTGCTCTATTTCAAAATCCGCGCCTTCAAATATTGGAATTACAACGCCGGCGACATTTCCATGCCCCGTACGCAGGCTTGTAATTTTTAATATGTTCTCAGTAAAAAATCCCTTTTCGCCAAAAACACCGATCCATGTTTTAAATGATTCGTCCAGATTATCTTTGGCGGTTTTCAATTCTTTAAGGCGGAGTTCAGTCATGCGTATTTCCCCCTGCAACTGCTGTTTCTTCAGCATAAGCGTAGGAAGATAACGCTTGTACATTTTAAGCGAGTCTTTTTGTTTTTTCAGCTCGTTTTTAGTGAGCCTGATTTTCGCCATTCACAACCCTTAATTTTTAGGCCAGAATTTATTTATAAGTTCCGTCCTTAAACCTGTTTCTTCAGGATTAAAGCAAGAAGATAAAATCTCCCAGCCAAGATCCAGCGCTTTTTCCAGCGGTATGTTTACCGAAAGAGACATCATTCTTGTTTCAAACTGATCGCCGTACTTTAAAAGTTTTTCGTCCCAGTTGGTCATGATAAAGCCCATCGCTTTCTTTTCCAGCGTATCGCGGTAAGCGGAATAGAGTTTGATCATGCCGTCCATAAGGGCGCGATGGTCTTCGCGCGTCTTGCCGTTAACCTGCTGTTTAAGACGGGAAAGCGAGCCGAACGGTTCGATACGGCCGTTCTTAAGATAGTACTGACCTTCAGTTATGTATCCTGTATTGTCTGGAACAGGGTGTGTTACGTCATCGCCAGGCATCGTGGTAACGCCAAGAACGGTGATTGATCCCGCTGTTTCAAAGTCGACCGCTTTTTCATAACGGCTCGCAAGCTGGCTGTAAAGCTCGCCCGGATAACCGCGGTTACTTGGAACCTGTTCCTGAATAATGGAAATTTCCTTCATTGAGTCCGCGAAGTTTGTCATGTCGGTAAGAAGAACAAGAACGTCCTTTCCCTGCAAGGCAAACTTTTCGGCGACAGCAAGGGACATATCAGGTATCATAAGACATTCGACCGTAGGATCGCTTGCGGTATGTATGAACATTACAGTGCGCGCCAAAGCGCCGCCGTTCTCCAAAGTATCCTTAAAGTAAAGATAGTCGTCGTATTTAAGCCCCATGCCTCCAAGAACAATAACGTCTACTTCCGCCTGCATAGCGATACGCGCAAGCAGTTCGTTGTAAGGCTCGCCAGAGACGGAGAAAATCGGCAGTTTCTGCGAAACGACCAGCGTGTTAAAAAGATCGATCATGGGAATTCCTGTGCGGATCATCTTGCGCGGAATAATGCGCTGGGACGGATTTACCGAAGGACCGCCGATAGGAATTAAATTTTCGTGTAACGCCGGACCGTTGTCGCGCGGCTTGCCAGAACCTGAAAACACCCTGCCCATAAGATTTTCGGAAAACGGAACCTGCATGGGACGCCCAAGAAAGCGCACCGTGTCGCCTGTGGAAATACCGCGTCCGCCCGCAAATACCTGCAATGAAACAATATCGCCCTGCAGACGGTTTACTTCCGCAAGCGATGTGCCAAACACGGTATCGACCTCTGCAAGATCGCCGTAACGGATATCTTGTGCGCGAACGGTAATAACGCTTCCGGTTATTGACTCTATCTTGCTATATACCTTATTCATAATAACCTCGCCTTACACCAATATTTTTTCGGCGGCTTTGTCCAAGCCTTTTGACTGAGCCTTGATTGAGCTTTCAATTTCAGTTTCAAGCCCCTCAAAGCGTTCGCTCTTCCATTCCGCTCCGTTGTAATCAAGGAACTTCTGCCTGAGCCTGTTGAACCAGCTTCGCGCCTCGTTTTTGTCGGAGAAAGTAAACTGGGACGCCAAAACTACAAGAAGTTTAGCAAACACATATTTTTGCCTTTCAGGTTTGACGGCGGCATCTACGGCGTCGAACGAGTTTTGCTGAAAGTAAACGGAGTCGATAAGATCGCCTTTCAGGTAAATAATGTAGTCTTCGATACTTGTTCCTTCTTCGCCTACAACCTTCATCATCTGCTCGACTTCACTGCCCCTGCGCATAAAACTATGGGCATATTCAACCTTTTTGCTGTCGATAATGCCCTTGTACTTCGACCATGAGTCAAGCGGGTGAATGGCGGGGAACTTGCGGGCGTCGGAACGCTCTCTGCTTAAGCCGTGGAAAGCTCCGACGACTTTCAGCGTCGCCTGCGTTACGGGTTCTTCAAAGTTACCGCCCGCCGGGCTTACTGTTCCGCCGATTGTTACGGAGCCGAGACTTCCGTCTCTAAGCCGCACAATGCCCGCCCTTTCGTAAAAGTTGGCGATTGTCGATTCCATGTAGGCTGGAAACGCTTCCTCGCCGGGGATTTCCTCAAGTCTGCCTGACATTTCGCGCATCGCCTGCGCCCACCTGCTTGTTGAGTCGGCAAGCAAAAGGACATGCAAGCCCATCTGCCTGTAATACTCTGCGAGCGTTACAGCCGTGTAAACCGACGCTTCGCGCGCGGCTACCGGCATGGAAGAAGTGTTACAAATAATGATTGTCCGTTCCATAAGAGAGCGTCCTGTTCTTTCGTCTTTTAATTCGGGGAACTCTTTAAGGGTTTCGACAACTTCTCCGGCGCGCTCTCCGCAGGCGGCTACAATTACGATGTCAACGTCCGCGAAACGGCTTGTTATCTGCTGGAGAACCGTCTTGCCCGCGCCGAATGGACCTGGAATACAGTAAGTGCCTCCGCGCGCAACGGGGAAAAAAGTGTCTATAAGGCGGACGCGGGTAACCATCGGGTCTACGGGTTTAAGTCTTTCCTCGTAGCAGTCGACAGCGCGTTTTACCGGCCAGCGGAAACTCAATTTAACCTGCACGTTATTTCCCTTTTCGTCCACAAGTTCCGCTATAGTATCGTGTATTTTATAAGAGCCTTCCGGCTTGATCCATGAAACGGTGTAAGTGCCGTACAGGTAAAAAGGAACCATGATACGGTGGACAAACGAGCCTTCCGGCACAGTACCGAGCGTGTCGGCGCGTTCCACCTTGTCGCCCTGTTTAGCCTTCGGCGTAAACTGCCAGCTTGTGTCGCCGGGAAGAGGATCAATGTAGACTCCCCTTTCCAGAAAGTAACCCGCCGCTTTAGCAAGCTGAGGCAAGGGGTTTTGAAGACCGTCATAAACCTGACCCAACAGCCCCGGCCCTACTTCGACCGACAACATGTCTCCCGTAAATTCAACTTCGTCGCCGACCGTAATGCCTTTGGTTATTTCAAAAACCTGCAACTGGCTGATATTGCCGCGAATACGGATAACTTCGCTCTTCAGTTTTGTGTCGGCAACCTTTACATAGCCGACCTCGTTCATGGAAACAATACCGTCAAAACGGACGCTTACCATATTGCCGTTAACGGCTACAACCGTTCCTTTTGTCCCGATCATTTAGGAACCCCCAGGGAATTATGCCCGCTTTCAATAATGGAAGCGTACAATGATTTATATTCTGCAAATCCTCTTTCAGCATTAAACGACACGCGCCGTTCAATTAGCATAAGTTTGAGGAAATAGGCGAAAACGCTGTTACGATCAAAATAGTCATTACCTGCAAATGTATCTATGGCGTTCCAACGCGCCTTGTCGATAAGGGTCTCCCCTTCCAGAGGAGAGATGTCAGCGTTGACTGATTTTAGCGCGGATGTTACCGCATCTACAGGATAGAAAGGCGGCTCAAGCGCCGAAAGATTGTCCCTTTTAAGTTTTATCGCGCGGTTTTTAGCAAGATTAAGCCTTAAAGAGCGTTCCCATTCGCGCCAGTTGTCGATAAAAACACAACCTGTCGAAGGGGCAGGCTCCGCGTAAGACGGAAGAGTTTTGCCGTCCGGATCAGGATCAAGCGAAAGACAGTTCAAAAACGCGGCGTCCTCTTCGTTTAACTGGGTTTCGGCTAATGCCTTAAAAACGGCGGACGGCATAGGCGGCTTTTGTTCATAGATGAGAAAAGGGAGCTGAGCCATCAGGTAATAATATGACGCCACCTTAAATTCCTTTCGACGAAGTTTTAAGTATTTCGGCAAGTTTTGGATTTAAGTAGGACGAAAGCAGACCCGCCACCGCTGACGCGGAGAAATCGTAATAAATTGAACCTTCCTTGTTGGAAATATGGAAACCTGAACTTAACTTTCTGCTGGATTTTAATTCCACGCCCTTCCATAGTTCCCCTGTAAGTTTTTCGCTGAAGAAAGATTTAAGCTTGGACAATTCGCCTTCCGGCAACAGCACGGAAAGGTCGTTGGAGCCTTTTGCCGTCCACGCTTTTAAAATTTCAGGCAGAGCCGATTTTAATACATCGCCGTCGTAGTGCGATGCGATATGCTCGCCGATAAGTTTATCCAGCAACGCCTGAATCTCGTCCTTGAAAGCAAGAACCAGATTACGGGAAGCCTGTTCCAGCGCGGCTATCCCCGCTTTTTCGGAACGTTCCGCATCCTGCTTGCCTCGGTTGATGATTTCTACCGCTTCTTTTTTTGCGGCGTCAACAATACGGCGAGCTTCCGTTTCCGCGTCTTTTTTGATTTGCGCGGCCTCCTGCCCTGCTGTTTCGATCCCGTCTTTTTTTATCTTGTCGATAAGCTCCTGAACTTGAATATCCATAACTTCCTCTTTTTTGCCTAAAATAATTCCGGTTTTTTAGAACCTGTTATATCTATTATAAAAAACCACATAACTTATTTTACACTATTTGTGATTTTTTATAAAGGGGGTAAATTCCCAATTATTGTGTTGTACACAAGTGCATCAACTGGACAAAGTAATTAATCCTCTTAAAATCGGTTATCATCCTTTGGGGCAACGGGTCTTTGGAAGCCAGCGTCAATTCCCTCCAGTTAATAAGCAGTTCCGGGTGCTTTTTCTGCACATCCTCAATAAGGTTTTTAAGGTGCTTCCCTATAACTATTAAGTCCTGGGCGGCGTGGTTAATAATATCAAGGGCAATTTCGTTGTTTTTAGCGATTATACTGTTAACATAGCGCCCCTGCGTCTGGTCGCGGTCTATTCTGAGCATTGCGGTACGAAGGCGGGAACCGTCGGGACCGTCTTCGGAAAGTTCCGCGTCCATTCTGGCAATGGGTTCCGAAGCTTCCAAAAGCCTGTGCAGGGATTCGCTCATTTCCCTTGACATAGCGCCGTTGGTCCATTGCCCGCGGATTATAAGAATATCGCTTAATTCATTGATTTCTTTTACTACATAATCATCCAAAAACGCTTTCAGATAATTAAGACCCTCGGCGTAGACAAAATATTCAAGTTTTCTTCTTCTGTATTGTTCGCTAAGCTGTAACGTGTAATTTTCCAGCCTTACAAGGTCCGTAGCCTCAAAAATTTGTTTTGTCAGTGCGCTGATTTGCCCGTTTTTCTTCGCCGTGTTGATTTTCTGAATGTACCCGTTGGCTTCGGCCTGTTTTTCTTCCAGCCATTCTTCCCCGATAGTTTCGCGGAATGTAACCTGCTTCCATTGCCATACCGGATTTCTTAACGTATATTGAACCATTAACTCGATTATCTTTGTTGAGTGTATTTCCCTTACCGTTGTAATCATATTGGTAAATTGTTCGGTATTAATCATGTCCTGACCTTCGCACATTTTCATAATACTGAAGAGTCCCGCCCAGTCGTCTTCCGGTTTTAGAGGCTGAGTTACAGTAAGAAACGCTTCCATCTCGTTTATTATTAAAATGAGCTTAACTGCCGAAAATCTTGGCTCTACAATGAAACTGCCGTCAGCAAAATGTGGGTCGAATTTCTTGAAAAAACCGAAAAAGTTGTAAGTTGAAAATTGGGCAAGAGACGCCGCCATTTCATAACGGCGATTGGCGGTATAAACCTTGTTTTGATCAAACTGAGTTACCAGAGCGTTAATATCGGCCTGTATTTCAGCGATAAGCTGTTCGCCGGACATGGTTTTTGACTTGCTTTCAAGCGCAGAAGGATCGAGCCTGCTTATTGTTTCTTTAATTTTACTGTCAAGACATGATTCGATTATATATTGTTTAAGCATGGCTACTTTTTTTCCGTCTTGAAAGAACTTCTTAATAGGGTAAATCATTCTGTATATGGAAAATAAAAACGATAAAAATGAAGGGTCGGCCTCGTCTGTTCTGATTCTGAAAAACTTGGAATATTTGCAATGGCTTAATTCTTTTGCTATTTGCTTTAGCATATTTTGCTTTTCATCGCTGATATCTTCGCCAGCAAAAAATGAAAAGACTTTGTCCATTAGGTCTTCTGCCATTTTATACTCCTTGTTTATATTAGCTTATTTGAAAAAAAATGACAAGTGTCTGGTTTTATTGGAATTTTACGCCTAAATTGCCTTATATTACCATTACCAATTACAAATAATCCGCCGGCGCTGAATCGCCTGTGATAAGGCGAATGGGAAAAGTCATAGCCTGCGACAGCAATATGCGGTCAAATGGGCTTTATGAATATTGAGCGGTTTTATATAAGCCTTTATGCAGTCTCCTGTTAGGGATAGTTTGGCAAATAGGAAAAATTTCTATTGATTGGAGCAATATTTTAGTGTATATTTATATAGGTATCAAAATATGGTCAATTTTATATGGGACGAGAAAAACAATCTGGCTAACTTAGAAAAACACGGCGTTGACTTTAATGACGCCGTACGCGCATGGTATGCCCCTGACAGGCTTGATTTCTTTAACTATGGACATAGTATGAATGAGACCAGATGTATATTCCTCGGCGCTATGACGGGAGTTGTTTTATTTGTTGTAGAAACAGAACAAAGCGAAAATACAATACGGATAATTTCAGCCCGGAAAGCATCCAAAAATGAACAGGAGTTATATTATGCCTATCGTGAAAAGAACCATTGACGATTTGCCGCCTCTTGATGAGGAACGCATTAAAAAACTCAAAGAAATGCGTGATGAAGATATTAATTTCTCCGATATGCCGGCTCTTACACAGGAACAAATAGCCATGTTTGTACCCGCAAAATTGCTGAATCGCTCTCTTTACCGGCCTGTAAAAATACCGGTAAAGATAAATTATGACGCAGATGTGCTGGAGTGGTTCCGTTCTTTTGGAAAAGGATACCAAACCAGAATAAACTCGGCGCTACGGGAATACATGCTGGCGCATTGCGTAAATTAGCGGCTGTTTTTATTTCTACCAAAAACCGGCACGAACGGGGGAATTATTTTTTTCCCGCCAGATACAATAAAGCATGCTCCAGCGGAGTGTTCTTATATATGCATGTCCCGTTGACAAACAGCGTCCCGCTCAGCCTCGACCTTAACCCTATGCCGTTATTTACATTCCACATAAACTTTTTTCCGTCCTCGGTTGTTCCCCTTTTTACCGTGAATGTCGAGCCTTCAAATTTAATTTTTTTTAAACATTCATTTTCCTTAACTATGTTTCTTACTTTTTCTATTTCCCATTTAATCTGTTTTTTTTCGAGGTTCGGCATTTTTTCCAAAAATTCTTTATCCAGTCCGGTCATGTTCTCGAATACGCTTTTCATAAAAACAATCCCCTTCTTTAATAAAATAATACCAGCTTTTTAGTTATTTTTCAAGGAAATATACAGGGGACACCACGACAAACGCATGAAGGGTTCAAAGAGAAGAATTTAACCACGAATGTACACGAATAAGGCGCGAATAGGATACAAATTACTTCTATTATTCCTGTATTCGTGGTCATTCGTTGTTATTCGTGCTATTCGTGTTTAAATTCCTCATTCATGCGTTTGTCGTGGTCGTGGTCCCGTTCTCCGAAATGGTAGAATTTCCCCAGCCATTTATGTTAGTATACTCCCATGACGGCAGATGAATTACGTTCAAAATATATCAATTTTTTTGTTTCCAAGGGACACGCGCAGATACAGGGTAAATCGCTCCTGCCCGAAAACGACCCGACCGTGCTTTTTACAACTGCGGGAATGCACCCGCTTGTACCATATCTTTTGGGGCAGGAACATCCAGCGGGCAAGAGGCTTGTAAATTTTCAAAAATGTATCCGTACCGGGGACATTGACAGCGTCGGCGACCCGAGCCACCTCACTTTTTTTCAAATGCTCGGAAACTGGTCTTTGGGGGACTATTTTAAAGAAACAGCGATTGAAATGAGTTTTGAATTTCTTACTTCCCCGCAGTGGCTGAACATTCCTATTGAAAAATTGGGAGTTACGGTTTTTGCCGGAGAAGGCGAAGTTCCGCGCGACAACGAGTCTGCGGAAATATGGAAGAAACTTGGTATTCCTGAAAACCGTATAGCTTTTTTGCCGAGGGCGGATAACTGGTGGGGACCTGCCGGAACCACAGGTCCATGCGGCCCCGATACGGAAATGTTTTTTTACACAGGGGACGCGCCCTGCGGTCCGGATTGCAAACCGGGCTGTTCGTGCAAAAAATGGCTGGAAATCTGGAACGACGTTTTCATGCAGTACAACAAAAACTCCAACGGCGCTTACGAACCGCTTGCGCGAAAATGCGTCGATACAGGAATGGGTATCGAAAGAACTGTAACTGTCCTTAACGGCAAAGCAAGCGTTTACGACACCGACATTTTCGCGCCTGTAATTTCCGCTATTGAGCAAGCGGGCGGCTGTAAGTACGGACAAGACGGCGAAAAAGATTATTCAATACGGATCATTGCCGATCATGTGCGCTCGGCAACTTTCATTTTGGGAGACCCGAAAGCGGTTACTCCTTCCAACGTGGGGGCGGGTTATGTTTTGCGAAGACTTATCCGCAGAGCCGTCCGCCACGGGCGTAAACTTAACGGCGAGGGAATAAGCCTGTCCCCTGTCGCGCAGGTTGTGGCGGAACAACTTAAAGGCGCTTATCCTGAACTTGAACAAAACCGCGAGTTTATAATGAACGAACTTGGCAAGGAAGAGGCAAAATTTTTGGAAACCCTGCAAAAGGGCGAGCATGAGTTTGAGAAACTGCTCCCAAATCTGCTTAAAGACCCGCGGAAAATAATGTCGGGACGGCTCGCCTTCAAACTTTACGACACTTATGGTTTTCCCATCGAGCTTACGGAAGAACTTGCAGGCGAATCGGGAATGAAGGTAAATAAGGAAGAATTTGACGAGGCATTTCAAAAACATCAGGAACTGTCCCGTTCCCAGAGCGGGTCTTTCAAAGGCGGACTAGGCGATCAGGGGGAAATGGCGGTAAAGTACCACACCGCGACACATATTCTGCACAAGGCGTTAAGGACGGTTCTTGGGGAACACGTGGCGCAAAAAGGCAGTAATATCACCGCTGAACGTCTGCGTTTTGACTTTACCCACGGCGCGCCTATGACGCAGGAAGAGGTTAGCAAAGTGCAGGAAATCGTCAATGAGCAGATAAAAAGGGATTTTCCGGTTTTTATGGAAACCATGAGCCTTGATGAGGCGAAGTCTGCGGGGGCAATCGCCCTGTTCGGGGAAAAGTATGAATCTGTGGTAAAGGTCTTTACAATCGGCAATTCGACAACTGATTTTTTTTCAAAAGAAGTCTGCGGCGGCCCCCATGTGGAAAAAACGGGAACTTTGGGGAAATTTACCATTCAAAAAGAACAGTCTTCTTCCGCAGGGGTAAGGCGTATAAGGGCTGTTTTACAGTAGGGCTATACAAAAAGAATAATTAACCATGAACCTAACATTCATGGTAGTGTCCTAAAAGTTTGAAAAACTTGTTCGGACACCTTCTCTAATGCCGTCTTTTTGTAATATTTTATAGAAATATGAGAAAATACAATAAAGTTGTTCGGAAACTTCAGTTTCTGAACAACTTCATATAAAAAATGCGGTTTTGTCGAACTTTCGGACTAAAGTCCGCGTTCGCAGGCTTATAGCCTGAAAAACCGCAAGACTTTCCGAGAAGTAACCGGCTTCATGGACAGTCCCACAGACAACTGCAATATATGGGGT
>JAITUY010000130.1 GCA_031286095.1 Treponema sp. | reverse complement strand
GACTATGCCGATACGGGATTGGGGGCGGGCGTTAAACCAGTTCGCCATTGAGTTCGGAAAAGAACGGGTTCCGTTCTAGTGATATTTTGCCATTTACACAAAATATCTGATAGGCTCATAAATATATATGAAGAAAAAACATAGTGAGCGTATCTTTGTGTTTCTTGATACGGTTTTTTGAGAGAAAAAAGATTACTTGGTGGAAATTGCTATAAAATTGGCAAACTTAACGCGCGGGAGGTCTTTGTCTGGCAACCCTGCATCTGAATACGCGGCACTCGTGAGGCTCAATGTCGATAGAAGCGCGTTCAGTAAAGAAGCCTATAACTTCATGTTTCCAGCAATCGTAAAATTCCAGCCCGAAACCTGAAGCGTAAGGCAGACCTATATCGTAGAACTGTAATGACATCTCCGCCTTAACATCGCTGATATTTATCATAGCTATCGCGTAGCCGCCTCCTGTTGGAGTGTCCCCCGAAAGCGGTTTAACAAGGGAAAAAACATTGTCCGGGTTATTCCATTGGCGTATACAGTAAGGAGCGCGTCCTTCAATATCCTGATTAAGCGCAATAACGTCTTTGTTAGTAAGAATAGAGACAGTTTGTTCCGTCATATTGCGTACATCACAGCCAATCATCAACGGGGAGTTCATCACCGCCCACACGGAAAAGTGGGTTCTGTATTCTGTTTGCGAACAACCCGTACTTAACACATACGCGTTTTCACCGGCGCTACCCATGCCGACAACGAGCATATCCATATCATTCCAGCAGTCAATTCCGCTGAAGCATGCGTTATTAAGCTGAGAAAGCATGATACCTTCGATTGATTTCCAGTTATTCTGAATATCGCCCGTCGAGCGGTATAAGTGGCAACCAGATTCCTTTATCCATTTTTGAACGCCGTCATTTCCCCAATTACATGCGGATAGAACAATGTTGCGCCCGCAATTGCGTAAGGCAAAAGCCATTCGTTTATACAAGTCTTCGCCCGCCACATTGCGCGGTTTGTAGCAATAATCGTATTTTAAATAATCTACGCCCCATTCGGCAAAAGTAACCGCGTCAACAAATTCATGCTCGAAGCTTCCTGGGTATCCCGCGCAAGTATGGATTCCTGCACAAGAGTAGATTCCGAATTTTAACCCCTTTGAGTGTATATAATCCGCAAGCGCCTTCATTCCGTTTGGGAACTTATTTTTATCCGGGACAAGCCTGCCGTTTTCGTCCCGTGATTTTTTGCTCCAGCAATCATCGATAACAATATATTCATACCCCGCGTCTTTTAAACCATGGCTAATAAAAGCGTCGGCAGTATTTTTAACAAGTTCTTCATTAATGTTGCCTCCAAAAGTGTTCCATGAATTCCAACCCATTGGGGGAGTTTTTGCAAGTAACGGCACGATAAAGTCCTCCTTAATTTTACAACCTACACTGTAAGCGCCGAAGGCGCGAAAGCCAATTTTAGAAATTCCCCCTAAATGCGGTTTACGACGTTTCACCTGACCGCAAAAAATACAAATAAAATTAACAAATTGTTTTTAGTTAACAGTATTTTTCGCGGTCAGATGGCGCATACTACCTTTTGAACCTCAGCGACTCAACATCAGCGTCTCCGCGCTGAATGCCAAACCAAAGCTCACTGCCTGTTTTTTCGCGTAATACCTTGAAAAACGCCGCTATATCTCCTGTTTTTTCGCCGTTAACAGACAAAATTCTGTCCCCGCGTTTTAGCCCGACAATATCTGCGGGAGCGCCAGATGTAACGTCAATCACGTAAAGCCCCTTCGCGTTCTTGTCGAGATCAAGGTTTTCCTTGAGCTGGTCGTTCAACGGGACAACGGTTACGCCAGGCCACAATTTTCTGTTATCCGAAGATACTTGATCGGTACGCGCTTCGATACGGACTTGAACATCCATTGATTTCTTGTCCCTGATAACGGTAAACGTCGCCTTATCGCCAGGCTTTAAGTCGCCTACAACTAACTGCAACTGTTGGACGCCCTTTACTTCCTTGCTGTTTACATGGGTAATAAAGTCCCCGGGTTTTATCCCGCCCTTGTCGGCTGGGGAGTCGATAAAAACCTGAGCCGCAAGCGCGCCGCGTTTTCCGTCTACGCCCAAACTTTCGGCTGTTTCCTTGCTGGGTTCCATCAATAAAACGCCAAGCCAGCCATAACTGATAGAACCCGTCGAAATAAATTCATCTATAGAACGTTTTGTATTGTTAATTGGAATCGCAAAACCAAGCCCGACATTGCCACCGCCTGTGGTGTTACTTGCAATCCATGTGTTAATGCCTATTACTTCTCCGCGAATGTTCACCAGAGGACCGCCGGAATTTCCCTGATTAATGGGAGCGTCCGTTTGAATAAAATCGTTGATATTTCCGCCGGGACCGCCTGTGCGTCCTAAAGCGCTTACAATTCCCAATGTTACGGAAAAAGAAAATTGTTCTCCAAGCGGATTGCCCATAGCTATCGCAAAATCCCCGACTGCCACTTTATCTGAATCGCCAAGAGTCGCAAGCGGATAGGAATCGTTTGTCTTAAAAGAAACCATCGCAAGGTCTTTGCGCTCGTCGCTTCCCACCAATTCGGCAGGATATTCCTTTCCGTTTCTGGTAGAGACTTTTATTTCCGATGCGCCGTCTACAACATGGTGATTTGTAAGGGCGTAATAAGTGCCGTTTTTGTTTCTGACGATAATTCCCGAACCTAGACCCTGAGAACGGTATTCACGGTCTTGCCCGCCTCTGTCGCGGTCGCGCGGACCAAAAAAGAAATCCCATGGAATACCGGGGATATTGGGTATCTGCTGACGCCTTACGGAGACAGTCTTTAGCTCCACTACGGACGGCAGAACTTTTTCAGATACAGAACGGAAGACAGTCTGCAGTCCTTCCGTCATGGCAAGCGCATCTTCAGGGACTATTACCGGATTTTCCTGCGCTTTTACCTGCGCTTTAGGCGTGGAGCAGGAAAATGATAAAAAGGCCAAAGAAAAACCAAAAATGGCCCCGATAAGAACCAAGTTGAAAATAAACAGATTTCTTGATGATAATTTTTTTACGATGTTCATAATAACTCCTTGCTTTTTATTTATGGTTATTCGGAAAAATCAGTTTCTGAACAACTCTATTATTTAAACGGCAGTTTTGAAAAAACTGCAAAACTTATAATACCGCCAATCATGCTGTCTCATAAGTCAATAATAACAAAATTTACATAAGTATTAAATGGTTACAAAAAAATTAATGATTCAAGCGGGTCTGTCAGTATTTCGGTACGGCCGTTAAAAACGGCGACAGTATGCTCCCAATGCGCCGACACCTGCCCGTCCGCCGTAACAACTGTCCATTCGTCATCAAGAACCTCAATGTCCGCTCCCCCCATATTGATCATCGGTTCAATGGCGAAAACCATGCCGTTATTCATGCGCGGATTCGGTCCGTGGGGATAGTTCGGCACTTGCGGGTCTTCGTGCAGTTCCAGCCCCGTTCCGTGTCCGCAGTATTCTTCCACTATACCGTACTTCATTTTTTTTGCGTGGTTTTCCACCGCGCGCGATACCTGCAAAAGCCTGTCTCCCGCTTTTACCGCCTCGATCCCTCGGTACAAACATTCCATAGTAACAGCGTTAAGATCATGCACCGGCTTACTCACTTTGCCGGCCTCAATGCTTACCGCCTGATCGCTGATATAACCGGCAAGTTCGATCCCGCAGTCCAGCGAAACCAAATCCCCTTCGTGTATGCGCCTTTTTGAAGGAATCCCGTGGATTACTTCTTCGTTAATCGAAATGCAGATTGAGGCGGGAAAAGGTTTCTTCTTTATAGTGTATCCCAAAAAGACAGGCCTTCCCCCCGCTTTTATTATCCAGTCTGTTACCCATTTGTCGATGTCGATAGTTTGAATACCCGGCTTTATCTGCGGGATTAGTTCGCGGTACATTGCAGAAAGCATTTTGCACGATTTTCTGATACCGTCAATTTGTTTTTCAGTTTTTATTCTAATCATTTTTACGCTCTTAATTTCTCCAGTGTGTCCGCCATAGCTCTAATATAGCGTTTTTCGTCCCGCGCTGAAAAGCCAAGAGAGACCATAATTTCCATGCAGTCGATCCATGTTTCGTTGTCTACCTGTTGTTTTAATTTTTTCCTTACTATGTTTTTTATAAACTTTTCTATTTCGGCGGTAAAGATTTTGAAATACGGGCATCTGCGCTCCTCGGCAAGGACGTCTGCGGACAGTCTAAACGCTTCGTAAGAAAAGCCGCGCTTGTCCAATTCTTCGGCAAGAATGTACTGGCAGTCCATCCAGTCCTCTTTTTCCAGATGTTTTTCCAGACGGAAATCCATGCCGCCGTTCTTCCGCCAGACGGCGATAGCCTGATCTTCCTCAAGGTGCAAAAGTTCAAAAAAAACAAGTTTTGCCTGACTTTCAGGATCGTCCTGTTCGTTCAGCCATGTACGGTAATTAAAACCTGCTTTTTTAACAAAGCGTGAATAGGCCCTGTCGTATTCATAGCGGCGCTCAGGGCTGGAAAGAACCTCGTAAGCGCTGATCAGTTTTCGCATCGCCTCGGCCTGGGCGGAGCCGGCAATGTCGGGGTGCAAAAGTTTCGCCTTTTCCCGGAACGCCTTTTTTATCTGCGAGGAAGAAGATTCCTGATTAACGCCGAGAAGATCGTAGTAATTTGTTAAATTTGCCGTATTTTGCACGAATATTATTATATGTCATAAAAATGGCTTATACTACCGCGATGTATGCTTAAATATTTGTCTGTTGCCAAAGCCCCGAGAAAATCAATTTTTTACCACTAACCTCGCAAAATATCACGAACGGAAGAAATATGTCTTATAAATTAACGCAAAATAACGAGGATAACGAAGACATCAACTAAAAATTCATGAGCATACTGAAGGTATGCGGTCGTGTTGGTACGCGGTAAAAAACAGAAATTGAATGCCTGAAAAGCCCATAAATCCCCCTTGAATAACTGCTGATTTTCAGGTACATTCTATAATAATAGAGTTGTTACGGTGTTTCTGAACAACAGTCTATAAGAATATTATTTTTAAGGATGTAACCCATGAATAATTTTGTTTTTTCTTTGCTTATGGCGGCTCCGCAAGCCGCGGAAGGAGCCCCTGCGCAAGGCAGTTTTATCACCAGCATTATCCCTTTTGCTCTGATTATCGTTATTTTCTATTTTCTGCTTATCAGACCGCAGAATAAAAAGCGCAAAGAGACCGAAAATATGCTTTCTGCCCTGAAAAAGGGTGATAAAATCGTTACGATCGGCGGAATTCACGGAACTGTGCAGAATGTTAGGGAATCCACCGTGCTTATCAAGGTAGACGATAACGTAAAAATAGAATTTCTTCGTAGCGCTGTTTCTTCCGTAGTAACTGCCGGGAAAGAGGTAGAAGATAAAAGCGGGGAAAAAGAAGATCAATCTTCTGAAACTGGAGAATAAGAATGAGTAAACGGTACAGGTTTTTAATCGCCCTTGTGGTAATGGCAGTGTGTTTCCTGTTTCTATGGCCGACTCTGCGCTGGTATTTTTTAATACCAAAAGACAAGCAGGCGCTGGCGCTGGAATCTAGACAGAAAATCAGGACTTACGCGTCTCAGACTGCGCAGTCTGAGCTTCAGCGTCTCATTGACGCGGCGCGCGTGGGGGGCGCTGTTCCCGAAGGACTGGAATTTGTTACAGTCAGAGCAAAAAAACTTTATAGGGAAAACAAGCAGGCGGTTCCTGAAACGCTGGACGCAAAAGCGGTTCTTGGGATTTTTTCCGGCAGAAGGGAAGTGCTGGATATAATTGAATCGAAATACAGAGATGAAATTTTTGGTCTTAAAAACCTTCAAAAAAATGCGGTTAAGCTAGGTCTTGATCTTTCCGGCGGTTTAAGCATCGTACTGCAGGCGAACCTTGACGCCCTGCAGGAAAAGCTTGGCCGTCCGCTGAACGATGAAGATCGCGTGGATGCGATTAACCGTTCTTTAGAAGTTTTAAACAGCCGTATCGACCGTTTTGGTTTAACGGAGCCTGTTATCCGCAGGCAGGGGACGGATCAGATATATATTGAAATTCCCGGAACAGCCGATCCTGAACGTATTAACGATATTATTATGGGCAAAGGAAGTCTTACGTTCAACATGGAAGATTCCGAGGCGACTGTGGCGTTTAACAATTACTACAGGCAAAATCCTACGACTACATTTGACGCAAACGGAAAATTGATCGATCCTTCTATTGTTCCCCCGGATGTAATGATTCTTGGCTACTACACAAAGGACCAGTACGGGCTGGACGAGCAGGTTAGAAACACCGACGGAAGTCTTATGTATATCGCTGTTAAAAAAGAAGTTGGTCTGGACGGCAACCACATACAGGAAGCCTTTGTTGAAAGAGACAATATGGATGGAAAGCCGGAAGTTACTTTCAGGCTGGACAGCGAAGGCGGGGAAATTTTTCACAGGCTTACATCCGCGAATGTTGATAAAATGCTGACTATCGTACTTGACGACAAAGTAAGATCGCGCGCTACAATTACAACTTCCATTCGCGACGCCGTGCGTATTTCAGGGTTTGGTATGGACGAGGCTAATAATCTTGCGTTGCTTTTAAGAACCGCCGCCCTTCCTGTGGAGCTTGAAGTCGCCAGCCAGCAAAGTATTGGACCTTCAATGGGTAAGGACACAATCACCCAGGGGTTTTACGCTCTGTTGGGCGGAGTCGCGGCAGTTTTAATTTTTATGCTTATATATTACAGGACGGCTGGCATTAACGCCGTTGTCGCGCAAATTTTAAACTTCTACATTATGTTTAGTATTCTTTCCGCGCTCAACTTTACATTGACATTACCCGCAATCGCCGGTTTTATTTTAACAATCGGTATGGCAGTAGACGCAAGCGTAATTATTTTTGAGCGCATGAAGGAAGAAATGCGTCTTGGCAAATCGCGCAAGGCGGTAATTGAATCCGGGTTTGATAAAGCGTTCTGGGCGATTATGGACGGAAATATAACAACCTTTATCGCGGCGTTGTTCCTTTCACAACTGGGGTCAGGTCCGATTAGGGGGTTTGCCGTAAGTCTTTCAATCGGCGTATTTTCATCGGTTTTTACCGCTCTCTTTATATCGCGGCTTATCTTTGACTTTAGCACCGATGTTTTCGGCTCGAAGGGTCTTTCTGTAAGCTGGACGACTAAAATTAAGAACGAAGCGCTTGATCAAAAAAGTTTGAATCAAAAAGGTTTGAGGGTAGTTTAATGAAAAAGACCATTCGTTTCTCTAAATTTTTTCTTCCCGCCGCCGTCATTTCTATTATTATTGTTATTTTCGGCGTTACGGGATTTATTGCAAAAGGGTTTGCTCTTGGCGTAGATTTTCAGGCCGGTCTTATTCAGGAAGTACAGTTTGCCCCAACCGCTTTTAGTCTGCGCTGGTCGGGTACGACAAACGCCATTCTTTCTTTTGATCGTGCTAATCTTTTTATTGTTATTTCCGGTTCGGGCATAGAGAACAAGACGTATACTTTTTCGTTTAACGAGTACGGCACTATCGGTTCCCTTTCGCGCGCTTTAAAACAGCAGTTGGAAGGTATTGAGGTAACGCTTACTGCAAGGGAAAATATTAATTCTCAATGGCTGTTGTTTAGCTCTTTGGGAAACCCATATTTAAGCGAAACTCCCTATGTTGTGCATTATATTGATCCGCAAAGCCCTGTTATTGATATTTCGGAGGTAAGATCGGCAATGGCGGGCGTTACGCAGGGTTTCTCCGTGCAGGGCATCGGTTCCCCTCAGGAACGTCATTTTATGCTCCGTATTGAGGACAAGGAAGACGACCGCGTCCGCTCCGATCATATTACGGAGCTTTTGGAAAACTATTTCGGAAAAGGCGAAGTGGCGACTCTTCGTTCCGATTATGTAGGTTCGCGTTTTTCAAAAGACCTTACGGATCAGGCGGGTATTCTTTTGGGGCTTACCCTGTTGTTGATTTTGTTATACGCAACAATACGTTTTAAGCCGCAGTACGCTGTTGGCGCGGTGCTTGCGATTATGCATGATACTATTGTGGTTGTTGCGTTTGTCGTCTGGTCGCGTATGGAATTTACTACCAGTACAATCGCGGCAATTCTTACGATAATTGGTTACTCGATCAACAATACAATTGTTATTTTTGACCGTATCAGGGAGAATAACAAAATCCACCCCGATTCCCCGTTTGTTGACGTATTGAATATTTCATTGACAGGTGTGCTTGGCCGTACATTGATTACCACACTAACAACCATGCTGGCGGTATTGGCGCTGTTTTTCTTTACAACAGGTTCAATGAAGGATTTTGCGCTGGCGCTTCTTGTTGGTATGGTATCCGGTGTGTATACCTCGCTTTTTGTCTCTACGGGTATTGTGTATTTTTGGGAAAACATTAAAAGCAAGCGTAAATGAAAGTAATCCGTTCAAATGTTTTAGGATTCTGCATGGGCGTGCGCCGCGCGGTGGATATGGCCTCCGAAGAAGCGCAAAGTGTTAAAGATTCAGGCGCGCGTGTTTTTACGCTTGGTCCGTTAATACATAATCCTGAAGTTTTGTACGATTTAAAAATACGCGGGGTTGAAGAACTTCCGCAGGGGGAAGAGAATATTAAGGGGTGTTCCCTTATTGTCCGCGCCCATGGCGTCGCTCCTCAGCTTGAAAACAGTCTGCGCGACAAGGGGGCGCACATTGTAGACGCTACATGCCCCAGGGTAAAGGCGAGTCAGTTAAAAGCCGAAGAACTTGCGCGCGCAGGTTACAGTCTTTTCCTCGCCGGCGAAGCCAGCCACGCGGAGATTGAGGGAATACTTGGTTATGTGCAATCCGCCGGCGTGCCTTTCTGCGTGGTAGTAGACAATCCCGCCGATGCCGGAAAAGAGGCAAAAAAACTTTACAGGGCTAATCATGATATAAAAACCGCCCTTTTGGGGCAAAGTACAATTTCCGAAGAACTGTATCGTTCAATCGGCGAGGCTATTGGAATGTTTTTCCCAAATTTGGAAATAGTACAGACCATTTGCGCTTCTACAAAAGATCGTCAACAGGCGATACGTGATTTACTGAAAGAAGTAGACGCCGTAATTATCGCCGGCGGCAAAAAATCTGCAAACACAAACCGCTTGCTTGATATTGTGCGGGAAAGCGGCAAACCGTGCGTTCTGGTGGAAAAAGCAAGCGATATACCGCCGGAATTTAAAAAATACAAAACAGTCGGTTTAAGCGCCGGGGCTTCCACTCCTGATTCTATTGTTGACGGAATAGAGAGGGAATTGAAAAAACGCTAGAAGCGATGAAAAACAAAAGTTTATTGGACTTGTTCGACAACCCGGTTGGTTGTCTTACAAGTCCTGTATTTTTTCGGGCTAAGGCAAGCTTTAGCCCTGTAAAAATACTTTTTTATTGGTAGTTGTTAGGAAAACTTAAGTTTCTGAACAATTCTATTCTGAAAGATATGGAGTTTTCATTAAGTGAGAAACAATAGGCTTGTTATACTCATTGGCGTTTTCCTGATTCTTAATTTTGCTCTTGCGGGGTGTAACCGGACTATATTGAATTTCAGAAAGTTAAAAAAGGAATCGTCTTCTGTTCATGCTGAAATGCAGGAAATTGCCGAAACAAATAAAGATGAACTGATATATGAGTACTACCCGTTATATGAAGATATATTAAATTATGAAAATGATCTTTTAATAGACGTTGTGTATGAAGGGAATATTTCTTTGCTTGATAAGGGCATTGATTCAAAAATGCTGGACTGTTTTAATCCTGCCGAATTGCGGCTGTTACGCAATATGATATTCGCTAAATATAATTATATTTTTGGGTCAAGGTATTTGCGGGATTATTTTTCAAAGTTCTCATGGTACGAGGGAACAAAAAGCGGCGCGCAAGAAAACATGACGGTTATAGACTGGCAGAATGTAAGCATAATTCAAGGCTTTGAAGAAAAGCTTTCCGGGTATCTTGATGACAGTAATCTTGGAGAGAATTTTTCTCTTGAAGGACAAATAGGCGGGTTTGAATATTATGAGTCTCACGAACCTTACAGAACAATAGTAAAAAAGATAAAAGTTGACGGAGAAATAACAGCGATGTTCCGGGGGAGGACGAGGACAGGAAGCGGAGCATGGGATTATGAGGATATAGAGATTGCAAATGCGAAAATAAAAGACAATCAATTCAATATGGAATTGGGTAGAATTCGTCCCGATCTCATGTTTAGAGAATATATAAGTATTGTAAGGGCGATAATAGGAAACTTCAATATGGAATTGGATACAATCCCTCCCAATTTCATTTATAGTATGGATCATCAGGCAAAATTTGTTATTCCTTGGTTTTGTATATTGGGAACATATACCGATCAATATGATATTGAACAATCTGTTTACATTCGCGGCTTTAAAGAATATGGTAAGGGATATAATTTTCGCTATTATTATATGTATGTAGACAGAGATAATGTCATTCAAAGTCTGACAAAAGGAAAAGAAAATGACGTTAATGGGTTAAACGTAATATACCCGTCTGCGGAAGTTAAAAACATAATAAGTTTGCATCTTAAAAAGGGATGGAATAAGATAAGGTGTTCTGTAACGTATAACGGCAAATATATTATCGAAAAAACTGAATCCAGCCCCGAAAATGGTTTTTACATTATTGGTAGATGGTAGAAAAAAATAAAGAGCGAAACTTTATACAAAAAACAAAAACCAGATAATAAGTTCTGTGTTTTTTTAGGCTAAAGCCTTACAAAACCGTATTTTTTATATGAAGTTGTTCAGAAACTGAAGTTTCCGAACAACTCTAATTTTTGAAATGCCTATTAAATTGGCTTGGGCTGTAAAAAAACACGGCTGGGTAAATGGCATTTATAATAGTTGTATATATCGTCTTAATGGCTTATACTGCCAATATGAACGAGTACAATCTTGAAAGAAAAGACGATATTCCCTCAACCTCAAGCCTGTCGAAGTTGGGTATTACCGCGATTGGTTATACCGCAGGCGGTATTTTTCTCTTTCTCTTGCAGGCTTTTGCGCGGTTAAGGGGGCTTGGACTTGTCGCGGGCGCGGTTGTTTGCGTTGTCGGTATTGTTTCGCTTATGTCAAAGGATACGGCGGATAAAAAAGCGGGGGCAATAATAACATCTGCTGGCGTTCTTGTGCTCCTTTCCAAAATACCGGGAATCGCTCCCGCCGCGGCTACGCTTCTTTCTATCGGCGGGATTGGACTTTTGGCGATGGGCATAATTAACGGGATAAAGTTTTTAATCGGTCTGAAAAAGCGGTCTTAATTTTTTCACGAACTACTAAAAAATATTATGCGGTATTTTTTTGAAACTTACGGTTGTCAGATGAACAGTGCGGAATCTGCGGCGCTTTCCCTTGTTTGTAAAGAACGCGGGTGGACGCAGTCGGCGGACAGCGGGGACGCGGACCTTGTTTTGCTCAACACTTGTTCTGTGCGGCTAACGGCTGAAAAACGCGTTCTTGGGCGTATCGCTCATTATGCCGGGCTTAAAAAAAAATATGGCAGACGTTTTACTCTGGTTGTCGCCGGTTGTATGGCGCAAAGACTTGGCGGAACGCTGAAAGAAAAATATCCCGCTGTAGATTACGTGATGGGAACTTCGGCGCGCTCACTTTTTCCGCTGATACTGGAATCTGCGGAAAAAGGCGAAAAGGCCGTTCTCAATTTAACTGAAAATCCGGTTTTCTCTTTTTCAAATTCTCATCTTGAAGAAGGGCGGTTCCGCAGTTTTATTCCCATAATGCACGGGTGCGATAACTTCTGCTCATACTGCATTGTTCCCTATGTGCGCGGCAGGGAAGTGTCCCGCGATCCGCAGGATATCGCGGAAGAGATGCGCCTTGTCGCGGATAGGGGAGTGCACGAGATTACCCTGCTTGGGCAGAATGTAAACAGTTATTTTTGGGAAAGCGAAAGAATGGATTTTTCAAGTCTTTTAAGATTTGTGGCGGACGCCGCCCTAAAAAGCGGGATAAAATGGGTGCGCTTCCTTTCCGCCAACCCCAGAAATTTTTCGTCCGAGTCAATACGGGTCATGGCTGAAAACCCCGTCTTTTGCAGACATCTGCATTTGCCCGTTCAGCATGGCTCGAACTCCATCCTAAAAGCGATGAACCGCGGTTATACAAGGGAGCGCTACATTGAACTTGCAGGGGAAATCCGCTCCGCTATGCCTGAAATTACCCTTTCTACGGATATTTTGGTTGGTTTTCCATGCGAAACGGAGGAAGATTTGGATCAGACGTTCCAATTAATGGAAGAAATTAAGTTTCTCTATGCTTATATGTACCATTTTAACCCTCGGGAAGGTACAAAGGCGTTTGATTTGCCCGGCAGGATAAGCGAGGAAGTAAAGAAGGAAAGGCTTTCCAGGATAATCTCCCTTCAAAAGAAACATACCAGCCTTCTGCTAAAGGGCAGGATAGGCAGTAAAGAAACTGTATTAATAGAAGGAATTTCCCGAAAAAATGCCGATGAATTAATAACGAGGACAGAAAAGGACGAAATGGTGGTAGTTCACGGGTCTTCTTCTATGATAGGCTCTTTTGCGGAAGTAACCCTTTCCGCCCTAAATGGAAACACATTTAGGGCAAAGGAGTTATTATGAAATTAGATATAAATGAGCGGCTATTCAGCCGCGCTAAAGAGAGGTTAAACACATGCCCTGGCGTTTGATATCGTTAATCATTATATTTGCCGTCTTATTGGCGTTTATAACTTTTAATCTGGAAAATAAATGTGATATTAGTTTTGGAATAAAAGTTTTTCATGACATTCCGGTATTTCTTACCATATTTGCTTCGTTTGTTTTTGGATTGTTGTTTGCCTTGCCGCTTAAATTCAGAAAGGGAAAAAAGCGCAATGAAGTATTGAAGAATAAAAAACAGGAAATAAAACCAATTAAAAATGATTTTCCCGGTCATAAGGACGGTGATTATGGTATTGATTAAGAGAGCGTTTTTATTTACATTACTATTCGCGCTGGCTGGCGCGGTTTATTCTCAAAACGCCGTTTCGCTTTCAGTGGAAATTCAAAATATGGAAAAGGCGGTAAACAAACAGGGGATTCCTTCTGCGCAGAGGCACGAGACACTTGTTCGTCTTGCGCGGTTAAGACAGTTGTCGGGAGATATTGAGGGTGCGGCAAGAAACTGGCTTGAGGCCGCCGCCGCGATTCCCGGTAAGGTAGACGATAACGCTCTTTTGGCTTGCGCAAGCTGTCTCGCCGCGATGGGCGAGTGGGACAGAGCGAGCGCCGCGCTTGAACCGTTGCTTTCAAAATTACAGCGTGCGCGTTTTTTAGACGCCAGTATCAAGGCGATACAATACGGCGACATATCGGTTCTTTCCGCGCTTGCCGACAATCCGCAGTTTTCTCAAATTAAAAATGAAATTTACTTTATGCTCTGGAAAATATCGAAAGGGCAGTCTGCGGAAGGGTGGCGCGGTAAACTGGCTAATGAATTTCCACAAAGTCCCGAGGGGCGTCTTGCCGCCGTAGAGTCATCTTCAACTTTTATTGTACAGCCAAGTCCGTTTTGGTTTTTTGCGAACGGTTTGGATTCCCTCCCGCTTTCGGCGGAAACTTACACGGCTGAAAAACCGTCTCAATCTTCCGCTGTTCAACAAAGTTTCGCGCCGCAAACAAGCGCTATGGATCAGCAGACCGCGCCTGTTAAAACGGCTGTAACGTCTGATGGGGTAAGACTGCAAACAGGTGTTTACAGCCAGCAAGTCAATGCAGACAAACAGATGGATAATCTAAAAAAAGCGGGTTTTTCTCCCATTCTGGAACAACGCAATGAAAAATGGGCTGTGGTTGTTCCCGCGGGAGCGGACACCAATCGCACAATTGCCGAGTTACGCGCCGCGGGCTTTGAGTCGTTTCCTGTAAGATAGGGGAAAAAGTTTTACAATCTTGCATAAGCACATGGGTCGGGAAAAATTTCTTGCGGATGCGCCACAACTTTGATTTGCAGTTGTAGGATTTTTGTACAATGGATTTGTTGGATAATACGTATAAATATTGTTAAGCGAAATGCGACCTAAATTGTATTGTAATATAATAATAATGGACTTGTTAGGAAAACTGAAGTTTCCGAACAACTCTAATAACTGAAGGTTTCCGAATAACTTTAATTTAAGAAAAATATGGTTTACAGGCAAGCTTTTTATACAGTTTGATGGATAGCCTTGTTTGTTCACCTATGGTTATGTTATGAAAAATTAAAAAAACAAAGGAGCGGAATTCGCGCCTGTTATTTTATTTCTAAAGTTTTCATGGAATTATAAAACATTTCGTCATACAGATTGCCGCTGGACGCAGGAACGGTGCAGACAATCTGAATAATTTTATTTTTTTTACCGGGGAAAAAATAATAACATTGCCGCAAACGCTGTCCAAGCGTTATATTAATGATTATTCTTTCTCCTTTTATGTTTTTTGACGTAACAAAACTATCCCGTTGAAGCAACAGAAAAGTCTCGCCAAGTACGTTCTTGATTTTTTTTATAATAAGATCGACAAATTCCTTTAAGCGCCCCTTAAACATTTCAACTGCAAAACCAATACTTGGAACGGCGTCGTTTTCCTTTTGACCGACTAAAGCTTTATATTTATACCCTGGAACTTCGGCAACTTGCCACTTTTCAGGAGGAATAATTGAATAACCGCCCGATTTTTCAAAAAAACGGTTTTTTTCACCGCTCTTTTTTTTTATCTTTAAAACTTTATCGGTTGTGCAGTTAAAAAAGCAGAAAGAGGGCATAAAAAAAAAGAGGATATAATTTGTCTTTTTAATATTATGCTCCTGTAAACCTGTAAATAAGGGAATTTCCTTAAATTTCAGTTTTTAAAGACTTCTTTATAATTATGTTAACATATTTAAAAAAAATGTCAATAATTTTTAGTCAAATCTACCATAATTGGAAGGCAAATTAGTCATTTTTAACATATTTTTAACGTATTTAGATGGTTTTTCCATAGGTTTCGTAATTAGTTATTAGCAATTCATTGATCTTGCCACGTTTTCCGCCCTTGCAGTTTACAGCCCTGCCAGCAAAAACTTTGGAAATATTGTACCCGCTATAGGCTTTTTCAAAAAAATGGTCATTCGGATTATTATTTGACGGATCAGAATTTGACAGCATTAATTTTGCCCCTTTTTCCCTGTCCAGTTTACTGTAAAATTCCGCCAGTTCAATTTGCTGTTTGTCGCAAAAGTCATTTCCGGTATATGATGTAAAACTTGACGTTTGTGTGATTGGGCGGTACGGAGGATCAAAATAAACAAATGTATCTTGATCGACTTTGTTGTAACAATCCGCGTATTTTGACGGAGTAATAACCGCGTTTTGTAAAGCGGTTGAAGCGGCTAAAACATTTTCTTCGTCGAAAATAGCGGCTGTTTTATGCCTGCCGTGGGGTACATTGAATTCTTTTTTTGAATTTAACCTGAAAAGGCCGTTGAAACATGTTTTATTTAAAAATATGAATTGCGCGGCGCGCGGAATCCAATTCTCTGAGATTTTACGATAGTTAATTTCAAAACGCTGTTTGTTAAAATGTTCCCTTACTGAGAGAAACAGCACGGTGCGTTTTTCCTGATCCATGGAATCGTATTCGTCTTGAAATTGTTTTAAATAATCCAGTAAAAACTCAGGTTTCTGCTGAACAATAATATATGTTAGAATCAGGTCTTTATTCATGTCTGATAAACAAGCGTTTTTTATTTTATATTTTTCGGAGATTGCAAAAAATAACGCGCCGCCGCCCAAAAAAGGCTCGACGTATTGTTTGATCCGCCCGTTTTTTAGTTCGCGGGGGAAAAAAACTTCAAGTTGGTCTAAAAGCCGGCTTTTCCCGCCGACCCATTTTATAAAAGGCTTTGCTGTTTTCATTTTTCTAAGATTTTATTTGCCAAGTTAAAAAAATTCAACTTACTTATTTGCGGTAACATTCAATAATTGCTCAATTTGTTGCATGACGTAATCCTGAAATTTAGGGGGTAATTCGTTAAATAGCCCTACCATGCGCTGTAGTTTCTCTCCTGGGGTTTTATAGAACATATCGCCGTCGCCGGTTTTTAGCCATTTTTCGTTAACGCCGAAAGTCATCGAAATTAAGTGAATTATACGGTCGTTGACCCTTCTATGCTCACATTCCAGTTCCGCGATATATCCGTTGCTTATGTAAATTGCCTTTGCAAATTCAACCTGAGACATATTCAGGGTTTTTCGTAAATGCCTGATACGGCTACTGATTGTCATACCCATATCATATTACAAAAACACTCACTATGCAATGTATAAAATTTCAATTTGTATAACATTCTATTTACAATACTCACTTTTTGGTATATTATACTCACATAGAGTGTCGTATGTAGGAGCAGAAAAATGCAGGAAGAAAGACTGAAAAAAGTATGCGATGGCTTCTCGTTACTCAATGAAAAACAGCAGGATTACATTCTTGGCATTATGCAGGCGCTTATCTTTGCCAAAAATACCAGTCAGCCGGAACCGAAAAAGAGCGACCCCGCAAATTCTGTTCCGCCCGGTTCCGGTGCTGTTAATTAGTTTGACATAATTTAACATAATGGTATAAAGTTTGTATATGTCGAAAGGAAAACGTCTTGTAAAAGGTCTGTTAGTTGTCTTTCTTATCCTTGTTTTTATTTCCGCCGCATGGGCGGTTTTTTCTTTGGTTGGCAGAGTTAAAGCCGATGCATTGGTTTCCGGCTCGGCGATTATCCGCGTTAACATTTCCAACCCCGTGCGTCTTTTTGACAATATCGTTTCCCACGAATCTTTAAATGAAATTTCCGCAGTGCCTTCGTTGTCTCAGGCGGTTTCCGCAATCAATATGTTGAAAGAAGGACCGCTTTTAAAAAACCGTCTTGTCCGCATGGCGGCGCGGGGAAGCGTAGAGGCGGCTCTTCTTTCCGGCGAGGGCGGCAAGCCTGAAACGCTTGTAGTTGTCTGGGACATGGGGCTTTTTTCGCCGCTGTTGCGTATTTTTCCGGCGCTTTCAAATTTTGTAAGCGTTAAAAATCTTTACTATGTAAACGCAGGCAAGAATTCCCGTTTTGAATACCGCCAGAAAGATAAAACGTTTTTTATCGGTCCGTACCGCAATTTGCTTTTTATAAGCGATAGTTCGGAAGTTTTTGAATCGCGCGCCGGTTTTTACGAAAAAACGGAGGAGGAAAAACAGCTTGCGGGCAGGCAGTTCAGCGCCATAAAGCCCTCTTCTTATGACGCGGCTATGCTGATTTCTACGGCTTTTTTCAGCAAACTTCTGTCGGAGCAGGACGCCAACATTGCGGCAATTTTAAGTAATATTGATTTTGACTCCGACGTGGAAGCCGGGGTTTCCGTATACCCCCAAAAAATTGAATTGCGCATAACAACGCCGCTGTCATCGCAGAAGGAGTCTCTGTCGCGTCTGCTGGAAGACCGTTCTCAGGCTCCGGGTTTGGCGGAACGTCTGCCGGCGTCTTCCCAATACGCGACTATCCTTTCCGCGGGGACATTGGACGAGCTTTTTCAGGCGACGCTTGTATTTGCCGGGCAGGAATTTGAAGATACTATTAGGCGCGCGGACAGCGCTTCACGCACAATACTGGGTCTTTCTATTGACGATTTGCTTTTTTCGTGGACGGGGAAAGAATTTGCCGCCATAGGGCTGGAGGGGCGTCCCCATCCCGTGTACGCGGTGCAAATCGCGGACGAGCGTAAACGGCAGGAAGTGTTTGACAAGACGTTTCAATCTATCGCGCTTAACGAAAACACCAGATTGAGTTTAGACGGGGTGCGTATTCCGCGCATTGAAGTTCCTGAATTTTTGCAGTCCATTTTACGCAAGTGGGATATGTTTTTACCTTCGCCTTACTACATGGTTTACAAGGACTATCTTCTGGCGAGCGAGTCGGCGTCAGCGCTTCTGGAGGCGTTACGCGCAATGCAGAGGAACGATGTGCTGGCAAGAACGGCGGTATGGCGCAATATTGCCGGGGGCAGGACGGCTGTAAGCGCGTTCTCCCTGTACTATTCACTGGATTTATCAATGCCGTTTTTCCTGCGGAAGAACACTGCCATAAGCGGCTTTTTGTCTTTTTACCGTCAGGGGCTTGTCCGCATGAGTTTTGACAAGGGAAAGGCCGATATTTCGTTTGTTCTTGTTCCCGGTTCGGGAAGCGGCGTAAATCTTGTGAACAACTTTCTTGTCGAAACAAGAAGGCGGCCTTCCAACCGCATTTACGCGAGCGCAGACGACAGTAAAATCTTTATAAGCGCGGGAGATACCGTTGTTTCGGTTAACACCGCGGATAATAACAGCGTTGAAATGCGCGGACAGGACAGTCTTTGGATTATTCCCGCAGACGGGGTGGGGGACAAAAAGGAGATAAATGCGTGGATAACCAGCGAGCGCGGAAGGGTTACTCTGGTGAACGGCGAGTTAGAGCCTGCGCAGGGATTTCCCGTACTTACGGGGCTACGGCTTTCATCGCCGCCCGTGGCGTTTAACGGCAGGATTTACCTTTGCGACGAAGACGGAAAGGTTTACGCTGTAGACGCGAAGGGCGCGCAAACCGTTTGGGAAACATCGTTTACTTCGCCTCTACGCTCGCCCCCTTCTTTTATTACAGTGGATGCAAAAGGCGGCGCTCGCCAATATTCCGCAGTTTATCCAAAGAGCTTTTTCAGCGAATTATGGCTTCTTGACCAGAACGGAAAAGCCCTTTCCGGCTGGCCTGTGCAGTTGTCAAAAACTGATGAAGACGGCTTTACGGAGAACGCAGGAATAGGTTTTGGTTCGCCGCTTTTATTTGCACATAATAACCGCGTACATACCGCGTTTGTAAGCCAGTCCGGCGATCTTTTTGTTTATGATGAAAACGCGCAAAAAGTTTCCCGGTTTCCTGTTGAACTTGACGGCGTATTTTTTATTCAGCCTGTTTTTGACGGGACTTTCCTCTGGCTTGTTTCATCGGAAGGAAATTTATTCAGAGTAAGCATGGACGGCGAGGTTTTGTATCAGAATATCGCTGGTTTTTCCGTAAAGGAAGAAGGGTACATCACGGCATTTGACTGCGACGGGGATAAAACACCCGAAGTTTTTATCACGGGCGAAGGCAACGCTTTATACGCATACACGCGGAATTTCCGTTCGCTTGGCGGCTTCCCGCTTCCCGTGTGGGGCAAACCGCACTTTGTTCCTTCGCAGGGAAATAAAAAAGCGGAAATTTTTGGGATAGGAATGGACTGGCGTTTGTACCGCTGGCAATTCAGGTAGTTAAAAGCGCGACCCAATGGACTTGTTCGACAACCCGGTTGGTTGTCTCATGTCAGCTACGCTGACCAGTCTTGCGGTTTTTCAGGCTATAAGCCTGCGAACGCGGACTTTAGTCCGAAAGTTCGACAAAGCCGCGTTTTTTATATGAAGTTGTTTAGAAACTGAAGTTTCCGAACAACTCTATTTGTTATTCGTGAGAAAAGAGTAATGCTGGACAGTGACTTAGCCTGTCTTTATGAAGTTGAGACTAAACGCCTGAATGAAGCCGAAAAAAGAAACATAAAGCGGTTCCCTGTCGATTTTATGTTTCGGCTGACAAAAGGTGAATTTAACAAGGTGGCCGCAAATTGCGGTTACCTCAAAAACATTAAATTCAGACCCACCATGTCCTATGCATTCACGGAACAAGGAGTAACGATGTTGCGACGGTATTAAACAGTCAAAAAGCAATAGACATCAACATTCATATTACTCGGGCTTTTATTCAGTTGCGTAATTATGTTTTAAATAACTGTACATTGTACGAACAAATAGGCGGTTTGCATAAACTTCTCATGCTCTACTATTAAAAAGAACGACAAGCGGGCAAGTGAAATCATCATTGCTTTAAACAACCTTATAAAACAACCGCCAAAAACCAAAACAATAGGCTTCCGTACGGACAATTAACGATGCTCTAAAATGCCCGCGTAAAATGTACATATTTTTCCACTTTTCATGGTTCGCGGCAAAAACTCTCTACTGGAATTCTTTTTAATTTTACGCAATAATATTACCCATGAAATACGATGTTATTCTAGCCGGAGTCGGCGGACAAGGCGTTCTTTCGGTCGCCTCAATTATCGCACAGGCGGCTTTGAGCGAAGGTCTTGAAGTGCGTCAATCAGAAGTTCACGGCATGGCGCAAAGGGGCGGCGCGGTACTGTCCCACCTGCGTATCGCAAACGCAAAAATCGCTGGCGATCTTGTTCCAAGGGGGGCCGCCGATCTGATTATTTCTATGGAACCTCTTGAAAGTTTAAGGTATTTGTCCTGGCTTAAAGAAGGCGGCGTTCTTGTTACATCCGCCGATCCTTTTACAAATATAACCAATTATCCCGATGCCGAAGAATTAATTTCTTCAATAAAGCGCCTTCCGCGCAGTTATATTGTGGAAGCGGGAAAGCTTGCGAAGGAAGCGGGACTGGCGAAGTCCGCAAATACAGTCATGGTCGGACTGTCTTCGTGCTTTCTTCCGATAAAGCCGCAAAGTCTTGAAAAAACAATCGCGGATGCGTTCTCAAAAAAGGGCGCGGAAAGCGTTTCCGCTAACGCAAAAGCTTTTAAACTTGGACAAGCGGCGGCAAAGGCATGAACTTTCAGTATTTCGTTCCGAACATAGAAAAAATGCCGAGACGCAAACTTGAAGCCCTGCAGTTAAAAAAATTAAAAATACAAATTGATCGCGCGCTTCGCGCCTCTTTTTACAAAGAGCGTCTTTCAAAAGCGGGCATAACCAGCTCTAACAGCATAAAGTCGCTTGATGATCTTAAAAAGATTCCTTTTACTACAAAAAACGATCTAAGGAACGGTTTTCCCTTCGGTTTTTTGGCTGTTCCAAAAGAAAAAATTGTGCGTCTTCACGCTTCCAGCGGCACTACGGGAATTCCCACTACAATTTATTTCAGCAGAGAAGACATTAAACAATGGGCGCATTACATGGCGCGCTGTATTTACGGAACCGGCTGTACAAAAAGCGACGTATTTCAGAATATGATAACATACGGTCTTTTTACAGGCGGTCTTGGAATGCATCAGGGCGGCGAGGAAGTAGGAATGATGGTAATCCCCGCAGGTCCAGGAAACACGGCGCGGCAGTTCAAAATGATGCAGGATTATAAAACGACAGTATTACACGCAACGCCAAGCTTCCTTCTTCATCTTGAAGCAAAAATGAAGGAAGCGGGCATAGAGCGCGAAAGCCTTTCGTTAAAACGCGCCTTTGCCGGAGCGGAGCCTTATTCGGAAGACACGCGGCGGCGTATTGAAAAACTTTTAAAAATTGACGTTTTCAATTCCTACGGACTTTCGGAAATGAACGGGCCTGGCGTCGCTTTTGAATGTCAATGCAAAGACGGGCTTCATATTTGGGAAGACGGCTTCATTGCGGAAATTGTCAACCCCGACACGCTTGAGCCTGTCAAAGACGGTGAAATCGGGGAGCTTATCCTAACCATTCTTTGCAGAGAGGCGACGCCTATTTTCCGCTACCGCACCCGCGATCTTACCGCTTTTTACACTGAACCGTGCAAATGCGGCAGAACCCACCGCCGTCTTCATCGCATAACAGGCCGTAGCGATGACATGCTTATCATCAACGGCGTAAACGTCTTCCCAAGCCAGATTGAAGAAGTGATTATGGCTATGAAGGAAGTGGGCAACAACTATCTTATCGTCGTGGAAAAAGACGGCGCATTGGACAAGCTGATTATAAAAGTGGAAGTAGGTCCCGATATTTTTATGGACGATTCCCGTCCGTTAAACGCTCTAAAAGATAAAATCAAGGAAAATCTGCAAGTGTCAATTTCGATCCGCCCCCATGTTGAACTTCATGAAAACGGTTCGCTTCCTGTTACGGAAGGCAAGGCGGTAAGAGTAAAAGACAACCGCCCCAAAGACGTATAAGGTTTTAAATTTTCAGTCGCGAACCATCACAGAGCGGCGGTGTCCCGCGAACTTTTAACGCATATCTTGTTATTGTTCGTGATGGCTCACGGTAAAATTCTTCCTTTTCTCCCCTTGACAATTCTCCTAAACACTTGTATAGTCTTTGTGTGGGACAGGATTTACACGAAAAAATTTCCATTCTCTCGGGCGCGGCAAAATACGACGCGTCCTGCGCTACTTCGGGAAGCGAGGGCTTTAGGGGCAAAGGCGGAAAAAAGTTCGGCACAAGTCTGCCTATGGGCGTTTGCCATAGCTGGACGCAGGACGGACGCTGTGTAAGTTTGCTAAAGGTGCTGTATTCAAACGTGTGCAAATACGACTGCGCATATTGCGTAAACCGCGCATCGGCGGACATAAAACGCGCCAGCTTTACCATTCAGGAGTTAGTTGATCTTACTTGTGAATTCTACAGGCGGAATTATATTGAGGGGCTTTTTTTATCGTCGGGAATTTTCGCCGATCCTGATATTGTCATGGAAAAACTTATTGAGACGGCAAAAACCCTGCGTACGGAATCAGGCTACGGCGGATATATCCACTTAAAACTTATCCCCGGTACGGGCGAAAAAATGATCCGCGAGGCTGGAAAGTGGGCGGACAGGCTCAGCGTAAATATCGAGCTTCCTACCGAAAAAAGCCTGCAATGCCTCGCGCCTGAAAAATCGGGCAAAGTTATTCTTGGCGCTATGAATGATTTTTCCGGGATTAGCCGCGAAATTGAGGAAGACCGAAGTAATCCTAAATTTTTACAGCATGGAAAAACAAAAGCGCCTTTTTTTGCGCCGGCTGGGCAAAGCACACAGTTAATTGTGGGAGCGACAGGCGAAAACGACAGGCAGATTATCAATTTGACAAGCTCTCTTTACAATAAATTTTCGTTAAAGCGCGTGTACTACTCCGCTTTTATCCACCCCGGCAGTTATGCGCATAACGAGAAACTTACCGATCCGCGCCTTCCTGAAAGCGCGGGACCTCCGCTTGTCAGGGAACACCGTTTGTATCAGGCGGATTGGCTTTTAAGGTTCTACCATTTTAATTCAGGCGAAATATTGAGCGAGGATGAACCTTTTCTTGATGCGCACATCGATCCTAAAACGGCGTGGGCGTTAAAAAATCTGGACTTTTTCCCCATCGAAATAAACAGCGCCGATTATGAAACCTTACTGCGTATTCCAGGCATCGGCGCAAAAACCGCACGCAGAGTACTTGAGACGCGCCGTTCCCGCAGTATCAGTTTAGATGGTCTTCGCAGAATGGGGGCTGTTCTAAAACGCGCCCGCTTTTTTTTAACAGCCGGCGGCTCATACGCTGAACGCCCCGATGATCCGGCGCGTATCCGCAGACTGCTTTCGGACACAGACGGCGCGGGACTTCAGCTTCCGTTATTCGAGTTTTAACATGGGCAAAGACTTAACTAAACTTTTTTTAATGCTGGAAAACAATGAACCAATATCCGGCGGCGAAGAAGACCTGTTCGGCTTCACTCTCGAACCGCAACAGCCGTCTGTCCGCAAATACAATCAGGCTGATCTGGAATTAATTGCCGCCTTTTACTCGGGCGGCTTTAACCCCCGCTCCCTTGAAAATCCGGCGCGACATTTTTTTGAGTTGAACGCGGACGCATTTACCGCCTTTGTTCATGCGTGGATGAGCGAACTTCCTATCGAGGCGGAGATGCTGGCTTTTGGGCGCAAAGTTTTGGCGGCGCGGGAACGGCGCACAGCGGAAAAGGCGGCAAGCGACCGCGGCGATGACGGCACGCGCACAGTTTTGAATACAGCGGGAAAAGTACAGTTTGAAATTCACCGTATGTACGGTCTTTTGCGGTTTTCCCCCAGTGAAGAAAACGAATATATTGCCCGCTTCGCCCCCGATTTTTTAATTCTTCCCGCTCTTGGCGGATATTTTACTTCCCGTTTCGGCGAAACCCCGTGGGCAATTATTGATGAAAAACGCGGATTGGTCTTAAGCCGCCTCTCCGCCGAAGACGGCTTGCCGCGCAAAACAGAAATTATAATTTTGGACGCCATTTCCGCGGAAAATTCCGCTAGCGGAGACGAGTGGGAAAACCTTTGGCGGCATTATCACAAAACTATCAACAACGAGAGCAGATATAATCCTAATTTACAAAGACAGTTGATGCCTAAGCGTTATTGGAAATATCTGCCGGAAGTGTAATGCGATGTATGGCAAATATACAGCTTTATGGTTTATATATTAAGTTATATGACATGGGGCAAGATTTGTGGTAAAGTATACTTGACAATAAAAGACAAATATAATACAATAAATGAAAAGGGATTAATATGAGAAAGATAATTATTTATTCGACTATTTTCTTATTGCTGTCTTTTGAGGTCTTGTTTGCAAATGAAAATGAAGTTAAAAGCAAATTTAAAAATAGCCATGCTGTCACAGCTACAATCATGGATGTACAAGAAGCCAGTTTTATGGAATCAGCAAGGCGTCTAAAAGAAGGTGATTATTACATTATTTATCCATGTGTTAATCAATATGTACCATCTGGTAATATTATAGCATTACGTTCTCTAGATTATGAAACATGGATTAATGCTTATATTTATGAATTATATCGTTGGTTAAAACCAGATATGCCTGTTTATGTTTTAGTAAGATATTCTAATAAACAATATTACAAATTTCACGTTGTTGAAATGTTACAACAATAATAAGGAAGGAATAAGATGTTTCAAAATTATGAACAAGAAAAAATGGTTTTATGGGGAAAAGAATGGGTACATAGTATTGAACCATTGCCAAATGATCCTGATGCCACAACTGGCTGTCTTTTAGATGTATTCTTTAATTCTGAAGTTGGAAAATTTGCTTTACTGTATATTCGACCAGAAGAAATAAATATTAATTTTGAATATTATGATATTTTTTTTGAGGAAATACATAAGAAATGGATTAATAATGTTCCATATATTTTATTTAATGATATAAAATATAAAGATATTTGTATAATTTGGAATAATTCATCAAATACGGTTTATGAAAAAATTGATTTTGAGAATTTATTAAAAAATATTCGATAAAACCCCACGTCATATAACAGGACTGTAACTGCATCGCCGCCTTACGGCGGCTCGGGCTACACAAAACCGTGTTCGGGTTGTCGCCCTCTGCATGGTTTTGTTCCGCCACATTTGGGGCAGGGGTCGTTGCTACGCATTGCCCTATTACCTGCCCCAAATGTCAGTTACAGCCAGAACGTTATGCGCAATGTACTTGAAAATTGAAAAAATGATACAAAAAACACAATGTTTTTGAAGAAATACGTTATTGGCAAAACACTTGAAATTATAGATAAAGAGTATTATATTAGAGTTGTTCGAAAACTTCAGTTTCTGAACAACTTCATATAAAAAACGCGGTTTTGTAAGGCTTTAGCCTGAAAA
>JAITUY010000186.1 GCA_031286095.1 Treponema sp. | reverse complement strand
TTTGTCTCAGGGTACATACCCACATACCTTGTCAGCGGTACATTTTTTGAAACGCCCCGAGGGGCGGGGTATGTACCCTTCGCATACAATCAACTTAATTGGCATTTGGATTCCCGCTCTTTTTGCAAGGGAAACAACTCAGAGATATATCGTATTTATAAAAACAGTATAATTAAATATATCAAACGCCGCCTAACGAAGTTGCCGGATTTATAATTCTATGCAAAAAGACAGTAAAAATTATTGTATTAATTTTATTTGTATTTTTAGCACCGGACGAAAAAACGCAAGACTTGTTTAGCAACTAACTAGTAGTCTGTAACAACTAAAACTACACTTTGTTTTTTATCACGCAGAGGACGCAAAGGCACGGAGAACTGCGCTTTGTTACCTAATTGCGCGTTTCCCGCTATGCTTTTTTATTATCTTATAATGAAAAACAACATGAAAGGGATACAAGTTAGCTAATCACCCTTGATCCTCTGCGCCTCCGCGATCTTTGCGCCCTCTGCGTGAGGATGTCTGGTAATAAGTCATTGTGAACATTTACCTGTTACAGAGTACTGGGTTGTCTCACAAGTCTTGCGGTTTTTCAGGCTATAAGCCTGCGAACGCGGACTCTAGTCCGAAAGTTCGACAAAACCGCGTTTTTTATATGAAGTTGTTCAGAAACTGAAGTTCCCAAACAACTCTAATATAGAAATATGAGAAAATACAAGGGCTGTCCAAGAAGCAACCGATTTCTCGGACAACCCCCAACTCCAGTAAAAAAATTGTGCGGTTCGTGGTAGAATAAAAAAACCTATGTCCCGCACGCTCGCCTATTCAGCGCTGGTTCTCAGAAACCGTCCTTCGGGGGAGTCAAACAGCGAAATAACCCTGCTGACTGCCGAAGAAGGTATCATCAAGACGACAGTTTTCGGCGGAGCAAAAAGTAAACTGCGTTCACATTCAGCGCCATACAATTCCGGACAGGTCTGGATTTACCGCGACCCGTCAAAAGATTACGGCAAACTCAGCGATTTTGACGTTCATTCATGGCGGCCTGGGTTAAGGGAACTGTATGAGCGGACTATGTCTGCAAGCGCGGTAGCGGAAACTATCCTTTCTACCCACGGCGGAGGCGGCGATTGGGCTTCCGCCCTGAAAATAGCGACAGCAACTCTGAACACGCTGGAAACAGCGGGCGAGGAACTTTGTTCCCGTTTACTGGTTCACTTTTTATGGCGGTGGGCGGATTTCCTGGGGATTCGCCCGCATTTGGAATCATGCGCAGATTGCGCTAATGCCAATGAGCCGCTTTGGTTCTCCGCCCGCGAGCATATTGCGCTGTGCGGAAAATGCGCAGAAGACACCGCCGATTCAAGTTTCATACATATCAATCTTGGTTGCAGACGCTGGTTTGCCGCGGTTGAACAGCTTGAACCTTCGGAACTGCACCGCTACTCATTAGACAATAAATCTTTTAACGAGGCAAAGGCTCTTACGGCGGAAGTTATAGCGGGAGCGCTTGGGAAACGGCTTGTAAGCTGGGACTGGTAGCGAAATTTTACTTATTTTGGTTTTAAGCGGTAGAAGTGTTTATCCTGACGGCGTTCTTCCTCAATTCTAAGACCTTCCGTAATCCAATTTAATAAAACCGTGATTCGCCTGTTCATGTTAGGTGTAAGATTTACTCTTTTGGCGATAAAGTTAGGCAAATAAAGTCCTGACACACTGTAGATGAGTATTCCTTCTTTAATGGGTTCGGCGTAAATAACGGCGGTAAATCTTTCCGCTTTCATAACTTTAAAAATAGAATAAGAAACATCTCTAAAATTTGTCATACTGTAGGTTAAGCCGTACAGACTGATAGACACGTCTCCCCTAAGATAAAGATCGCCTAAATACGGGTCTAAAAAAAGAAGGTACATTGTTTCAGAATAAGGAAGCGTATTTGTGGGGGAAGGGTCGGGAATTGGTTTTCTGTTTTTGGCGCTTACAAGACGGGTTGTGTCTTTAAAAATAACGATTTCTCTGCCGTTTATATAAGCCTTGTGGTCTTTTATATTTTTGACCCTTCCAAGCGCGTTGTAAACGTCCAGCATATCCAGTTCCCTTTTTTTATAAGGCACTACTACAAGAGCCTCAATAACATGGGAAGGTTTTTTCGCCATTACACCGCTGAGCAGATCGATTCCCGAATCTGGATTGGGGATCAACGCTGGAGAGCCGCCTTTTTCAAAAGCGTATCTAAGCCCCGTCTCGTTCATGGCTCTTATTATTTGGCTTCGTGAAAAATCAGGGAAAATATCGTTAAAGGAACGGGGTTCGATGGGAACCGCCTCAAAAACGAGAGTCGGCGCTTCAAAGAAAAAGGCATCATCGTCAAAAGAATCGTCATATTCAATGGCGGGACCGGTTACAACGGATTCTTCGATTGGGGAAGTTTCCTGAACGAGCGGAACTTCATCACCGGTAGCGGGTCCGGCGGCAGGTTCGACGGCTGGTTGCTCATCAATTGGAGTCTGTTCTTCCGCAAGAACAGGAGAAACTAAAACCAGCGCAAAAAAGAAAAGAAGAGCCAGCCCAGCGGCTTTTCCGGTTAAATTCATTAATAACCTCCTGCTCCTTGCTATATTATATCCTATTAATTAAAATTTATTATATATAAAAAAGTTACTATCTAATTATTATGATATAAGCCAACCTCTGAATTTTATATGATTTGAAGGAATACTGGAAAGGAAAAGCCGTAGTTTTCTAGGCAATTTATCGCTTGACTTTTTTCATAATTAATAGTAATTTTGTTAATCAACAACAAGAAAGGGGGTGTTTTATGACAAAGAAATTAACATTTACTCTTATATTTATGGCAGTTCTTGCAGTTCATGTTTTAGCGCAAGATGCTAGTAGCTTTATGATAACTGTTACCAGAGACGGGTCCGGCGCTATTGTTACAGGATACGGCGGAAGCGCAAGGGATGTTATAGTTCCCGCAAATATTCAGGGACTGCCCGTTAAAGAAATTGGGGTAAAAGCCTTCCGCACAAGCAAGATAACCAGTGTTGTAATTCCAGAAGGAGTTACAATAATTGGCGACGCCGCTTTTCAAAATTCGGAATTTTTGCACTCCGTTACCCTTCCCGATGGTATTAAAACAATAGGAAGAGAAGCTTTTCATGGTTGTAGCGCATTAACCGCAATTACCCTTCCAAACAGCATTACTGAAATAGGGGTAACCGCATTTGCCAATACCGCTTTAAAGTCTATAACATGGCCTACAGGCGTTTCCGTTATAAGCGATTATATTTTTAGAGAATGTTCCGCTTTAGAAACTGTAAATCTTCCTGAAGGCGTTATTACAATTGGACAGGGTGCGTTCTATAGATGTTCCGCTCTTGTCAATATTACAGTGCCGGCAACAGTTAAAAACATTGGAAATTTATCTTTTAATGGATGCGTTTCTATACCATTAGGAGCCAGAGTTCCAATACAAAGAGCGGGTTATAGAGGTAGCTTCTAACTCTCTACCGTCAATTTACTTGTTAGAGTTGTTCGGAAACTTCAGTTTTCCGAACAACTACCAATAAAAAAGTATTTTTGCAGGGCTAAAGCTTGCTTTAGCCCGAAAAAATGCAGGACTTGTAAGACAACCAACCGGGTTGTC
>JAITUY010000005.1 GCA_031286095.1 Treponema sp. | reverse complement strand
TTTTTTACGGTCAATTCCTGGATCTTTCATGGAGCAAAAATAGGATAAAACTTTTGGCTTCATAATACAGATAATTATTTGATAACGAAGTAAATATACACAAAATATCCATATAAATACATATAAAATATTAACAATCAATTGTTTATATATAAACGGTAAATAAAAATCATCTGTCAAACTTTGTGTGTTCCGGGTATCTGGGTTGAGAATAATAAAAAATAAAGGAATAAGATTATGGAATTCAATCTATATTATTGCTAATAAGGTCGTTGTGTTAAGTAGATAAGGTGAAAATAAGGTTTTTTAACCCGAAAATTCCTAATTTGTAACCTTGATTAGAAATTTTAATGCGTTTGCCAGGGCAAACTGCTTTTGTAAAATAAAAAATAACCTATTTTTGTATCTTGTTAAAAATTATACTTAATTAATGAATAAATATACTGAATACAAAGGACTTAATCTCTCAGAAATTGGAAAAGAAATCAAAGAATACTGGGAAAAATATGAAATTTTTGAGAAAAGTTTAACTACCCGTGAAGGAAATCCTGAATATGTTTTTTATGAAGGACCTCCCTCTGCAAATGGTATGCCCGGTATTCACCACGTGCTGTCGCGTACCATCAAAGACCTTTTTTGTCGCTACCAAACCTTAAAAGGTAAACACGTAGGTCGCAAAGGCGGCTGGGATACGCACGGACTCCCTGTGGAACTCGGTGTGGAAAAAACATTGGGAATTACTAAAGAAGATATCGGCGTGAAAATTTCTGTGGAAGAATATAACAAAGCCTGCCGAAACGAAGTGATGAAATATAAAGATTTGTGGGATGACCTCACTAAAAAAATGGGCTACTGGGTGGATTTGAACGCCCCATACATTACTTTTGACAATAAATACATTGAATCGGTATGGTATTTATTATCGGAACTGTATAAAAAAGGATTGTTGTACAAGGGCTATACCATTCAACCTTACTCGCCCGCTGCCGGAACCGGATTGAGTTCGCACGAACTGAACCTGCCCGGATGCTATAAAGATGTGAAAGATACCACTTGCACCGCTTTATTTAAAGTTAAAGTAAAACAGTCGTTTTTGCAAAAATGTCCGTGGGGATTTCCGGAAGGCGCGCCCATTCCGGATAATGTTTACGTAATGGCATGGACGACAACGCCTTGGACATTGCCCTCAAATACCGCGCTTGCGGTAGGAAAAAATATTGATTATGTATTGGTGAGAACATTTAATCCCTATACAGGAAAAGAAATCTGTGTGATTTTGGCGAAAGCCTTGCTGCCCGCCTATTTTCCCGAAAAAAATGCAGAACTTCCTTTTGATGCGTATAAATTCGGCGATAAAAATATTCCGTTTGCAGTTTTTAAGGAAACAAAGGGAGAAAATTTAATCGGTATGGAATATGAGCAACTTATTCCTTACGTAAATCCGGGCGCCGGCGCGTTTCGCGTGATTGCCGGCGATTATGTAACCACCGGAGACGGTACGGGTATCGTACACATTGCCCCCACTTTTGGCGCCGACGACAAGCGCGTAGCGCAGGAAGCCGGCGTGCCGCCCTTACTGCTCATTGACAAACAGGGAAACCGCCAACCTATGGTGGATAAAACCGGTAAATTTTATCTCATTGAAGATTTAGATGAAACATTTGTAAAAGAATGCGTTAATGTTGATTTGTATCAAACGGTTGCCGGAAGATACGTAAAACCCGATTACGAGAAAGAGGGTGAAAAACACGAGGAACCTTTGGACGTGGAGTTGGCAATCGGCTTAAAACAACAAGGCAAAGCATTTAAAATTGAAAAATATATCCACAACTATCCGCATTGCTGGCGCACCGACAAACCGGTGTTGTACTATCCGTTGGATTCGTGGTTTGTTAAAACTACGGATTATAAAAAACGAATGATGGAATTGAACGATACGATTCTTTGGAAACCGGCGGCAACCGGCACCGGACGTTTCGGAAACTGGCTCGAAAATTTAGTGGACTGGAATCTGTCGCGCTCCAGATTTTGGGGCGTACCCTTGCCAATATGGACTACCGAAGATAAAAAAGAACAAATTTGTATCGGATCTATTAAACAACTGTACCACGAAATTGAAAAAGCCATCGCCGCAGGAATAATGAATGAAAATCCTTATAAAGATTTTATTCCTAATGATTTCAGTAAAGAAAATTACAAAAAAATTGATTTGCATCGCCCTTATGTGGATGAGATTTATTTGGTTTCTCCGAGCGGCAAAAAGATGGTGCGCGAATTGGATTTGATTGACGTGTGGTTCGACAGCGGCGCAATGCCCTACTGCCAATGGCACTATCCTTTTGAAAACAAAGAACTTTTTGAGAAAAAATTCCCTGCCGATTTTATTGCGGAGGGCGTTGACCAAACGCGCGGCTGGTTCTTTACCCTGCACGCCATCGCGACGATGATTTTCGATAGCGTTTCTTTTAAAACAGTGGTTTCTAATGGATTAGTATTAGATAAAGCAGGAAATAAAATGTCGAAACGTTTGGGCAATGCCGTGGATCCGTTTGATACTATTGAAAAATACGGCGCAGACGCTACACGCTGGTATATGCTCACCAACGCGCAACCCTGGGATAATCTTAAATTTGACGAAGAAGGAATTAAAGAAGTGCAACGCAAATTCTTCGGCACGCTTTACAACACCTACAATTTCTTTGCTTTATATGCTAATATTGACGGTTTTAAATATGAAGAACCGGAAATTCCCATTGCAAATCGCCCCGAAATTGACCGTTGGATTTTATCGGAATTAAATACGCTGATAAAAAATTGCGACGTCAACTACACGGATTACGAACCTACCAAAGCGGGGCGCGATATTCAGCAGTTTGTAGATGAGTTTTTGAGCAACTGGTATGTGCGCCTTTGTCGCAGAAGATTTTGGAAAGGCGATTACAGCGAAGATAAAATTTCGGCTTACCAAACGCTTTATACCTGTATGGTAACCATTGCCAAATTGGCGTCGCCCATTGCGCCGTTCTTTATGGATAAACTGTTTATAGATTTGAATACCGTTACCCATAAAGAAAAAGTAGAATCTATTCACCTTTCTCATTTTCCTGAAATAGATGAAACCTTGATTGACAAATTGTTGGAAGAAAGAATGGAATTAGCGCAACAAATCAGTTCTATGATTCTTTCGCTACGTAAAAAAACAAATATTCGGGTTCGTCAACCGCTGGGAAAAATTATGATTCCGGTGTTGGAAACCTCTAACTTTGTGGCGCAAATTGAAAAAGTAAAATCGCTTATCTTACACGAAGTGAATGTAAAAGAGATTGAATTTGTAGAAGACAGCGAAGGTATTTTAGTAAAAAAGATTAAACCCAATTTCAAAACATTAGGACCGAAATATGGAAAAATAATGAAAGCCATTGCCGCAAAAGTAGCAGAATTTACTCAAAAAGAGATTGCACAGATTGAAAAAGAGGAACATATTATTCTTAATATTGAAGGAGAACAGGTTGATATTTTACTTTCTGATGTGGAGATTATCGCAGAAGATATTCCGGGTTGGGTGGTTGCCAATCAAGGCGCGCTGACGGTGGCATTAGACATTACTGTTACGCAGGAATTAAAAGAGGAAGGTTACGCCCGCGAGTTGGTAAACCGCATTCAAAACTATCGCAAAGAGAGTAACTTGGAAGTTACGGATACCATTACCGTTACGTTACAGAGTCATCCTGAAACTGATGCGGCTTTCCGTAAATTTGAAGAATACATTAAATCGGAAACTTTGTGCAAAAAGTTTGAAATGGTTCCGGAAATAAATAATACAGACAAAATATGTTTTGAAATTGTGGAAGGAATTATGATTGATACACGAATTACACTAAAGGTTAATGGTTAATGTTTCTGCATATTGCCGATGTTGCGGCTTCCCTACCCTCTTTTAACGCGAGCGCCGCAGCAAAAATAACAGATTTGGTCATGGCTCGGATAGGTTGAGAATGTGTATTTTTGCAGAAAAAAAATTTATGGAACACAAACAAAATATTTTATGTCCGCATTGCGAAACACGGTTAGTTGGGAGTAAAAAAAAACGCCACACGTTAACCCATACGTATTAAATATGGCTGAACATTCACAATTGAAATCATTGGAAATAGAGATTTATTATACGGCAGAGATAGATGAATTTTGGTCTTTTGTGGGCAACAAACATAATCAACGCTGGACATGGTATGCTATGGATAAACGTTCAGGTATTATTTTAGCCTGGCATAATGGAGGAAAAACTGATGCTGATTTTCTGAAATTGTATTCCTACTTGTCACAGATTCCTATTAAGCATTATTTTACAGATAATTGGGGTTCTTATTCAAAATATCTTCCTCAAGAACAGCATTATATAGGGAAATATCGTACATGAAAAATAGAGAGAAAAAATTTGAATTTCAGGATACATTTAAAGCGACTTTCAAGGAAAACCATCTGTTATTCCAAAGATAAAGAAATACATGATAACGTAATAGGGATGTATATTGAGCGTTACTATTTTAAAAACGGACAGTATGGAAAATCAGCATAATCAACCTATCAGAGCCATGACCGAATATT
>JAITUY010000142.1 GCA_031286095.1 Treponema sp. | reverse complement strand
TGGATAATTTGAACAACCATAAAAACTACCATAAGGTCCATTTCTAATAACTAATGAACCGCCACATTTAGGACAAATTAATGAATTTACTTTTTGTTTTTTTTCATGCATTTGTTTATATATATTTTGGATATGTTTTTTATATTTATCTTGTATATTACTTTCAGTAATTTTTAATATAATACTATCAATTTGATCAAAAGATAAATTTTGTTCTTTATAATTCATAATAGTTTTAAGAAGTTCATAATCATATACTACTGGTATTTCTGAAATTATGCTTTTTAGCTCTGCCTCTCCAGTAAAAACAATAATAGGATAATACTTTATATATCTATAATCTGACAATATTTGCTTTAAAGCATATATATGTGCCCAATTTTGTTTTATTGGATTTCTAAATTTACTTTTATTATTATAAATTGTCTGAGTCCAATATTCTTTATTTTCATTACCAAAAATCCACCCGCTATAATTTTTTGTTTCAATAACAAATATTCCATAAATTGAGACTATAACATGATCAATTTGGCTACTACTATTTTTTATTTGTAGATAAATATTGGACTTGTTCGACAACCCGGTTGGTTGTCTCACAAGTCTTGCGGTTTTTCAGGCTAAAGCCTTACTAAACCGCGTTTTTTATATGAAGTTGTTCAGAAACTGAAGTTTCCGAACAACTCTATTATGAAAAACTTTATATTCTTGTTCTGGTAATTTGTTTAATTTTCTTGCAATTATTGATTCTCCAACAGCACCTTTATATTCAGGTGATATATATTTTAAAAGATAGAATAAACCAAAAATGAAAAATATTAAAATAAATATTATAATTAAAATCATATATTATTTATATTTTATATTCTAAAGAAATGCAAGGAGTAATGTTGCTTAACTTTATATAATGGCAGTCGTATACAACGATAATCTATCGTACTAATACTCAGCGTCTGTAAACCAAAGGTTAGATGTGTTACTGCAAAATATTTTTATTGGCTTCCGAGAGAGTTTTACCCTTTTCCCTTTTTGCCTCCGAGGGAGTAAATTTTGAAAAAAGTTTATATATATTTTGAGTAAACAACCCTATCTTATTTTTTGTTTTTCATGTATAATTGTTGTAAGGAGTAATGATGGTTTTGGATTATAAAAAAACATTATTGTTGTTAATAGATGTGCAGAACGATTTTTGCCCTGGCGGAGCGCTTGCGGTCGGGGAGGGAGACAGGGTAGTACAGCCTCTTAACGCTTTGTCGGCGTTTATCGCAGGAAATGGCGGGCGCGTCGCGGCTACTCAGGACTGGCATCCACAGGGGCATGTTTCTTTTGCTTCTTCACATTCCGGTAAAAAAACAGGGGATGCCGTTGATACCTCCCTTGTTATGGGGCAGACGCTTTGGCCTGACCATTGCGTTCAAGGGACAACGGGCGCGGCTTTTCACAAAGACCTGAACCTGTCCCCCGTTTCGATGATTATCCGCAAAGGTTTCCGCAAGGAACTCGATTCTTATTCCGCTTTTTTTGAAAACGACAGGAAAACTCAGACCGGGCTGGAAGGCTGGTTAAAATCGCTTGGAATTGAAACTGTTATTATGGGCGGGCTTGCTACGGATTACTGCGTGTTTTTCTCCGCTATGGATTGTAGAAATTTGGGATTTAAAGTCATTGTCGCAAACGATGCCGTGCGCGGCGTTGGTTTTCCCTCAGGTTCGGTAGAGAGCGCGGTTGGCGCTATGAAGTCCAACGGCATAGAATTTTTTGCTTCCGGCGATCTGATGAAATAATGGAAAACTCCGCCCTGTTTACAGATTTTTATTCCCTTACAATGGCTCAAGGCTACTGGAAACGCGGTCAGAATGAACGCGCCGTGTTCGAGATGTTTTTCCGCACTCAGCCGTTTAATGGCGGTTATGCGATATTCGCGGGTCTTGGAACTTTGCTGGAAAAGTTAAAAAAATTATCTTTTTCAAACGAAGATATAGACTATCTGAAAAGTTTGAAAGTTTTTGAAAGCGAATTTTTGGACTTTCTTAAAACTTTTCATTTTAACGGTTCTTTGTGGGCGATGGATGAGGGAACCGTGGTCTTTCCGCAGGAGCCGCTTATCAGAGTAGAGGGCAGTCTTATAGAGTGTCAGATAATTGAGGGCTTACTGCTTAACACGATTAATTTTCAAAGTTTAATAGCGACAAAAACCTGCCGTATATGGCTTGCCAGCGGAAAAGGAAAATTGATGGAATTTGGTATGCGAAGGGCGCAAGGATTCGACGGCGCGGTTTCCGCGTCCAGAGCGGCATATATAGGCGGCGCTGGCGGAACCAGCAACACTCTGGCTGGTAAAATTTTCGGTATCCCTGTAATGGGAACTATGGCGCATTCGTGGATTATGTCGTATAACAGCGAGGAAGAGGCGTTTGACGCTTACGCCGCCCTTTACCCCGACAGGTCAATTTTTTTGATTGACACTTACGACTCGTTAAAAAGCGGCGTATTCAGCGCGATTAAGGCCGGAAAAAAACTCACTGCGCAGGGTAAAAATTTCGGGGTGCGCCTTGATTCGGGGGATATTCAGTATCTTTCTACCGAGGTAAGGCGTCTGCTTAACGAAGCGGGACTGCCGAAGGCGTTTATTACGGTTTCCAATGATCTTGACGAAAACATTATTGAGACGCTTGTAAAAGAAGGCGCTCCTGTTGACAGTTGGGGTGTTGGGACAAGAATGGTAACGGGCGGAAATGTCGCGGCTTTTACTGGCGTTTACAAATTGACAGCGCGGCTTGAAGGGAATACCGCTGTTCCCGTAATGAAATTTTCCGATAACCCTGAAAAGACCACGAACCCCGGTGTTAAGCAGGTTTGGCGTATTTGGGATCAAAAAGGCGGAGCGGTCGCCGACTTACTCGGTATTGACGATGATGACGACAAGCCGAGGGAAGGGCAGAGGCATTGTTTCTGGCATCCGTCCGCCGACTACCGTCACTTTTTTTACGATATCGAAAACGCCGAGGCGCTGTTAAAAAAACGGCTGGAAGGCGGCTGTCTTTGCGCTGAACTTCCTTCGTTAGACGTAATTAAAGCCTATGCAAGCGCTAATCTTGACCGCTTTGACGCAACCTACAAGAGATTGTTAAACCCTCATATTTACAAAGTATCGATAACTGAAAAACTGCGCCAGTTAAAACTGGAATTGATAGAGAAGAACTTGACGCGAAGACAGAATTAATAAGAGGATCATCTCGCGGAGGCGTCGAACTTTTGGTTCACAGGCGCAGAGTTGTTGTACGATGTATTAAACTTGTTCAATAACCCCGTTGGTTATTGAACAAGTCCATTTATAGAAGGAAGAATTATCGGACAAAAACTTTGCGCCTTTGCAAGATGTTTTTCCGTACGATTAAAAATTAATACTTAAATTCACTGCCGCCGATGAATTCGCGTAATATGCTTGTTCCCGGAACATATTGCGGCGGAATCGGGGTAAAGTTTTCAAGGAACGAAAGCAGTCTTGTGGCTTCGGCGTATTCGTACATTCCCGGTTTTACCGCTTTTAACAGAGGATCGGCGTAGTATTTGAAGACCGAAAGCTCATAGTCAAGGGCGGAATTAAATGCCGCGTCGGCTGTGTCCTGAAACGGGAAAATATACTTGCGCTCGCCCGCCTGAACTTTGGGCCACATTTTTATAGTGCCTGCCGCCTGCATTCCCCTGAATTGGGAATCGCGCACCATACGCCGCAGTAGTCTGTTGTCGCTGGTGGGAATACGGTTGTGGTCGTCAAGATTAAGCTGTGTGAGCGCAGAAATGTAAACTTTAAACTTTGTGTCGCGGTCAATACTGTATGTTAGCGCGTCGTTAAGACCGTGTATGCCTTCTACAATCAGCACATTCTGGCTTTCCAGCCGTATTTTCTTGCCGCCTGACGCCTTGCGTTCGCCGGACTTAAAATCGTAAACAGGCAGAGTGATTTCTTCTCCTCTGTACAGCGCCTGCAATTGTTCGTTGAGGAAAGGCACGTCAAGCGCTTCAAGACATTCATAGTCGGGATCGCCCTTTTCGTCTTTCGGAGTGGACGCGGTTCCCCTGTAATAATCGTCAAGGCTTACGGCGATAGGTTTTAAGCCCAAAACCATAAGCTCGATGGAAAGCCTTTTCGCGCTTGTTGTTTTTCCCGAACTTGAAGGACCGGCGATGAGTATCATTTTAATTTTGTTGCGTTTGCTGTAAATTTGTTCCGCTATCTGCGACAAACAACGCGCCTGATGAGCTTCGGAAATTCTTATATAGTCGTTAAATGTTCTGTCCGCGATTTTTGAATTTAATTCGCCGACTACCCGTACGCCGACAATGCGCCCCCATTTTTTATAATCGTTATAAACCTGAAAAAGATTAGGCTCGTCAACAAAAGGTTCGATTGTCTTTCCTTTGCCGATACCCGGAAAGCGGAGCAAAAAACCATCCTGATACGGCATAAGTTCAAACGCGACAAGCTGACCCGTGCGTTCAAGAAGGGGTTGGATATAAATGTCCATGTAGCCAAAACACTCATTTACTTTTATGCGGGAAGTACTGCGCTGTTCCAGAAGAAGGGCTGTGTCTTCTTGACGGTTTTTCTTAAACAACTGCACGGCTTCTTCATAAGCGAGGTACTTAAAAGTTATCTGCAAATTTTGATCTATCAGTTTTTTCATTTCTTCGGCAAGTTTTTCAACTTCCTTTTTTTCGCATTTCTCCCCATCGCTGAAAGTATAGTAATAACTGTTTCCCAGCGAATGGCCTACATACACGCCCCGCTGGGGAAATATATTTTTTGCCGCAATCGCTAGGACAAAGGAAAGCGTGCGGCGGTAGATCATGGCTCCTTCAGGCGAATCTACGGGAATAGGCTCCACATTCGCGTTGACAAGAAGGGAAGTCCCAAGCGGACGAATTTCGTTGTTTACCCTGATTGCCGCAATCTCCTGAGCGGGCATACCAAAATGTCCGATAAGACCGGACGCGTTTGAAGCATAAGGGCACTCTACTGTTTTTTTGTCCGGAAAAGTAATCTGTATGTTATTCATAAAGTAATTATATCATATTTACATTTTTAATGCGATTCCGATTTTGGAATTAAATTCTTTTTCAGTTATTCTGTCTTTCAAGAAGTCGGTAATAATTGAACGGATAACCGGATCAAAGGCGTTCCAGTATTTTTGCGGCCACGCGCCCATTTCCGCGCGAAGATTTTTATCCACCGAAGATTTCATAGCGCCACGGGAAAAAGAAACAAACTGCTCTATCATGGATATAAGCATATCGCGCGGCACGGCTTCTTTTTTTTCAGCCGGACGTTCGGGAAGCCATGTCCGGGAAAGTTCGTCTATTTGGGCGGCGGAAAGCTCGGGCGCATTTTCCTTGATAACTCTGACAATCATTTCGCGGATTGTCTTTTTCATGGACTCAATGCCACCGCCGACCCCGGCGTTGATCTGTTCCGTTATTTCGTTTGCCATACGCCGAGGGTCGGGGGTAGTCCCCGTCGCCTCTAAAATCATTAAATCCCGGCGCCTGCGAACTACAGCCTCGGCAAGAACCTCAATAGAAGCTTCGTTGCTGTGATTAAGAATATAATCCAGCGCTTTTACAAGTTCAGGGTCTTTCATTAAAGCAAGTTATATTTTTTTTGTGATATAATCGCTTTTTAGACAGCGGGCGCAAACTTTTAGCGTTAGCGCTGTCCCGCCTACCTCGGTTTTTACCTTTACCAGATTGGGTTTCCATGTCCTGCGGGTATGGTTTTTCGCGTGGCTTACTTTATTGCCGGTAACTGTATGTTTTCCGCAGATTTCACAAGTCCGTGACATAATATCCTTCCTTAAAAAAGCCCCTTTAGGGGATAATAGCGAATTTTAGCGGAAAGGGGAAAAAATGTAAAGCCCAAAAATTGAAAAAATACGCCTCTAACCGGCGCTAACAGAAGGGCGGAAATGGGTCACGACAAACGCATGAAGGACTCCAAGAGAAGAATTTAACCACGAATGTACACGAATAAGGCGCGAATAGGATACGAATTGCTTTTATAATTCCTGTATTCGTGGTCATTCGTTGTTATTCGTACTATTCGTGTTTAAATTCCTCATTCATGCGTTTGTCGTGGGAAATGGGTCTTGTATTATGGACATTGGTACTTTTATTGACTATAATCCGGTATCAAGGAATGGTTTTTTCATGGGAATAAGGGGGGGATATGAATTTGGAAAAAATAAATGAAAAAATTAATTCTACAAAAGTTGTAGAAGAATTGATTATTTTATCAGGCAAGATTTTTGAAAAAAGCAGTGATGATGTAAAAAAAATCATTGAAACGATAATTACAAAGTCGTATTTAATGGGAAAGAAAAACATGGTACAAACTTTTGATTAATGATGAACATTATCGCAAGTCCAATATCACAAACCGCGGCGGTTTCAAGACGCGGTTTGTGATAAAATATTTTTCTATTCCCCGACCCTGATCGAATTAAACCACGCGTCGTTGTAGATATCCAGATCGGCTCCCAGGTCTTCTACCAGTTCAGTCATAAGCAGGTCTTCCGCCATATAGAGCGAATGGCCTTTTTTTAACCGGCGCGCTGGAATATTTACCGTAGCTGGCAAACCAAAAGTGTCAGCAAATTCGGCGTAGATTTCCGGTCTGTGTATAAAATCGATGAATTTATGGGCAAGCTCGATATTTCTCGCCTCTTTTAAAATGCACATACTGTCAATGTAGGATGGACCGCCTTCTCTCGGTATAAAGAAAACCGTGTCTTTTAACAGTTGGGAGTTATTGATAATTTCTTCGTAAACCGCTTCTGGGTAGGCGTGTACAACCCAAAAATCGCCGTTGGCGTAACCTTTAGCAAAAGCCTCGGCGTCAAATTTGACAAGATTGGGTTTCCATAAATTTTTTATGATGTCCGTGGCGGCGGAAACACGGGTAGGGTCCGTTGTGTTTACCGAATAGCCCAAATAGGCAAGCGCGCCGCCAAACACTTCGCGCATATCGTCCAGCATTGTCATACGGCCGCGCAGGTCGCTTCTGCTGAAAATAGACCAGCTTTTTTGATAATCGGAAACTCTGGCGGTATTTACCACTATACCGGCCGCTCCGTAAAAATAGGGAACGGAGTATTGCATATCCGGATCGTAGTTGGCTCTTTTTAACAGTTCCGGGTCTATGTTTTTTAAGTTTGGTATTTTTGATTTATCAATTTTTTCCAGCATGTTTTGTCTGATCATAATAGGCACAAAATCTTTTGATGGGAACACAATGTCGTAACTGCCGCGTTTAGACCTGCTGGATTTAAGTTTGGCGAACATATCCTCGTTAGAGGCAAATTCGTCATAAATTATTCTGGCGTTAAATTCTTTCTCAAATTTTTCAATGATAGAATCCGGTGTATAATACGTCCAATTGTAAATATACAACTTTTGTTTTCCAAAAAAACTGCAGGAAAACATGGCGGGCATTATCAGCGCCGCAAATACAATACATGTGATTTTTTTTCTCAATTAATATACTCCTGTAAAATTTTTAGGCCCCTGTTTTCAGGTTCCCGATTTTCCCCAGACAAAATAATTCGTCAAGGAACAGCACCCTCTATAACGTTAACATTGTCAATGGAAATAAGCGGCGTTTTAATGCCGCTTATCGTTTTGGTATCTGCCGTTCTAATGGCAGATACCGGCATATATCACTTGACTACTTTTATCGAATTGAACCACGCATCGTTATAGAGTTCCAGATCATCTCCAATATCTTTCTTTACTTCTACATTGGCAAGCTCGGCTTCGGTATACCATGATTCCCCGGTTTTAAAATTGCGCGCCGGAACATTTGCGGTTGCGGGAAAACCAAAGATGTCGGCAAACTCAGCGTAAATTTCAGGACTGTGAATAAAATTTATAAACTTGTGGGCAACATCAATGTTTTTTGAGCCTTTTAAGATACACATACTGTCAATGTACGCAGGTCCTCCCTCTTCGGGAATAAAGAAAACAGTGTTAGCCTTTAACTGTTCGTTATCCGCAATTTCTTCAAAAACTACTTCAGGATACCCCTGAACCACCCAAAAGTCGCCGTTGGCATAACCTTTTCCAAACGCTTCGGCGTCGAATTTGACAAGGTTAGGTTTCCACGAATTGTTGATAAGCTTTTTCGCTTCTTCTATTTTTGCAGGGTCTACCGTGTTAACTGAATAACCGAGATATGCAAGGGCGTCGCCCATTACTTCCCTCATATCATCCAGCATTGTCATGCGGCCGCTTAAATCATCTCTTCCGAAGATTGACCAGCTTCTCTTAAAGTTCTGAACATAGGCTGTGTTTACCGCGATGCCGGCCGCCCCGAAATAATACGGAACTGAATAGTTCATATTAGGATCATAGTCCGCCTGCCTTAACACCGCCGGATCAACGTTTTTCAGGTTGGGGATTTTTGTTTTGTCAATTTTTTCCAGCATATTCTGCTGAATCATAATCGAAACATAATCCGCCGACGGGAAGACAATGTCGTAACCACTGCCGCCCGCTTTAAGTTTTGCGTACATATCTTCGTTAGACGCAAACTCGTCATAAATGACCCTGACATTGTACTCCTTCTCGAATTTCTCGATAACGGAATCCGGTGTGTAGTAAGTCCAGTTGTAAATGTACAACTTCGCTTTCCCTGCGCACCCGCCAAGCGCGATTACGCAAAGCGCCAATGCAAATACCGCAAGCCTCACACGCAGTACCTTAGCGGTCTTTGCCGCCGGCTTGCCGTATGGAACTGCGCCGGAAATGAGTATTTCCTCTGCGTTTTCTTTCATAATTTTTTTCCTCCTTAAACTATGAAAATATTTTTATAAGGCGCTTGTTCAAAAACTTAAGTTTCCTCACAAGTCCAATAACCTGTTTATCCGAAAATGGGCTGTTCTGAAAGCCGGTTACTTCTCTAACAGCCCTTGTATTTTCCATATTTCTACGAAATATTACGAAAATACGATACTGGACTTGTTCGACAACTGCGAACCTTCGGTTCGAGTTGGTTGTCTCACAAGTCTTGCGGTTTTTCAGGCTATAAGCCTGCGAACGCGGACTTTAGTCCGAAAGTTCGACAAAATCGCG
>JAITUY010000068.1 GCA_031286095.1 Treponema sp. | reverse complement strand
ATTATCCAAAAAATCTTTCATTCTATTTTCCAATTGGGAAATATCCATTAAATTATTTGCTTTTTCATCTTCGATTAATTGTTTATTCATTTTTGCCAATAATTCAATATCTTTACCTGTACAATCAATTATTACAACCATCTAATCCATCCTTTTATTTTATTGTATATTTATTTTTATTATATTATCAATATCTTCCAACCAATTTAGCCACAATTTCGCATAACGTTCTGTACACGAATTTCGCGTAAAACAATAAAACCCGTATAAAAAGCGAATTTCGTCCTAACACCCAAGAACGGCGTTAACACGACGAAAAGTTTCGTGTTAATGCCAAAAGCGGGTGTTAATACGCTATCTGGTTAATTTGACCATATTTAGAAAAGGGTGTCAAGTAGGCTTTGTCAATTCAGGGCAACAGTATTTACTTTTCACATCCCTGATATTCGCAAGAATATGACCTATTGATTAAATCTGAGAATATTGAATACAATAATTATATGGCAACAATTTCAATGTTCTGGTGAACTTCCATATAATATTGACCCCTTAAAATAAGGAGAAAAAATGTATTTGTCCGTAAAAAAAGTTAAGCCTTTAAATGACTATAATTTGGAACTTACTTTTGAAAATAATGAGATAAAAATATTTGATGTAAAACCATATCTGGATACAGGATTATTCAAAACATTAAAAGATGAAAAATTATTTAAGATGGTTAAGGTATCGTATGATACGATAGAATGGCCAAATAAAGTGGATTTGGACCCGGAAGTATTATATGAAAAAAGCAAAGTAAAAGTAAGAAAAAAAGCAACTGTATAGATAATATTAAAAAATCGTGTCAAGAGGGCTTTTTATGGCAAGTATGTTGCGTTTGGCGACATGGGTGTAGCGTTCCGTGGTGCGGATACTACTGTGGCCCAAAAGCTCTTGAATATAGCGGATGTCCGTGCCGCTTTCCAGTAGATGGGTGGCAAAGGCATGGCGAAGGCTATGGATTGACAGGTTTTTTTGAACGGCGGCGCGGCGGAGGGCTTTGTCAAAAATATGCTGGGCGGAGCGGATTGATAAATGTTGAGAGGCGGGCTGACCGGGAAAAACCCATTTATCAATATTAAAAAATTTATAGTATTCAACAATATACCGGGCGGCTTTTTCAGAAAGGAGCGTACTGCGGTCTTTTCTGCCCTTGCCAGAACGAATGTAAATAACCTTGCGGGATAAATCAATGTGTTCCTTTTTTAGAGCGACAACTTCGCTGACGCGAAGACCGGACGAATAGACAAGCATCAACAACAGGCGGTGCTTGGGATTTTCTTCAAGAGAAAAGATTTTACTGATTTCCTCTTTTGACAGAATCATGGGAAGACGGCCGTCATGACGAGGACGGTGTTTTTCTCCGATGTCGTCATTTTTTAAAATATGTCTAAAGAAAAATTTTATCGCGCTGATAGCAAGGTTCATCGCAGAGGCGGAATATTTTTTGTCTTTTTCCATGAAAGCGAGAAATTCCGTTACGTCATCGGGACGGATTTCTTCAGGAGTTTTTTGAAGAGTACGGCAAATCAGGCGGTTGTAGTAAATATAGGCGCGGCGGGTTTGAGGACTGTATTTTCTGGAACGAAGCTCGACTTCAAGTTTAGCGCGCCACTCTTCGGATAATTTTTCAGGCGGGATGATTGGACGGGGGAAAGCGAAAGGCTGACTGTGCGGAGCAGGAACACAATAGCCGGAAGTGTTATCGTGAAGATACAAATTGGCAGCATGGGCGGCTGTTTCCCAAGTACGTTCCCAAAAACCATAAACTTGAAGACGGCAGTATGAAGGGCTGTCTTCTTCCACCCACACGCAGGGGATACCGGAGAGAATACCGCTTAAGTGCTTGGCGTTTATATCCCTGCTAAAAATAAATTCGCGGCGCGCCCTGTTCCATGTCCAGCCGTGAGCTGTGAATAGACCAAGTAATGTTTGATCGTAACTGAAAAAGGGAACCCGCACTATGCCGGCTTCGCGGAAAAAATAGACAACATCCATAATTGCCCTCGCTAAAAAAATGTATGTGTCTTATTTATGGCTGATGGGTTAAAATAAACTTATGGTAGATTATAGCGGGAAAATAAAACTTTTGCAACAATGTTCTGAAGGTATCAATTTTCTCTACAATCTGTTTCATTATATACAACAGGATTTAATCAAAATATTTGACAAAGCACAGACCAATTTTACTCAAAACCTTGCAAATGCGCCCTTGAATTGTTGCGCGGTTTCCTAAAACACCAGATGCGTTGCAAGTTGATCAATCAGCACCAGCAGGCCCAAAATCCCCGTGTAAATGGCAAAGCCCCACAGCGATTTTTCTCTGACAATTTTCAGCATCAGCCGTATGGCTATAAAACCCACGATGGCGGCGCTTAAAGTTCCCGCGATGATTGCAGCTGTTCCGATGCCCCCTGATACCGGCGAGGCAGCCGCATCGCCACCTTTTACCAAATCGTTCAACTGCAAAACCGCCGCGCCGAGTATTGCCGGAATTGACAGCAAAAATGAAAAACGGGCGGCAAAGTCACGGTTCAGCCGGCGGGAAAGCGCGCCGGACAGGGTGGCGCCGGAACGGGACACGCCGGGAATAATGGCGACGGCTTGCAATATGCCGATAATCAGCGCGTCCAGCCAATTCATTTCACCGGGTTTTTTTAAATTGCCGCCGGCAGCGCCGCCAACAGCGGCGCGTTTTGACAGCAGTTCCGCCGTAACCAGCAGCGCGGAAGTGAGCACAAAAGCGAAGCCCAAAAATTGGCCGGTTTCAAAAGCCTTTTCCAGCGGCTTTTTGAAAACAAGGGCGAACATTACTGCCGGAATGGTGGCAATTATCAGATAGGCGGTCAGCGGCTGGTTAAGTTTGCGCAGAATTGCCCAAATG
>JAITUY010000235.1 GCA_031286095.1 Treponema sp. | reverse complement strand
GGTTTTGTCGAACTTTCGGACTAAAGTCCGCGTTCGCAGGCTTATAGCCTGAAAAACCGCAAGACTGTGAGACAACCAACTCGAACCGAAGGTTCGCAGTTGTCGAACAAGTCCAATATTATTTGATGAAACTATTAAAGTGTTTCATGCAATGTCCTTGCGTGACAAAATAGCGTCCAAAATGGACACGAAGGAGTAATTATGCGCGATATGACTGATGAAGAATACTACGTCCTTGACGAGCGTCTGACCAGAACTGTTCCGGCGCTTAGTCATAATGGAACAGGATTTTTTTCGCGCAAAGGTTTTCAGATAGTCGGTCTTGACGAAAACACCGCCAAAATTTTCAATGCAAAAGCGATAGCTTCCCGTCAAACATCTTCTGAAATTATTGCTTCCATGCTTTGTAAAGAGTTGACGGCAACCTTTGCCTGATTGTAATGAAAAATAATACGGCGAGTAATAGGAGACTTTTTATGGAATACAAAAAAAGATTAATTTACATTTTATCGCTGATAGGAGCGCTGGCGCTTGTCTATTTGGCAAGTTTTATCTTTGATCCTGAATTTGCGGGAACAAGAAGCGCCTCTTATGTCTGGCTCGACTCAAAACTTGCGGGAAGAACAGCGAGAATCGTTGTCGGCGCGCAAGACGGCGGTGTGGAACTTGTAAAGAAAAGCGGGCAGTGGTTTGTTTTGCATAACGGTACGGAATATCCAGCCCGCCAACTGCGCATAGAAGATTTTACCGGTATCTTTACGTCGCGCAAGGCGTGGCCTGTCCGCTCTTCAAGCGCATCGTCCCATGAAAAGCTTGGGGTCGGCGAAAACTCAGCGAAAAGAATAACCCTTTACGGGGAAAATTCTGTGCTTTTGGATATACTGCTCGGCAATGAAGATGTTACGGGGCGGGAAATCTATCTTCGCAAATACGGTCAGAACGAAGTCCGTTCCGGGGAAAATTTATTCGCCTCGTACATTACAGGTTCAGCCAACGGCTGGTATAACCTCAGACTCATTCCCGAAAGCGAGGACGGGAAAGTTGCCGTAGACAGCGTTCAGCGTCTTTCCGTTTACAGTCCGCAAGGGACGCAGGTTTTCTCCCGGAAGAACAGGACGTGGACAGTTTCCGGTATCGAAGTTGCAAACCCCGATCCGGCTAATATCGATGGTTATGTAAAGGCGGTTTTAAATCTTGAAGGCGACGATTTTAGCGATTCTATTGCAAGAGACGATCCGAAATTCAATTATGCCAGCCTTGTGCTGGAACTGGGAGACGGCGGCGTCAAGACTGTTCGCGTAACAGACGCTGACGAAACAGATCGCCGTTTTGCGCGCGTAGAAGGTTCGGATTATGTTTATTCGCTTGCGCCGTGGGCGGCGCAAAAGCTTTTCAGGAGCGCGCAGGATTTTGAGAAGCAATAAACCTTCTGTATTTTTCGAGATCGCTCTTGAACGCTATAATTGACGTATCACTGTCTGTCTTTGCTTTTTGTAGCGCTTCGTTTGTTTCCAACAGTATTCTTTCCGCGTTCATAAGACGCCCCGCGCGCGATGAAAGTCCGATGTAGATACAGTCGTCCGCGCTGTTTTTTGCGAAAAGTTTTTCTTTAATACGGTTCTGGAATTTCTGCGCTTTCCCCAAACCTGTTTCAAGATCAATACCGGGCATTATAACAGTAATGCCCTGTTCGCCTTTTTCAAATAACAGGTCTCTTGACGTAAATAATGCGAACGCTTCCTGCGCCGCGTCCTTAAATTGAAAGTTATCCACTTTGCTTTTGAATTCCAGCATTAAAAGCGTCAAGTCTTTTTCAGTCGAAGCGCAACGGTGCAGTTCCGAATTCAGTCTGTCGTATAAATATTCTTCCCACCCGATATGGCTCCGGGGAGAATAAAGCCCCTTTGGTCCTGATTCTTCATTAATAGCGTCTTCTTGCTTGAATGTAATAGGCTCATAAGTTGGCGTTTGAACAGGCGGCGGCGTATAAACAGTCTGCGGTGTCTGAACAGGAGGCGGAGTGTAAACGGTCTGCGGCGTTTTAGCAGTCTGCGGAGCGTTAACATTTTCTTGAATATGCACGTTGACAGGCTCGTTAACGCGCACATTGACAGGTTCACTAACCCGTATGTCAACAGGCGCAAATTCATGCTTGAAAAGAGGAGTAGTTTCTTCTGTTCCTACTGTTTCTTCCGTACTGCCAAGCAATAATTGCAGTAACATTGTAAAGAAAGCGAGGGTAAACCCAATCAAAATAAGAATTAAAGTTTCTTTTAATATTTTTGATATTTCAGAATAACTAAAAACCCTTGCCGCGGCTTGAATACTGACATTCATGTTATTTTCAAAAGAAAATGATCTGTAAAGCCCCTGCGTGTTAATACTAAACTTGTTAATAAATCTTGGCGAATCATTTATCCATGTAACAGTATTGCCTCTTTGCTTTTCAAAAGCATATTCGACACTGGGACCAAAAACTATTACGGCTTCAATTGTTTTGCCGGACGCGAGGATATTGTTTATTGATATGATAAAAGATTCACCCATAAACCCGCGCGCTCCTTCGGAAGAAACCATGTTTCCTATAGATTGAAAATCGTAATCGGCCTGGATTTTTTGCTGATCAACGCTCAAATAAAAACGGACTGCCGCTTGAACCAGAGAAACAAGATAAATCACAATACATATCGCGGCGACAACAGTGCCGATAATTGAGGTTTCTCCAGTAGTTTTGTTCTTTTGACGCATTTTCATATTATATACGGTTTATTATTTCTCTGCTATAATTATCGGCGGTAAGACATGGAAAATATATGAGAATAAGAGAATATTCACTGCCTGCGGGCTGGTTTCCGCGCGATCCTGCGGAAGTTTCCGCCCAAATATCGCGGTTTTTGGAAAAATCCGCCGGTTTGGAACATTCTTCATCAGCTGTTGTCGCCCCCCACGCAGGCTGGTATTACTCAGGCCGGCTTGCTTCCCTTGCGGTATCATCGCTGGACAGAACGGCGCAAACTGTTGTCGTTTTGGGAGGTCATTTGCCTTCCGGCTCCCCCGTGCTGTGCGCGATGGAAGACGCGGTTATGACCCCTTTCGGTCTAATGCAAATTGATTCTGAAATGCGTTCAATTTTACAGAAAGAACTGAAAAGCGAAGAAGACTGTTTCCGCGACAACACCGTCGAAGTGCTTCTGCCTATGGTTCGTTTCTTTTTTCCTCAGGCACGGCTTGTCTGGTTGCGGCTTCCTTCGGAAACTTCGTCCTTTTCAGCCGGAAAAACCATTGTGAAGACGGCAGAAAAGTTAAAACGCGCCGTAAATGTTGTGGCTTCTACCGATTTAACCCATTACGGCGTTAATTATGGTTTTTCGCCGCACGGAGCGGGAAACTCTGCTTTGCGCTGGGTGCGCGAAGTAAACGACGCTAATTTTATCAAGGCGGTTGAATCTGGAAACTCAAGCGATGTTCTTCTTCGCGCCGAAGAGGATTTTTCCGCCTGTTCCGCGGGAGCTGTCCTTGGCGCGATGGGTTTTGCGAAAGAAAAAGGGCTTGGCGGCGCGCGGCTTTTGGAGTATGCAACCAGCGCGGACATGGAAAATGGCGGCGTTCCAGATTCTTTTGTAGGGTACGCGGCTATGGCGTTTAACTGAGTATTTTGTCAATCTGCCCGGTACAGTAACGTTTTGTCTCTTCGATTAATTCTCCGTAAGCCATGCCCCGGTGTTTAAGCCCTGCGGCTGTGGGTAGCAAAGTGGTAAAAATCATCCTTTCTTTTTCGTTTAATCCGCCGGACGGGAGGGCGGCTATATCGCCGCGGTACTGTTCAAGAAACTCAATTCCGCTTTTGTTTTTATTTTCCGGCGCGGCGCGGACGGAATTTATTGCGGTGTTATGCGCCGTCTTGTTTAAAAGATTGACTGGAGCGCCTTGCCCTGGGAAAATGCTGATTTGCGCGTCCATTGCGGACGCTTTTTCTTCAAGTTTTTGCCTGTAAAAACGCAGGGACGATGTTTCACGGTAAATTTGATTTTCATTTTCTAGGGGCAGAAAAGGGGCGCGGTACAAAAAAGAGGAAAACTGCGATGCCAGAGTACGAAAACGGTTTTGCTTTCTTTCAAAATAGGGATAGATATAAGCGCCCCTTGCGTAAGTTTGCGGGTTAATATAGGAAAAATCCGCGCCAAAGAGCGTTATTCGCTGTGCGCCTAAATTTTCCGCAAGAGAAAGGCAGGCGTAAGTTACATTGCCGCCCGAAGTGTCAAGTAAGGGCAAAGGCCGCCAGTAAGCGGAAATATAACGCGCAAGAGGGTGGCCGCCTGAAAAAAATACGGGCATATCCGAAAAACTGCGTAGCAGAGGAGGGCTTGCAATGTCCAGAACAAGCGGGATTTTCCGAATGTTACAGCCCCAAAAATGGTAGTAACTGATATGCTGACAGTCGATAGATACGACCGCGTCAGGTTCAATTCCATTATGCAAAAGAACGGGAAGGGCGGTGTCGGAACTGATAATAAAAACTTTTTGCGATTTATATTCCGCAAGGGCGGTTATTTGCCCGTCCAGCGAAGGACCCGCCGCGACAATGGCAGTTTTGTCAATTTTTTTTGCGGTAAAATTTTGCTCTGCGGATTTATCAGCGGATAAATCCGCAGATTTATCCGTAATTCCGGCCATTTTTATATTACGGATAATGTTGGAAAACCAGCGAAGCCCAAAGTGCGCCTGAACGCTGAAGTCAGTAGCGGCGCTGTCTATTGCTTCCTGTATAACGGCGGCGGTTTTGTTAAATATTTCTAAATCATGTTCGGTTCTTGCGCGCAGGGGAATAACTTTAATGCCGCCGCGCAGGGCGGGGTTGTAGTTTTCAAGAATAAAGTTTTTTATTTCGTCTAACGAAAAATCGGTTAAAAGGCTGAAACGCCCGTTGTTTAACAGGGGCGAGTAATCTTTTGCGGATAAAAGTTCTTTTACGCCGTCTTTATCAAAATCTATGACGGCAATTTGCGCGGTGGTACTGGCGAGCGCGGCTTGCGGGGCGAACCCGCCGCCGAGGCCGAGAAAGATCACAAAGCCCGTATCCTGCGGTATGGTCGCTATAAGGCGTTCTGCCTCGCGCTTGGGGTCGATTAACGAATGGAGAGGGCGGCTGTTTCCCTGCGCGATGACAATAGATGGAACAATTTCACCGGAGCGGGATTCTGAAAACGTATAACGGCTACCCATAAGCCGCCTCGTTAATCGCCGTTTCTATTTGCCGTTCCGTTATATTTTTTTCACTTGGGAAAAGCAGGGGCGCAAGTTCCTTTTTTAGATTCTCCGCGTATTCACCGTTCTTTAAGGCTGAAATCAGTGCGCGGACTCCTGTTTTGAGAAAATTTGCGGGATCGTCTTTTGTATCGACGGTCTTAAAATATTCGGACGTATTTTTCTTTTTTGCCTGTTCCGCGCAATGGGCGCTTTCAAATATTTCATTCCCTCCGCCAAAAGAGAATATCCGTTTCGGCCACGAGGCAAGCTGTTTCTTAAACCACCCCGCATAAATATCAAGACTGCCGCCTTCCTGTATTTGTTTTGAACGGACAAAACTTTGCGAATAAACGGGTGTAAAACGGCTTGCGTTGTCTAGCAACAGATGATCAAAAGCGTAAGGACGCACATGGCTTTTTATGTCTCTTACGGAAAGGTCCATGCCCGCAAGAAAAATATTGCCGTTAGTCAGGGCGAGCGCCAGTTCTACGGCGCAGGCGGTAACAGTTCCCTTTTGCGGAATTATAACGGACGGCATGGAAAGTTCATGCAGAATAACGCTCTGCCATAAACTTCCGTCGTTCATTATTAGAAAAGGAATGCCCGCGCACTGGGAGGGAAGGGCGGCGCAGAGATTTACGGCGAAAGACGCGCCGTATTTTACAGCGCAATTTGGTTTTCTGAAAAAAGGATAAATGTGCCTGAGCGCCCAGCCGCCGCCGTCCGTGCTTATGACAATATCCGTCCGAACGCCGTAATAAGAAAGCGCCATTAGCGAGGAAGAAGCGGAAATAATTAAACATTCTTCCTGTGCTTTTTTGATGACCGGTATCGCTTTTTCCAGACTTGGACCAGCCCCCGTAATTATTACGGGAATATCCATGGATTTGTAAAGGAGCGTTTTGCGCGCATTTCCTATATTTCTGAAAAAATTGCCAACCCATTTTTTCCCAAAAACAGCGGCTGTTCTTTTTCCAGCGTCCATGCGTTTGATAAAATCAACGGCGAAAGACAACAGGCTTACATAGGCCTGCTTGTAGAAATTCATGGAAGGCCGCCATTCAATTATTTTTATATTTTCAGCGTCCGTTTCGGGGACTTCCCTTTCAAGAAAATCCTGCACCTTAAAAGTTTCTGTTCCTCTTACTTCGGGGACATTCAACGGAGGGAAAGAGTCGTCTGCATGAAGAACGATAATTTTACTGTCTTTAAATTTTTTTTGCAGGGCGCTTACAAGATAGCCGAAGCCCGGTTCAATTAAAATAAAACATTCGATATTGCCGTTAAGATTAAGAGAATCAATATAGCGTTCGGCTTCTGCCTGCGGGTTATAACGTGAGTGAAGCTTGTTTACAAGCAACTCGCAAGCAAGCAGATTACCCGCGCCGTGTTCTGTGTTTATACCAGCCCCAATTCCTTAAAGAGTTTCTTGTAGGAATCAAAATATTCAGACTTGGCAAATTCTTCGATCTTTTCTTCGGGCAGGGACTCAAGAAGTTGATCCATGTAACTGAGAATATTTTTGAGTTCCTTTTTTAAGTCCGAAGGAAGCTGGAAATTGCCGCCTTTTTGGACGTCTGTACTGCTCGCGGGCAGACCTTGTACTTGCGCCGGTTCTTCATCTATATCGGCAATTTCACCAATGTCTTCTATTTCGCCAATATCTTCTATATTGTCAGCGCTTTCAGTCTGTGCCGGTTTGACAGCGGGAACTGCTTTTTCTGCAACAACGGGCTTCTCAGTTTCTTCTGTTACTTCAAGCGGTTCATCAGCTGTAATATCCTCAAAATCTTCATCAAGCGGGACAGGGGTTTCCTGAATTTCCGCTTCAAAACCTTCTGGAATTATATGATCATCAACCGGCAAGTCTTGCTCGCTTTCTACTTCATCAAGCGGCATATCTATGTCAATATTTAAATTATCAATTTCCTCTTCCGCTCCGTCATCGCCTGTAATGTTGAGATCATCAAGAGAATCCATATCCAAAGAAGGTTCCGACAGAGGTTCGTCAATACCTTCGGTTGATAATTCAGGCTCGTCAATTACCGCCTCTGAAAGGTCTAAATTGACTTGATCGTCTTCTTCTTCAAGATAGGCGCTGTTTTCAGGCGGGAAGGTTACCGGAGTAGCGCCTTTGGTGCGCAGTTCTTCAAGTTCTTTGGAATCTTTTTCAGCGTCAAACTCTATATCTTCCGCCGCTTGTTCGTCAAGATTAACACCAAGGTCTGCAATATCATTATCAACGTAATCTTGTTTAACTTCTTCCTCGTCAGCGCTTTCTTCTGTAACTGCTTCCTCTGAAGAAGTTTCTTCGGAAACGGTTTCTTTGTCAGCAGTTTCTTCGTCGGAGTCGTCGTCAAGACCGGACATATCAAAATCGTCCATTGCAAGATCACTGCCTAAATCGTCGCTGTCATCAAAAGAGACAACATCGTCAAAAGAAGTATCGCTTTCAGAATCTGCGGTTCCTTCAGAACCACCGTCTTCTGAAATATCACTTTCTTCTGTAACGGTTTCTTCTTCTGCGGAGCCGCCAAGATCGGACATGTCAAAATCGTCCATAGCAATCGCGCTGTCTTCTGAAACGGTTTCTTCCTCTGCGGAGCCGCCAAGATCGGACATATCGAAATCGTCCATAGCAATCGCGCTGTCTTCTGTAACGGTTTCCTCTGAAACTGTTTCTTCCTCTGAGGAGCTACCAAGATCGGACATATCGAAATCGTCCATAGCAATCGCGCTTTCTTCGGAAAGTGCATTTTCTTCAGGGGTATCGCTTTCGCTGGAATCTGCGATTTTTGAATCGCCGATTTCTGAATCGCCGCTTTCAGCAAAATCGTCAAAATCAAGACCGGACAGTGAACTGTCTGTTTCCGCCGTGTCTTCTGCCGAAGAATCTGATATTTCAAGGTTTACGTCGTTAAGGTCTGCGGAAAGACCGTCATCGGTTGATTCTTCTGTTCCCGCTTCTTCCGTAAAGTCCGCGGAATTAAGAATATTGTCCATCTCGTCGCCCGTAAGCGCGATTGTTTCATCGTCATATTCACTTGATTCGTCTTTGCTTGTCTCGTCTGTTCCCGCTTCTTCCGTAAAGTCCGCGGAATTAAGAATATTGTTCATCTCGTCGCCTGTAAGGGCGATTGTTTCATCTTCATCATCGCTAAGAATGTTCGCCATTGTCTTGACTTCGCGGGTATCGTTCTCTGTTCCGTCCGATGTAGTAAGAATGTCGTCCATCTCGTCGCCTGTAAGGGCGATTTTTTCATCGTCTTCTTCGGATATAAAGCCTTCTTTATCTCCTGAACGGACAACAGAAAATTCTTTCTTTAATTCGTGAAGTTCGCCTCTTATGGAAGAAAGCTCGTTTGCGATCTTTTTTAGTAACTGTGTGGAAAGGCTTCCGCCTTCAATATCGCTCTGTATGCTTTCGATATTATTTTCGATAGAGCGTACTGTCGGAACATCAAAATCGGCATCGCCAAGAGAAGATGACACGGCGCTGTCCGCGTTATCAGAAACGGTAAAATCCTCAAAATCGGCTTCAATATTTTCTTCCCCGGATGAATCACCCGGAAACTGAATATCATCAAGACCGGAAGCTTCAGAACCTGAAAATTCTTCCGCGAACATTGAATCGTCAAAGTCGTCTGATTTTTGAGCCTCAGCGCCTGTTGATATAACCTGGGGTTCGCTCTTTACCCATACGCCGTATTCGTCCAATTCTTCGGCAGAACCTATGTTGCCCCGGTCAGAATATATTGAAGGTTTTTTTTCGTTTGCCATGAACCGCTCCCTAACTCAACACTATGTTCAATTATCGGTATTTATGCCTGATTTCAATAGTTTCTCTCAATTAGCCTTTTATAAAACTAACCAAGTTTTGTAAAATCCCCAATAAATACATGTTATTACAAGGTTATATTGATTGTCAATCATAATGATTCAAGTAAAAATAACCGTAAATATAAACATGAGAATCTCTAAATACCTCATTGGGGTTTGGACTGCCGTCGCAGTATATACGCTTTTTTCGTTTTTTAGCGGTCCAAAGGGGATTTCCGCATATAACCAGCTTTTATTTGAGCGCGAACAGCAATGGGCAAATATAAAAAAATTGGGGATTATAAACGAGGAACTTGAAAAAGAGAGAAATAACCTGTTGTACGACCAGGATACCTTGCTGGTACGCGCCAGGCAACTAGGATATGGCTATGAAGACGAGCGGTATATCCGTATTGTGGGGCTTGGAGCCGCAAAAAGCTCTCCCGCTGTAACTGGAAATGTGTATATTGTTAAAGAACCTGACTTTCTTTCCGACAAAACTATAAAAATTATAGCAATTTGCGTTAGTTTATTGATTTTTGCTTTTCTTTTTATGCTGGAAGTGATTGATTCCAAGGTAAATTAGTGGGAATTACGGAATTCCCGCTCCATATCCCGTTTTACATCCTTTTCCCTGATGCCTGCGCGCTTGTCAAAGGCCTTTTTCCCCTTGCACAGCCCTAATTCTACCTTTACCCTGCCTTTTTTGAAGTAAAATGACAACGGAATAAGAGTATATCCTTTTTCCTCGACTTTACGGTTAATGCGTTTTATTTCGTCTTTGTGCAAAAGCAGGCGTTTTTTACGGGCTGGATCGTGGTTAAAAACCGATGAAAACGGGTTTTCCGCAACATTAAGCGAGCGAAGCCAAATTTCGCCGTTGATAACTTCCGCCCAAGCGTCAGGAAACGATATTTTCCCATCCCGAAAGGATTTTACCTCTGTCCCTAAAAGTTCTATTCCGCATTCGTAACTGTCGTCTACGGAATAATCGTGCCGCGCTTTACGGTTCTGCGCGATAATTTTCACGCCTTCGCTCATGTGTCAGTATCCGCTGTTTTTTTCGGCGATAACAGGCCGGAAATATACATATGGTGAGGAAAAACCCGGGGGCAACGACGCTCTGTTTGAATCTACTGCAGACCGCAAGGTGCGTTCGGGAGAGCCTACCGCTTTTATTGCGTTGGCGGGCGCTTTTATAAAATCAAGGGGAACAAAAGGATCGGCGCACCATTCCCATCCGCCAGGCAAATTTATTAAGTTTCTGGCATAGTCCCATTCCGCTTCCGTGGGCAGTCTGACTTCCATTCCCGCCATAGACGGCGGTAGGCGGCTTGTAAGCCTTTTGCAGAATTCGTCCGCAGAATACCACGAGGCGTCATTTTCCTGCCCGTTTCGTAATTCGGGGTTTTCGTTCAGGAAAGCGGTAAAAACCGCCTGCGGAACAATATTGTCGCTAATCCAAAAATTTGACGCTTCGATAAAGGAAAATCCCGCCAAATTGAGCCGTCTTGCGCCTGATCGCGCCTGCGCGGGCGCATTAGCAATGGATACGGCTTCTTTTTTGTACCAATTGGACGCTTTAACCATAGCTGTCGACTCCGCCGGAAGAAGACCGGAAAGCCAAACGGCGCTGGCCGGATTTTCCGACAAAAAAGCCAGAATGTCCGAAACAGAGCCGTAAATCCCCGCAGGAGAGGGGGACAAGCCCTTGTTGTCCAAAAGCATTTTCGCGCGGACAATATCGCGCAGGGCGGCGCGGGTAGAGGTAAAACGCGCGGACGCGGTCAGTATTTGCGCAAAAGACGGATCGCCTTCCGCCATGCCGCCTGTACGGTACACGCCTTCGGAAAGGCTTAAAGGTATTTGCCATGTAGCGGTCGGCTCTCCCGCAAAACTCCATTCAGCGAAATCGGCGGCGGAAAGCGCGAATGTAGCGGACGGATTATCTGTCTTTAGGGTAAATTCCGCTTTAAATCTGCGCGGGAAAAAGAGCGAACCGAATACACGTCCTGGTACTTCAACATTGATACTTTCGGTTTCAAAACCGGGAATTACAGCCGATAGCGTGCGATGACCTTTCGGCACAAAAATTTTGTCTTTTGCCGTTCCCATGTATACGCCGTCTACCCTTATGGCGGCCCCCTGCGGTTCGGTTAAAATGACCAGTTCCGCCCCAGGGTTTTTCAAGCCCGGCAAAACAAGGAATAGAAAAAGGATAAAAAGCAGAATGACAGAGTAGATCGCGCAGAGATAGACCCCCGGGCGAATACCCATAATGGGCTTTAATTTGACAATATCGTCTGTTTCGGGCTGTTTTTGGCGCATGAGGAGATTATAACGGAATCAGGTTAAATATTAAAGGTTATTCGTAAAAAAAAGGAGCTGTCCGAATATTGCGATCCAGACAGCTCCATGCCCTTGAGGCATATCGAAGGCATAGTGATTTGGGAGGGGAACTATGCCCCCGACATACTAAATATCGGATAATAGGGTCTGGAAATTAAGAGATTATTTAGAGTCTGTCTATAAAGTGGACACATTATAGACAGACTACCTTTACCTTAAAAAACGTATTTTCGTAGCCTTTAGGCGATAAAATACAAGGTCTGTCCGCAAAGTAACCGACTTTGTGGACAGACACTATTTAACAACTAAACCAGATTGATAGGTCTAGTCTTCTGTAACAGCTAAATGTTCACAATAATATTACCAAACATCCTCACGCAGAGGGCGCGGAGACGCAGAGGATCAAGGGTGATTAGCTAACTTGTATTTATTTCATGTTGTTTTTCTTTAGAGTTGTTCGGAAACTTCAGTTTCTGAACAACTTCATATAAAAAATGCGGTTTTGTCGAACTTTCGGACTAAAGTCCGCGTTCGCAGGTTTATAGCCTGAAAAACCGCAAGACTAGTCAGCGTAGCTGACATGAGACAACCAACTCGAACCGAAGGTTCGCAGTTGTCGAATAAGTCCACTATTATTTCTGATGAACCTATAAAAACTCCGGTTTTTGCAGGTTTTATATGTCAAATTTAAAGGACCGTTTAAACTATACACTTTTTATTGAAAACATGAAACAAATGTTCTTTAAGATAATACTATGTTATTTAAATTTATGTCAAGAAAAATCATATAAAAATACAATAATTG
>JAITUY010000216.1 GCA_031286095.1 Treponema sp. | reverse complement strand
AGGCTGGTACAGCCGGAAAAAGCGGCTGTCCTAATTCCGGTAACGCTTTTGGGTATGGTTACGCTGGTAAGGCTGGTGCAAACATAAAAAGCGAAGTCCCCAATGCTGGTGACGCTATTAGGTATAGTTACGCTGGTGAGGCTTTCGCAGACGGTAAAAGCCTGATTCCCAATGCTGGTAACACTGTTGCCTATGGTTACACTGGTAAGGCTGGTGCATCCAGAAAAAGCGTACCACCCAATGCTGGTAACGCTGTCGGGTACAGTGTTACAGTTTTCTTATACTTACTCATAAGTACGCTTTGTTACACATAACTATATACCACATAAGGAATTATGTCAAGTTCTTTTTCCATAATTATTCACAACTACTTATAATTACTCACTGATATTCAGACAATATGATGTCATTTATGATGTCAATCTTTCATCATTACGCATAACGTTATATAAAAACTTGAATTTTTTGTCTTGCGTACTCTATTCTAAAACCCTTCCAAAACGCTTATAGAAGCCCGTAGAGCTGTCCAAATCTACATTGCCGTATCATTTTCACCTTAACCTCCCTGAAAGCCTTTCCAAAGCCCTTTTTAGGCGTTTTGATATATGATGTCGAATGACGTAGGTGAGAAACAAGACAAGGACCCGCCTTCGGCAGGTCTCACTTTCATTTGAAAGTAACAAGAAGAATAAGAGTAAGAGAGTTTTCCCGCTAATCCCCCACCCCCCGCCTTTCGCAACCCACCCGCTTTTATTGTCTTATAAAACAGTTCCCGCCTCGCACCCGCCCGGTTGCGAAAGGCGGGGCGGGGGTAGTTTATTCCGTTTTCGACGCATGAAGAAAAATAGAAAAAATTGCTCCGCTGGGGCGTCACAATTTTTTTTGATAATAGATTTTAAGTGCTTTGAATGGCGGCTTTACTATCTGCGCCCGTTACAACAGGGCAACTGGTTGCTATCGTGATCAGGCATCATATCGTATTGGAAAACATATTTTTCATACTACTATTAACCATCTATTGAGCGAATTTTTAAGCAAAATGGGCTACGCTCTTAAAAAATTGAAATAAATCATGAATTCTTTGAAAAATCCCCGTGACAAAGTGCTTTTTTCCCTGTAAATAAATCATATAATCATAAGAGAACCTCTAAAAATCCCAGTTGAGTTTTCAGAGGTTCCTTGGAAAAAATTGCTAATTCCTTATTGGATAACGAATTACGCAAATGCAATTTTCTCCATGGGGTACGAAAACATCTAAAAACTTCAGTTTTTAGATGTTCCCTTCTGTTTATTGTAATGGCATACGCCGTTTTTATGACGTATACTTTGAGATAAGTGATGTTTTAATGTCGGTTATCGGTGTTGGTATACGGCGTTTTAATAGCATATACTTAAATTAGGAGTTTTACATGAATAATACAAAATGGCAAAAACCCTTTTTATCATGGGTTTGGTTTGTAGCGACAGCGGTAATATGCGTATTGCTTTCCTTTGTCATGGTTCCGGAAATACCGGCTCAGGGAAACGGTCAGTCCGTTCTTCAGGGAACGACGCAGATTCAGCAAAACCGGAAATATTATTCCATAATACAAAATGTATTTAACTTTATTCAGAATCACTATGTAGAAGAGATCGACCCGCAGGTGATTTTTGAAGGGGCTATGAGCGGCATGTTCAACGCTCTGGAAGACCCGTATTCGTCGTTTTTATCGGAATCCGACATGAAAGATATGAACGATACAACTCAAGGGAATTTCGGCGGGGTAGGGCTGAATATCATTAAGGCTTCCTCGCCGAGACCGGACGGAAAACCTATGTGGGTGGAAGTTACTTCCCCTATTGAAGACACACCCGGCTGGCGCGCGGGAATCAACCCGGGCGATTTTATAACGGAAATTAACGGAACGCCGACAGAAACAATAACAATGGACGAAGTTCTTTCTCTGTTAAGGGGGACTCCGGGCGAAGACGTAAAACTTATGATAAGGCGCGGTGAAAAAATGGAATTCCCAATCACGATTACCAGAGCCATTATCGAAGTGCCTACAGCCAAGTACGCCATGATTGGCGATACCGGCTATTTAAAATTGCTGACATTTACCCCAATGACAGCGTCCAGGGCGAGAGACGCCGTAAATGAATTTAAAACCAAAAATTTCAAGAGCCTGATTCTGGATTTGCGGAACAATTACGGCGGACTTTTAAATTCGGCGGTAGATGTTTGCAGTCTTTTCCTTGACGGCGGGCTTGTTGTGCGGACAAGATCGAGAATCCCCTCGGAGAACAATGATTTTAACGCAAAGCGCGGCAACCTTGTCCCCGCGGATATTCCCGTTATTGTGCTGATCAACAGGGGTTCCGCTTCGGCTTCGGAAATTGTCGCCGGAGCGCTTAAAGACAGGGGCAGGGCGTATCTTGTCGGGGAAAAATCCTTTGGCAAAGGATCGGTTCAGCAGGTCTACCCTCTGGAAGACAGCGGCTTTAAAATCACCACCGCCCATTATTACACGCCAAGCGATGTTAACATCAACAAGATCGGCATTCCGCCCGACCGTGAGGTAAAATTTCCTGAATATACCGAAGAAGACGCTGTGAAAATGAACGAGCTTATCAACGCAAATAAGATACCTGAATTTGCGGGCGCTTATCCGAAGGCGGACGCGGGTCAGGTTGAAGCGTTTGCGAAAACTCTGGAAAAGGAATATCATATTGATTTATCCCTGCTAAAAAGAATGATAAGAAACGAGTTGAACAGAACGTCTTTTGCGCCAGTTTATGATTTGGAGTACGATATTCAATTGCAGTCGGCGCTGGACATTATCCGCGGCGGCACATATCCGCAGTTGATGAAAAATTACAAAACCCTCAAAACTTTGCAGGAAGAAGCGGAGGTTAAACTGCCGCTCGCGTCGTGAAACAGTTCCTGCTTAAAACTGAGCCGGACAGAGACGGCATTGTCCGGCTTGACGGCAATGACTACCGCTATCTTGTCCGCGTCCGCAGACTTGCGGGCGGGGAATTTTTTCCCGCTCTTTTGCCAGACGGCAAAGAAACATTAGTTCAGGTTCTCTCTGTCGATAATGACCTGCTGACAGGCAAGTGCGTTCCGGCTGACGCGCCTTCGTCTCCGCCTTCTTCTTCCATGCCCGCGATTATTCTGCTTCAGGCTTTACCCAAAGGCGATAAAATGGACATGATTGTAAGGCAGGCGGCGGAAGGCGGGCTAACGGAGATTGTTCCCTTTGTTTCTGAATTCTCGATAGCTAAAGCAAGCGCAGGAGAGCAAAAATTTTCCCGCTGGGAGCGGATTATCCGCGAAGCGCGCCAGCAAAGCGGCTCTAAAATAGCTACAACCATACGCCGTCCGTTAACAAAAGAAGGACTTTTTAGTTATTGGAAGGAACTTAAAGGGTCTTGCGTTCTTGACAAAGCCGGGAACACCGCTCTTGATAGAGCTAACGCCGCCATTGGTTTGTTGTTTCATCATCAAGGGCTTGAACAGAAACCGCTTCACAGCTATCTTGATAGTGTCCCAAAAGTTGTAGCGCTGGCTGTCGGTCCGGAAGGGGGCTTTTCAGATACGGAAGTATCACTTTTTCTGAAAAACGGCTTTAATCCTTTCACCATTGGTGATACTATTTTAAGGACGGAAACAGCCGCCCTTTACTGCGCGGCGGCGGTTAGAATTTTATTACTGGAGAGAGAGTCGTGGCAGTTGAAACAAAAGTAGAAATACAGCGCGTAAAATTATTGAATGTCCCCGTTGATATAATTGCCCCTGAACAGCTTAGCGAAGTAGTATATGGGTTTTTAAGAGACAAAAAGGAACATAATATAGTTCTTCTTTCTCTGTGGGATTTACTGCGCGCAAGAAGAAGCGGCGACTACCGTAGTTATATACAAAGGGCTTCTCTGATCATACCAATTTCAAAAAGCATGATAAGCGGGATTAAATTTATTACGGGGAATAAAGCGTACCGCTATATGCCTTTTGACTTTATTGTCAGTCTGCTTACAATCTTGGAAGCGCGTGAGTTCTCATGTTATTTACTGGGCGGCAAAACCAAAATAATCCTTAAAACTGAAAAAAACATCCGCCAGACTTTTCCAAAATTGCGTATTGTAGGGCGTTTTCCTGGTTATTTCAGGAAACAGGACGAGGCAACAATAATTAAAGCGATAAAAAAAGCGTCGCCATCTCTGCTTTTGACCGGCAAAGGTGTTCGCGGCGGAGAGAAATGGATTGCCAGAAATAATGTCGCGCTTGGAAACAGCGGAATGCGCCTGTGGTGTAGCGATATCTTCGATGTTTTTGCGGAAAAGAAAAAACACCCGTCGCGCGCCGCGTTTGATCATGGTTTTGAATGGGTAGGGTATTCTTTTCAAAAGCCTTACAAATTTTTAAGAATATTCCCGTATATTTACTACAAGATTCTTTTGCTGGTTTTCAGGCTTTTCAAGAAAGACAAATCTGACAATTAAAAATGGGCAGACTGCCGCTTACTGGTACATAATCACATAAGGACGCGGATTAAGTTCGTATACCTGTTTTGGCGTCATCAGCGGCTCGTCATAACCTGCGCCGGGAATCCCGAAATTGTAGAAAAGCTTAAAACCCTTAACCGGTATGTTTTCCGCCAGAGCGTTAAAAGCGTAAGAGTCGCGTTTCATTCCGGGATGCCCGAAGCCGTCTGCGCAGTGGACAAGGCGCACCCTGCTGAAGTCGGCTTTTACCGCGCTACGGTTTCTTATCATTACATAATTAAATTGATGGATTACAAGCATGCGTTCGCCGGGAATGCTGTTTTGGATAATGTAGTCTTCCATAACCTGCTGGGCGCGGTTGATCTCTTCCGCCGTAACATGACCGATTTCTACCAGCGGTTTTAAAGTGCGCCATTCAGGATCAAGGGCAAGATGAACATTGGGATATTTCAGATAAGGCAACATTCTTTTGAGCGAATCAATCGGATCATAGCGGCCGATTTGATGATCAATAAAAACCAGAATATCGTTTTTAAGACCGTAATTAATATATTTCATAAGGGTTTCGTTATTTAAAATCCCTATATCGCCGCCCGGCCAGACAGTTCCGTAAATAATATAAAACGCTTTAACTACTTTCCGCCCGTTGCTTACTTTTTCGTATTCCGCCGCTTTTTCCGTAAGCAGTTTATCCAGCTCTTCTATCGAGTAACGCCCCAAAATACCCATGTTGCGCGAATTGGGGTGTCCGTAATACGCCAGAATATCATTGCTAAGTAACACAGAGTTTTGATCCGCCGCGCTTTTAATCAATTCATCAGACTCGTTTTTGTTTAGGGTATAATCCTGCGCCATGACCGTATAGGAAATTAAAGGCAATAAAACCGCATAAAGCCAAAAGAGTTTTTTATTAGACATAGTTCTTTGTTTTTCGGCAAAAAAGAGCGATTTCTTGATTGTATGCGAAGGGTACATACCCCGCCCCTCTGGGGCGTTTCAAAAAATGTACCGCTGACAAGGTATGTGGGTATGTACCCTGAGACAAATACCTTACCAAAACAACCATAC
>JAITUY010000145.1 GCA_031286095.1 Treponema sp. | reverse complement strand
TATTATTACCGCGCCAGAGGGTGAGTATTCGCCGAGGGAATGGTAAGATGTCAACTAAAAGTTTGTGAGCGGGGCTGTCATAACAAGTCCGGTATTTTCATGCGTAAGAGATTTATTTTTCTGGGTTGACACTATTATTTTAGGTGAAAGCTACTATTACTCTGTAACAGCTAAATGTTTACAATAACTTATTACCAGACATCCTCACGCAGAGATCGCGGAGACGCAGAGGATCAAGGGGGATTAGCTAACTTGTATTTATTTCATGTTGTTTTTCTTTTATAGAATAATAAAAAAGCATAGCGGGGAACGCGCAATTAGGTAACAAAGCGTATTTCTCCGCGTCTTTGCGTTCTCTGCGTCTCTGCGAGAAATATTTCCCCAAAAAGCCTCACGCAGAGATTGCGGAGGCGCAGAGGATCAAGGGTGATTAGCTAACTTGTATCTCTTTTATGTTGTCTTTCTTTTATAGAATAATAAAAAAGCATAGCGGGGAACGCGCAGTTAGGGAACAAAGCGCATTTCTCCGCGCCTTTGCGACCTCTGCGTGATAAAAAAAAAGTGTAGTTTTAGTTGTTACAGACTACTACGTTTGTGGTAAAAAATTATTTTCGGACACATCCTTTTTGCAAATACGGGAAAGATCGCTGTTTATAATTTTTGGAAAAGTGTTAATTAGTATCTGTCCATAATGAGGACACATTATAGACTCGTACCGAGGATACGCGACTACCAAAAAAATCGCATTTTCGTAGCCTGTAAACCGCAGGTTCGTTTGCGAAAAAATGCAATGTCCGTCCACAAAGCAACCAACTTTATAGACAGACAATAATTAACTCGAGCTTTCCTCGGTTCGGACACCTGACCACTAAAACAACTTAAAATTATTTATGTTTTGTAATAAACCTCCCATGTTGTTTTAGTGGTCAGGCTGATTTTTCTAAAACGGGGGGACTTATTCGGCGCAGGAGCGTTTGGACTTGTTCATTTACAAGCCTTGACGGCGTGCTGGAAATTACTCCCCCGCGCGGATTCGAACCACGGACCCAGTGGTTAACAGCCACTTGCTCTGCCAGCTGAGCTACAGGGGATCATCTATAAGACCTTAATCAATTTTTAAAAAAATGTCAACACGCAAAACTTGAAAAAGATAAAAAAACCCCGGAGAAAGGAGTAACTCCGGGGAAAGGAGAAATAGGAGGAATGTGTAATCAATGGTCTGCTAATTATACAACCATACAAAGGGGGAAAAGTTACAAAAAACTTCAATATTTTATAAGTTCCCGGGGTTGCCGTCTTCGGCCTTCCATTGGGCTATAAAACGCTCGTAGGCGGCTATTCTAGCGGATAAAATCGTATCTTGGAGACTGCCCCTGCCAACCCAATCCGCGCCGTCCATTATGTACAGGGAATTTAAAATACCCTCTAAATCTCCAACTTTACAACATGAATCTGTCTGCCGTCTGCGGATAAGCCCTCTCGTCTCCTCTTCAAATGTCTCTTTATAGGTTATATCCTGCCATTCTACCGAATTGCCCATTATATCCCTTGTATTAGATTTGGAAAAAATCTATTCAAAACTTCCCTCAAGCCAACAGGCTGAAAGGCGAATAATAACGCAAAGGGAAGAATAAGCATTTGGTCGGTAAGGTTCTGCTGGTAAAACGCGGGCAGTAACTTTATCAACATTGAAATAATAATTCCAAGCGCGGTAATCAGCCAGATAAGCCTTAATAGCGCTTCATGAAAAATTTGGCTTTTGGCTTTCTTTGCTAACTTATAAAAAGAACGTATTGAAGCTTTTGAAAGAGTTTGTCTGTCTATTTTCTTTGCAAACGCGTAAAATATGCCAAGCGGAACCGCCGCAAGAAGCAACGGGGTTCCAAAGAGCATATTGTAATTTTGAAACGTATAGTCATGATTGGTAAAAAGAGCCATAAAATAAAGAAGTAAACTGGCAACGCCAAAAACAAGACCCGTCAGACTCATGCTTAATCCCGACAATATCCTGCCTTTGCGATAACTTTTTTTCTTTAACTGTAAATTGAAAAAGAAAGCAAAAATAACAGATAACACAACGCTAAAAGCCAATTCCCTCGGCCATTGTTTTCGCGGAACATCCAAAACTATGGGGCGATCTTTTGCCTTGTTAACTGTCTCTACGGCGGTTACAAGTTTTTGCTTTTCGCCGTTTGCAGACGTATACCAAAAATCTTCTATGCGGCTGGCAACTTCCGAAGGCAAAAACATTTCTTCCCAAATTGTAATGGGGGTATCAATAACCTGCCCCATCCAAAAATTAAGCGCCCAGTCTGCCGGGGGCATAAACCATGTGTGTCTGCGCACATGCTGGCGTAAAGTATAACGGCCGGGAGCGTTCCCAAACTGTTCCTTGAATTGTCCGTCCGTCGCAAGATCGATTATATCCCGAATCCTTGTGGAACAATTATCCTTAAAATGATGATAAAAATAATTCCTGTTTTCAGGAAGAACGTTAAACGCCGCAAAATCATGCACTTTTTTTCTGTTTTCCGGCGGAATATTCAGCGTGTAAAAAACAACATCGCGGTTTGTGCCGACATAGCCGGCTATATTTCTGTTTGTTGATGAAACTCCGCAACTGTAAAGTAGCCTTCCAAAAGCAAAGTTATAAAAAAAGTTTTCGTTTTCAAATGAGAAAAGCCCGTAATCATAAAAACGGCTTGTCCCCGCATTGGAATCTTCAATTACAAGAGCGATATGCCCCCACCAGAAATACAGCTCGTCTCCCGGACCCATTACCGCAATTTTAAGGGTAAGGTTTTCCCCTTCGGCAAAAATAACGGAAGAAATCATGAAAAATAATAATAAAACTAAAAACGCTGTTTTCTTATTCATGGTTAAGTGTGCATAATAATTAAAGAATAATCAACAACCTTTCAACTTTACTTTTTGCCGCCGTTTATAAGGTTCATAGCAAGATCAACTTCCGCAATACTGATACCAAGGCGGCCGGCAATATCCGAAGGAGCAAGCCCATCCTTAACCAAGTCTTCAATTTGGGAGCGAATTTGCCGTTTTGAAGGCGGTTTTGGCTCGTTATGCACAGACGGCGGCGGAGTAACAGGAGTAAGCGCGCTTTCCTGATGGACAAGCGTAAGTTTTGGCATTTGCGTACTCAGTTCAGGCGCAGGTGGCTGATTAGTTTCCCGCGTAGTTTTTAACGCGGCGCGAATACCTTTGCCAAGACTTGTATAAAGCGCTTCCCCCGTTCTGCTACGCTCAAGTTCCTGCACATAAACCTTAACCCTCTTGTCTGTATCTTCCAATATCTCCTTTAATTTTTTAATTCGATCTTCCACAAGCAGAGCATCCCTGTCTGTAACAGCGTTAATTTCTGCATTCAGCCTGTAAACTTCGGCTCTGTATTCCGCCAAAAGTTCAGAGGCGGAAACTTTGCGTTTTATATACCATTTGACATAAAAGAAAAAAAACAAACAAAATACGAGGCAAAAAATTGAAATAAAAAAAGATATGTTCATAGGCTTATATCAATATTTTTACCCAAACTTGGGTCGCTTAAAACAGCAGGCTTGTCTTCTTCTTCTTTTCCAGTCTGTTCCCTGCCCTTCTTTTTTTCTTCTCCCTTATCGCCATGCCGTTTATCGCTTACTCTTTCTACGCCTTCCCCCATATTCTGCGCTTCGTTTACCTCTTCAATTTGCTCTTCTGTTTTACGCTGATGCTGAACGCTCTGTACTGCCTGTTGTATAACCTGGCTTTCCCGCTGGGAGGTTTGAGTTTTGGCAACCTTGTCCAACTGGGTAAATAATGTTTGAAGGTCAATGGGAGCTATAGCCATCAAGCCCCTTTTGGGCCAATTCATCAGGTTCTTCATACTTGGTTACCCTGATAAGGCCGTTTTCCAAAATAAAAGTTGTAGAGCGGTATTCACTGCGTACATCTTCTTTCACATCACGAATCATTATTTTTACGCCCGTATACACTTTCTTTGCCGCGGACACTTTTCCGCGGGTTTGCATACTATTCATAAATTCCTGTACTTTCTCGATTCTTTCTTCTACTTTTTTTAATTCTTCGGTTAAAACCTGACGCCTTTCCATTAATTCCTGCATATAGGCTTCTTTTTCTTCGGGAAGCGTCTTGCGCTGTTTCTTTGTGTTAATTAATGTTTGAAGGTCCAGTTTAATAGTGTCAAGTTCTTCCGCAGAAGACGCTTTAACGGCCAAAAGCCTGTCCAATTCTATCTTGCTTTTTGGATCAAAACCAACTTCACAAATTGTTTCAGTTCCGCTTGTCGGATTTCCAAGAACATTGGCGCTGATTTCCTCTCCGGCGCGCAGTCTGCCGCCCATAATATTCGCGCGCTTGCCCATACAGACAATGCTTTTTCCGGCGTCCACATAAGAGTTGATAATACCGTCGGTAACAACTACCATGCTTCCGACTTCCACATTGGCGTTTTCAATAAAACGGGACCAAAGCGATCTTCCGGCGCGGACTTTCTTGTCGCCGCCTTTGCCGTTTATACCCTGATAAATTATTATGTCGCCTTCCGCGTCCAACTCGGCTTTTGATACGGTTCCTTTTACTTCTATATTTCCGTCCGCTTTTACTGAGAATCCGTCTTCAACATTTCCGCCGATAATAACCGTTCCAAGGAAAATAATATTTCCAGTCTTCAAATTCACGTCGCCTTCGACCGTTAAGACCGGTTCTACATTAATCTTGCCGTTTGCAATTATTACCTGACCGTTAATATTTGCGATAACGGTATCATCGTTATCGCCCGCGCGCACGTTACTTCCGATAGGCAACGGAATATCGCTTCCGGCTCTGGCGGGAAGTATTTTCCCCGTAACCGTTTTACCGTCAACGCCGTCTTCGGGCGGTATTTTTGTCGCAAGAACCTGATCCTCTACAACGTTTTGAATAATATTGAGTTCTTTAAAATTAACCTTGCCGTTTGCTCCCTCTTTTAATGATATCTTTGTTTGATCTGTTTCAAAATTATATTTAATATATGCGTCTTTGCCGTTGACCGGTCTTATCCCTTCGGCAACCTCTACATGTTCCCTGTAAACCGGACTGTCCGCAAATTCCAATAAAAATTCTTCTTTTACTCCATTGTAAACCCTGTTTTGCACGAGCAGACTATGATAATTATCCAGCGTCATATCACAGCCGCCGTTTCCTGGGGGCGTTACGATCAGGGTAACCTTCATTTCATGTTCATCAACAACTATAGAACCCATACTGTCATTTTGCGGTTTATGTTCATACTCCGCTACTTTGACATATTTGCCTTCCGCCTCATCTACCAGTTTATTGACAATGTCCATATCAAATTCAGTTATATCCTTCGCGCTAAGAGCGTGTAACGCATGCGTCTGATTCGCTCTCTTGCCCTTACCCACAGGGGGAGTAACCTTAAGGAATACTCCATCCGGCCAGCGTTGCGCAAAAGCGTTTCCGTCTTTGTCGATTATTACAGGCGCGTCCGACGCCGCTTCTTCAGAAACATCTTCTTCCGACAGCTCCACTTTCTTGACACGGGCTTGTTCATACGCGCGGATTAACCAGTCTTTTTTACCCGCGCCCATAAAACCAGATGAGCCTCTTTCAAGTATTTCGTATTCAAGTCTGCGAACGGAAGTATCAAGCAGAGCGGCGGCTTCGTTTACCGCCGCTTCAAGGGTGGGACCGGATGCATCTACAGTCCTGATTGCCCGATCCTGTTCCAGATGCTCTTTAACAATTTTCTGCAACTGGACAAAATCTATCATACTATACCTTTACGGATATTCGTTAATTTTGATCTAAGATGTAAAACAGCCTTTGTATGAAGCTGGGAAACGCGCGATTCCGTTACCTGCAACACCCTGCCGATGTCCTTTAACGTTAAATCTTCATAGTAATACAGAACAAGTATTTTCTTTTCTTTTTCCGGCAGTTCATTAATCGCGTCTACAATGACGCGGCGGATTTCATCATTTACTACCATTACATCGGGATTAAGGCTGGAAGGAGATTCTATGCTGTCCCCGATTGAAACTTTGTCATTTTCATCTCCGGAATACCATAAATCGTTAAGCGATATAATTGAAGTTCCTGAAATTTTTTGAATAACTTTCATGTATTCGGATTCATCAAGCCCCATCGCGCTTGCTATTTCCTGATCCGACGCCGTTCTGCCAAGATGGGCTTCCAAAGACGAAATGGTTGTTTCTATCTCGCGTGTTTTTTGCCTTACAGAACGCGGAACCCAGTCTATCAGGCGCAGTTCGTCAAAAATAGCGCCGCGTATGCGCGTAACAGCATAAGTTTTAAATTTAACATTTTTTTCTATATCGTATTTTTCGATAGCGTCAATAAGCCCGAAAACCCCAAAGCCGACAAGATCGTCAAACTCAACATTATTTGGCATTCCGACAGCGACTTTACCGGCTACATATTTTACAAGCGGGGCGTATTGTTTAATAAAGGCTTCCCTTATTGCGGGGTCCCGCGTTTTGCGGTACTCTTGCCACAGTTCTTCTTCTGTCTTCTGTTCCGGCATTCCCAAACCTACCTACATATCGTCTTTTTTTAACACTGTTCTAAGCCCTTCCGCCAGTTCTTTGGGATTAAAGTCTCCCTTTAACGGTTCAGGCTTATTGCCCTTATTATAATGCATTTGCTCATGTTCCGCTTCATCTCCCAAATGCGGCATGGCAGTGACTTCTTCATTAACAAAACCTGTTGAAAAAGCCGTCGCCATAGAACCCAAATCCGGCAAAGCTTCAAAATCATCCGAATCACTGCTGAAAACCGGGGTAAAAACCGGTTCCGGTTTTTCAAACGTAACTGGCTTTGAAGGCTCCGGTTCCCGAAAGCTCTCAAACACTTGAGGTTCGGCGCTGAAACTGTCCCTTTGAATATTATAATCCTCTTCGCCCTTTCGGTCTATACCTTCTGAACTCTGTTCAGGAGCAAATGAAGGAGTATCAGCTGTATTTTGTTCAAAGGAAGATCGCGCCCTAAAAGCCCCTGAAATAAGGTCTTCTATATTACCTAATTCTTCAGGGTCTCCTGAGTTCCTGTACATTTCAGGCACAGCATACTCGCCAATACCGCCCAATGTTATATTTATTTGCGAACCTGGCTGGTCAAAGGTAATTTTCGAGTCTGAGCCTTCGTCAAGATACATAAGTTCAGGAAAATAGTTATTTATAAGTACGCGGAGACCTGCACCCAACGCAAAAAATACAAGTAAAAAAATTACCGCTCTGGAAATAATATGTACAGTATTAACCCCGAAAAGGACGCCAAGCCCAATAGAAACAAGAGCCGCGATTATACCTGCTGTTACTCCCCACTTTATACTGGACACCAGCTACCTCTTTATGTCGTTTCCTGCGAACGTCCGAAAAATCTCCTCAACATTGCCCCAAAACCGCGCGATTCACCAGGCTTGTTTCTGTCCATGCGCTCAACAATATGCTGAACGCAGATACTTGCCTTGCATTTTGGGTCTTCTACCATAAAAGGCTTTTGCCTTAAGACCGCATGGGGAACCGCTGAATCATCGTATATAAATCCCAGATAATCAACATTCAAATTTAAAAACTGTCCAGCAATTTTGATCATGCGGTCTGCGACGCCTTTTGCTTCCGCCGCCCCCCTAGCGCGGTTGACGACAAGTTTTAATCCCATGTCGAGGGAATCATACTCCGTAGCGATAATTTTTATAATACCGTAAGCGTCCGTAATCGCCGTTGGTTCGGGAGTGGTAATAATTACCGCGTCATCGGCGGCGGCGATAAAGTCAAGAACATTGCTGGAAACTCCGGCGCTTGTATCTATAATTATAATATCCGCGTTGGAAAGCGAATCAAGTTCCCTGATAAAATCTTTTCTGTCTTCTTCGCCAAGATTTGCAATCTGTGAAAAGCCCGAAGCGCCGGCTACTATGGAAATGCCGTATTCCGTTTCAACCAGAATTTCGCGGATTGTTTTTTGCTTTTTTATTACATGGTAAAGATTGTATTTGGGGATCATGTTGAGCATAACGTTAACATTGGCAAGTCCAAGATCAGCGTCCATTACAATTACTTTTTTTCCAATCCTTGCAAACGCAAGCGCCATATTTACGGAAAGGTTAGTCTTTCCTACGCCGCCCTTGCCGGATGTAACCGTTATAATGCGCGGTTTGTCGCCTGATTTAACGTTTGGTTTTACAACGGTGTTTTTCGCCGTTACAGTCCCTTCCCTTTTGCGCTTCATTATTTCCCGTAATCTTTCCGCTTGATCTTCCATTTTTATCTCCATTTAAACTGATCAGCTTCACCCGAAGGGAAGCGATTTTCTATTTTCTCCCTGTCAATCTTAAAACCGTCAAGATTGATCAAAAAACGCACTACTGTCGCCTTATTGATGTCAACAGGAACTTTTTGTCCGTCTGTAATATATGAAACAGGTTTTTTCTTTCCGGCAAGCGCGGATATTATGTTACCGACACAGTCTGTTTCGTCCAGTTTTGTAAGTATTACCGACCTGTAATTAAAAGGCTCAAATTGCCTCAAAATATTTTCTATATCGCTGGTTTTTGTGCCTGCCGAAAGAACCAAATGATACTCCGCCCCTTTTCCGCAACCGTCAAGAATTTCTTTCATTTCACCTAACTTCGCCGCGTCTTTTGGACTGTTTCCTATAGTGTCAATCAGAAAAAGATCAACATTCTCCGAAGTAAGGGCAATTTCCTTTCTTAACGCCATCTTACTGTCCGCGTTGGACACCGGAATCCGCATAATATTGCCTATTGATTCAAGCTGTTCTTTAGCGCAAATACGATAGGCGTCGATAGTTATCATTCTAACTTCAATCGCGGGTATTCCCTCCCTTTCTATTCCGTAAATTGCCGCAAGTTTGGAAATTGTAGTAGTTTTCCCCACGCCTGTAGGGCCGACAAGAACCATTATCTTTGGTTTTTGAGCGGGCGCATCTTCTTTATAAATACTGATACTCTCCCCTATCCATTCAAGCATTTTCTCCTGTACCGCGTCCGGATCGTCCAGCGTTTCAAGAGGCAGTTCTTTTCTAAGTCTTTCAAGTATTCCGGCCGTATATTTATCGGAAAAATCATTTATCTTAAGAAGTTCCACAGCGCGGGCAAACGCAGGATGTTCTTCCTTTTGACCGCCCGCGGAAGCAATTTTTTCTTTTATTTCATTTATCGAATTTAATATTTGCTGAGCCGCGTCCCTTGTATTTACAATACTTGTATTTATAACCGATTGATCGTAACTTTTTCCGGCGGCGGCGATTACTTTTCTTTTTTCATCTTCCAGACTTGCCGGATTATTTGCCGTTTCCAGAACACGGCTTCCCCATGAAGAATTTTTATAAACCGTAGGCGAAAAATAAAATCCCACTTCTACGCCGGACTTTGAAAAAAAGCCCATAAAGCCGCCGATTTTAACTTCTTTTTCGCTTAAGATATGAAAAGGGCGTTTGTATTTTTCGGCGATTTTAAGTTCGCAATCCATTCTGCTTATCCCTTTTTCATAGTACATTTCCATAGCCATTAACTCCGTTTAATTATTTTCTATCCTTATCATTCCCACCGCTTCCGGTATTACCTCCGGCACTATTTCGGGAACGGACAACACCGCCAAATCCGGCAGTTCTCTATCTGTTGAATTTTTAACAAGGAAACGCGCCTGTTCCGAACAAAGAACGACAGGCATCCAGCCTTTTTCCTTGACTGCCGTAACAGCCTTGCTGACGGCGTTGATCCACATTTTTTGAGAAGCGGGGTCCAAAGCGGATATAATCCCCGACGGGGTTTCATATTTACTGTCTATAAGCTTCTGCTCAAGAGCGGGATCGATCGTAAGGACGCGAAGCCTGCGGTCGTCGTCGGCGTACTGACCGCATATCTGGCTGGCAAGCGCCTGACGCGCTTTTTCCGTAAGGAACCAGATATTTTTGGACACGGGCGCGTATTCGGCGATTGATTCCAGAATAGACACCGTGTTGCGTATTGAAACTCTTTCGCGTAACAGACCGTGAAGGATTTTCTGTATCTCCGTAACCCTTAAGCCCTTGCCTTCCCTTAAAACTTCTTCAACAACAGCCGGATACTCTTTACGCAAGGTGTCCAGAATCGCCTGAGTGTCCTGAAGACCGAGAATTTCCGCGGCGTGTCTGCGGATAATTTCCGTTAAATGGGTCGCAATTATGGACGGCGGATCAACTACCGTATAGCCGCAACGTTCCGCTTCGTCGCGCTTTTCCTGATCTATCCAAATTGCGGGAAGCCCAAAGGCGGGGTCCACTGTTTTTTCGCCCGCCATTTCAGTTGTTACGGTTCCGGGATTTATGCAAAGGTAATATCCTATGCGGATTTTTCCCCTTCCCGAATCCACTCCCTTGATTTTAAAGCAATATTCAGAAGGCTCCAGTATTGAATTATCGATTATTCTTACCTTTGGAATGACAAGACCGAGATCGAGCGCAGACTGCCGCCTTACGCCCTGCACCCTTTCCAGAAGTTCCGCGCCCTTTTCTTTTTCGACAAGCGGGACAAGCCCGTAACCAAGTTCCAAAGAAAGAGCGTCAAGCGGGACAACGGGGGAAATTTCTCCCGATTTCTCATCTTTTTTATCCTTGCTTTTTGACATCATCTCGTTAAAACTCGCCGCCTTTTTCTCTTTCCTGCCCATTCTGAACGCGTGAACGGCGACAAGCGCGGACATAGGGAGAAGAACATACCACGGAAATCCTGGCAGAACCGAAAGGAACACAAGGACTCCCGCGCAAATCCAATATATGATCGCATGACGGTAGAAAATCTGCTCCATTACCTGTTCTGACAAATTACCGGACGCGGCGGCTCTTGTTACCACAATACCCATCGCGGTAGAAATTAACAGAGCCGGAAACTGGGAAATAAGACCGTCTCCTATTGCAAGGCTGACATAATTGTTAGCCGCAATGGACAACGGTTCGCCATGAATCGACATTCCGATAATTATTCCGCCAAGTATGTTTATTACTGTTATAAGAATTCCTATCTTTACATTGCCGGATATAAATTTACTCGCTCCGTCCATTGATCCGTAAAAATCGGACTCTTTTTGTATTTGCGCTTTTCTTCTTTGAGATTCTTCTTCAGTGATAGAACCTGAACTGTACTCGGTTTCTACCGCCATCATTTTTACCTGCATGCTGTCCAACGTAAAGCGCGCCGCAACTTCCGAAACACGGGTCGCGCCCTTTGTAATTACGACAGCCTGAACCGCGATTATTATGATAAAGATAATAAACCCGATAACGATGCCCTCGTTGCCCGAAGACCCGACTACAAAGTGGGAAAACGCCCTGACCATTCTGCCGTCAAAATTTATACCATCCCTTAAGATAAGCCGCGTGGAAGAAACATTTAAAGCAAGGGAAAAAACAGTCGCTACAAGAAGCATTGTCGGGAAAAGGCTGAACTCTGTCGGCTTTTGGGTATAAAGCACGATAAGAAGAACAAGGAGCGAAAGCATAAGGTTAACCGCCATAAGCGCGTCAAGCAAAATTGTCGGCAGGGGCAGAATAAGCATAATTACAATTACAATTACCGACGTCGCGGGAAAGCTCTCTTTAAGAAAGCCGAATACGTTGCGGGACGCCGTTCCTTCTGTGTTTAATGCCGCGTCAGCCATTTATACTCCTCATTACGCGCTAAGCCTCCTGCGCCTGTCTTCGTTCAAGTACCAAACCTTGCTTAAAATTACCGCCACCGTATTCCAGTACGCAGGAGGGATAATTTCCCCCACTTCCGTTTCGCGGTACAGCGCCCACGCAAGGGGCTTGTTTTCCACCAGCGGCACGCCGTTCTCCTGCGCAATCTGCCTGATCCTTGCGGACATTTCATCCGCGCCCATAGCGACAACCATCGGACCCGACATGGAACGCTGATCATACTGAATAGCCACGGCAAGGTGGGTAGGGTTTGTAACTACCACGTCCGCTTTCGGAACAGAGACCCCAATATTCTGCCTTAACAATTCCTGAAAACGCCTGCGTATCCTGCCCTGTACCTGCGGGTCAGCCTCGTACATTTTCATTTCTTCTTTTATCTCGTATCTGGTCATTCTGTTGCGTTCCCTGAAACGCCACCGCTGAAACATATAATCCGGTATCGACATTATAATTAACAAAAACGCCGAGATGATCAGCATTTTAATTGCAATTGAAGATACCGTAGTAAGCCCCATCCAGACATCAGTTTTTTGCAGGTTGAGCAGTTTGTCTTTTTCAGAATAGATCAAAATAAACGCGACAAAACCAATAATCGCCATTTTTGCGATAGATTTAATAAAATTGTAAATTCCATCCACCGAAAATATACGCCTGAAATACTGCCCTATCTTCGGAAGCACTTTTGAAAAATTCGGAACTATCGTCTTTGTGGTAAATAAAAATCCTACCTGCATTACATTTGAAAAAACCGCCGCCACTACCGCAACCGTCAAAATAGGCCATGCAAGCCGCGTAAAATACCGTAAAAGAGCGCCCAAAATAATCGCGTCCTTGGTTGGGTCCAACTCGACGGCGCGCGAAAAGAAAAAACGCAACATCTCGACGCAGGTTTTCAGCATCGAAGGCGCGAGAAACAGCAAAAGTAGCGCAGGTAAAAACAACCCTATCGCTCCTACAAGCTCCTGACTTTTTACAACCTGCCCTTCTTCGCGCAAACGCTGGAGCTTATGTTCGGTAGGCTCTTCGGTTTTGCCCGGCGCGTCCTCATCGTCATCCGCAAACCACTGCAAATGGATAGGGAGCAGTGAGCGGGGAGCGGGGAGCGGGGAATTGGAAATTAGAAGCGGGATACAAGATTTGTATTCAAGTATATTGCTCCCTGTTCCACGTTCTCGCTTTCTCATAACCCGCCTCCAGCCGTAATCTGGCGGCCTATTTGCGTGTACAGACCTTGGATAGTGCCAAAACCGGAATCTATCAAATTTTTAAATATTTCGGTCATAAAGGGAAGCGAAGCGTAAATAAGAATAAAAGCGACTGAAATTGAAATCGGAAAACCTTCAGAAAGAATATTAATCTGCGGGGCCGCTTTGGAGATAAGCCCGGTTGTAAGAGACGTTAAAAACAGAGTGCCGAGAATCGGCAGGGAAATAACAAACGCGTCCATAAACAGACGCGAAAGACCTGAAACAATCATTGTAACAACAGGCTGTCTGCCCTCAATTAGGGAAATAATGTTAAGCGTTTGCACAGAACGCCAAAAACCTCTGAGGAAAAGCTGGTAAAAGCCGTCTATCGTTACAAAGATCAACATGGACACAAGATTAAGGTATTGACCCATCAGCGGATTTTCAATTTGCGACAGAGGATCAAAAGTTTCAGACGCGCCAAAACCCATTTGCAAAGAGAAAAATTGCCCCGCCGTGGAAAAAGCGGAAAAAATGATCGTCATGAAAAAACCGATGATAAGGCCGATTATTCCTTCGCCGATAATCAACAGGAAAAAGCGCAGGTTAAACGTTTCACTACGCAAATCGCTCAGCGTGCCGCCGGGCAGTGTTACCAAACCGGATGGGGAATTTGCCGCCAAAAAAACTTCCGCCGTCGGAAGAACGGCAAAGGCGGCGAGCCCGGCAAGGGAGATTTTTACTACCTGCGGAATCGCCTCGGACGAAAGCAGAGGAGCGACTTCTATCATAGCAAACGCTCTTACAGCAATAAGGAGAAACACCGGACCAAAGAGAAGAATATTTTGCAGAACCGCATTTTCTACCATAATGTCCCTTGCCCTACCTCGCCATATCCGGAATCCGCATAAACAATTCCTTTGTATACTGTCCAAGAGAAGTGAACATCCAGCCGCCCAAAACAGCAAGAACAACAAGAATGACAACCACCTTTGGAACAAAAACAAGCGTCTGCTCCTGAATGGAAGTAGTCGCCTGTAATATTGCAACAACCAAACCTATTATCAACGCAGAAATTAAAAGAGGACCGGCGATAATCAACACCTGAAGCACTCCCTGACGCAAAATAGCTGTTACCTCACCAATACTCATTTAACCTCTCTCTACGGCTGAATAGCCGCAAATCAAAATCGAACATGAAACGCAGTTTCATGATAACCTTACCCTATGCGGCTGAATAGCCGCAAACCAAAATCGAACATGAAACGTAGTTTCATGATAACCTTACTCTATGCGGCCATAGCCGCAAATCAAAATCGAACATGAAATGTAGTTTCATGATAACCTTACCCTATCTATGAAAAAGAACGGATTAGCTGATCCGTTAAAAGTCCCCACCCGTCTACCAAAATAAAAAGAATCAGTTTAAACGGCATGGATATCATTACGGGCGGAAGCATAATCATACCCATCGACATAAGGGCGCTTGCAACTACCATGTCAATTACTATGAACGGAATAAACAACAGTATTCCGATCTTAAACGCTATCGTAAGTTCACTAAGAATGAACGCCGGAATTAAAATATAAGTTGGAACGTCATTGAAATACATGGGCTTATCAAGACCGCGCATTGCCATAAATAGCACGATATTTTTTTGACCGACGGTAAGTTCCCTGCCCTTGCTTTCCATCTGTTTGTACATAAAAACCCTTAACGGGGTTACCGCTTCGCCGTAAGCGTTCTGCACGGAAAGTTCCCCAGCCGAAAGAGGTTTTATTGATTTATTATAAATTGTGTCAAAAGTAGGCCACATTATAAACACCGTTAAAAAAAGTGAAATCCCCAAAATTACCTGATTGGGCGGAACCTGCTGTAACGAAAGCGCGCGTTTGATAAAATCCAAAACAATTGAAACACGCAAAAAACTTGTCATCAAAATAATAATGCTTGGCGCAAGGGAAAGCACCGTTAAAAGCAGGAGTAACTGCAAAGAAAACGCCACTTCCTGTCCATTGGACGGATTACGCACTGTTAAATCTATAAACGGTATTACCGGGGGCGGAGGCGGAGTTTGAATATTCATCGTTCCGCGCACGGACATATCAGGAAACGGTTCCGCCTGCGCGTTAGCCGCTACAGGTAAAAGTAGAAACAAAATTATAAATAGCAAGGGGACGCTCAAAAATTTTAACTTCATCATAAACCCCTTAACCTTTCACTGCGCTTGCGGATATCTTCCGTTCCCGGAACGCCTGTTTGCGCCGGCAAACCAAGTTTACGCAACATCGAAACAAAATCAGGGAAAAGCCCTTGTTTGGGTTCGTTGCTTTTTCTTGAATCTTCCAGCAACATTGCGTCAATTACGTCCTTATCATTTACTTCGCCGATAAGGTTTACGCCGCCGTCGCTTGATCCTAAAAGCCACGCCTTGCTTCCAACAGAAACAATATGCGCGTAACGGTTTGCGCCAAGATGGGTTGTAGCCAAAATTTTAAGAAAGGGGTCTTTTGAAAAAGTCTGTTTGGAAGAACGCTTTAAGAAAATCACCACGCCGTAAACGGCGACAGCGGCGAGAGCGAGAACCAGTATCATTCTTATAATAGGCCAGACGGACGAACCAGCCGACAGAGCCGGACTTTCGTCTGTCCCGCCAAAAGGAAAAGACTGTTCAGCGGGGACTGGCGGTTCTTCTTGAGCAGAAGATTCTTCCTGAGCAGAGACATATTGAATTTGTACGAGAAACCCCGCCGCAATAAGGAGCAAGGTAAATAAAGATAATTTCAGTTCTTCCCCTCCCAAGTGCAAACTGATTCTGACTAAATTTTACCTTATTTATGGAAATTAATCAATATATATATGCTTTAAACCAGCAATTTTAAGTTTAAGAAAATATTTAAGAAACATCGGAAAATTCATCACGCAAAGCTCGCAGAGAACGGACTTAATTAGAGTCTGTCTATAATGCGGACACATTACAGACAGACTACCTAAAAAACGTATATTCGTAGCCTTTAGGCGAGAAAATACAAGGTCTGTCCGCAAAGTAACCGACTTTGTGGACAGACACTAATTACCTTGTTGTGCGTCTACAATGGACTTGTTTGACAACTGCGAACCTTCGGTTCGAGTTGGTTGTCTCATGTCAGCTACGCTGACCAGTCTTGCGGTTTTTCAGGCTATAAGCCTGCGAACGCGGACTTTAGTTCGAAAGTTCGACAAAACCGCGTTTTTTATATGAAGTTGTTCAGAAACTGAA
>JAITUY010000234.1 GCA_031286095.1 Treponema sp. | reverse complement strand
ATGTATGTCATACCCTTACCGTAATCATTGTTTCAACCGGCATTCGTTAAGGATGAAATTAATTTGTGGTATTATAAACTATGATCGCCATCCTTAAATGGTTATTAAACAAGTCTATTTTAATATATTCCAAGCCCTCATTTCGCATAATTTATTTTTTTCTAAACACCACAAACCTCTGTCCAAAATAACTTACGGCGGAGGCCAGACATGTTCCCGCTATTAAAGCTATATTTCCTCTGAATTTTTCCGTACAGTTTTGTAAAAAATAATTTACGGCGTGTTTTGCAATCCAAAAGGGGACATAATAGGAAACAACTATCGTAACAATAAAAGATATAATCATAAATACCGACCAGCGTTTTACAGTAAAAGTAAAATATTTATTTAAAAAGAAACTTAATATACTGGAAAGAAAATAATTACAGCCAGACGAAAACCAGTAACTCATATGGACAGCGTTGTACAGTACAAACATTATCACCGAACCTACAAGGGTATTTATAATCCCTACAATAAGAAACTTTAAAAATACTTTGTCAAAAAGCGTTTTTATATTCATTGTATGTTGACGTAAAACCTTTCCAGATAGGCGGTTCTTCTGCGCGCGTCGTTGTAACGCCTGCTTTGCGGGTATTCGTTTATAAGACGGCGGTAATAATCCAGCGAAAGCAGAATATTGCGGTTAGGCGTATTGGCCTCGTAAAACTGACCGTACAGCCAATACAGTTCATCGCTCCCGTTAGGATAATACTCCGTATACTGATCAAGTAACGCTATTGCCGCGGACGTATTTCCCTCATTAAAAGAGTCTTGAGCTTTTTTCAATATTTCTTCCGGCGGAAGTTTCTCCTGTTTTTCAACGGAAGGCATCTCTGTTCCACTCTGCGGTATCTCCGGCGTACCCGTCTGAGGGGTTGCAGTCTGCTGTTGCGCCTGAGATGCCGTTTGCGGCTGTGTCTGAGGCATCGCTTGCGGCGTTATTACTGTCTCCTCTACTGATGGCGCAATTCCCGTCCCCTGTACAGGCGGTACAATCACAACTACAGACGCTGTTGACGGCGCGTTACTTGCCCCCTGCGCGTTAGCGGACGACTGCGAAGAACCATTTTTCTTTTCAGCGGAAGAATTTGCACCCGCCTGACCTCCTCTTAAAATCGCCGACTCGTCAGGCGCGGACGGCCAGCGCGGTTCCGCTGTTACCCTGCCGCGGTCAACTGGAGGATTAAACCACCCAGCGCCGCCGGCATTAGGCGGCTCGCCCACAATAACCTGAACATAATCATTTAAAATGTAATCCCTTATAAAATCCTGCCTGTAAAATTTTAGCGCGTAAGTTCCAGCCGTTTCCGCCGTAAAAATAAAGCTCTGTCCCTCAGGATCAAGACGGCGCGAATTGTATACAATACCCCTGCGGGAAGCTAATTCCCCCAGATACACCCACCCTGTTCCGCGGAACGGGATTTCCACAATCTGTCCGGCGGTAGCGCGCACCGTCCGGGAAAAAACAATTTCTTCATCTTTTTCCGGTTTTTGCGGAACCAGCACGCGCTGATTCGGAATAGGCGCGTCATCTTTCACCGCAGAAACAGCGGGCGGCGGCGCAATCCACGGCTGACTGCGCGAAGGGGGTTTCTGTTCAGGCGCGCTTTCTTCTTGAGCGGGCTGTTCAGTTTCAGGTTCCGTTACGGCTGGAGTTTCCTCCACAGGTACTTTAGGAGGAGGGACCGCCGTAACTCTTGGCGGGGGCGGCGAAACAGGCAGAGGCGGTGAAAGCGGAGCGGTCTGCGGCTTTTCTCCTTCAACTAACGATGTTTCTTCAATTAACGGTTGTTCTTCAACCGTAGCATCCGCCTGAAGCTCATCCATTACCGCTGAAACACTTTCCGCATTATCAGAACCGTCCGTTGTTTCATCCTGCGCAATCGCACCTTCTTCATAAATCTCCGCATCTCCGTCTTGATCTTCTTCCGCCGTTAAATCTAACTGCGATAAACCGGGATCGCTGTCTTTTTCATCGGGTTTTGGCGTTCCTTTACAGGAAAGGACAATTAATATCAACAATAAAAACAACGAATAAAATTTTTTCATGGAACACGCTCCAAATATTTATCAATTTCTGTTTCTATCTTTTCCCGCCATTGTTCTTCGCCTTCCTTTAACGGGTCCCGCCAATATTCCAAAGCATCCTGCTCTGTCCACTCCGTCCGCCGCTCCCGTTCTAAAATAACGCCGGGAACAAAATCAGGCTCTTCGGGCAGAAAAATCTCATCAGGGGGGATCGGAACCTGTAAACTCAGACCGGATTGATCGTCAAGCCGTTCTTCTTTTTCCGGCCGCTTAAACGACATAAGCACGGATAAAATTAAAATAGATACAAAAACCGCCGTACAGACAAGGACTACCTGCCTCTTCTTTTCGACGGTTAAATTTTTAAACCCGTCCTGAAAAAAACGGATAATTTTTTCTATAAACCCCATCCCGCATAAATTATACCATAAAAATTAATAATAATGAAGCGGACTTGTTCGGCAACCACATAGTGTAATCCTGCTTTTTTTCAGGCTAAAGCCTTGCAAAACCGCATTATTAGCAGAAGTTTAAGGTATCCAAAAAGCAAGATTTTTTTACCACGAACCAACACGAACCGCGTACCTTCGGTATGCTCGCAAATTTTTAGTTGATGTCTTATCGTTATCCGCGTTATATTTCGTTAATTTGTAAGATATATTTCTTCTGTTCGTATTTATTCGTGAAGTTTGTGGTAAAGTATTCTTTTTGGATACATCCAACGCTCGTGCCTTGTTAATACCCTTCAAAATTGCTATATTAAACAAATGAACGAGCGTCTGAATTCCCTTCTGAAACGATACGAAGAATTAAACCTTTTGATCCAAGACCCCCAACTGGTAAAGGATCAAAACCGCTACCGTGAAACCATGAAGGAACACTCGCGCCTTGCTGAAATTGCCGGAATTCAGGCAAATATCGAAGAGCTGGAAAAACAGGTTGACGGGGCAAAAACACTCATTCAGGAAGAAAAAGATCAGGAAATAAGGGAGCTTGCGCGCGAAGAACTTAAAGAACTCGAAACAAGGCTTACCGGCAACAGGGACAAGTTAAAATTCCTTTTAATCCCAAAAGACCCTCTGGACGAAAAAAATATCATTATGGAAATAAGGGCTGGAACAGGAGGCGAAGAGGCGGCGCTTTTTGCCGCCGATCTATATAGAATGTACTCGCGTTTTGCCGAATCAAAGGGCTGGAAATTTGAGATTATGAATTCCAACGATACGGAACTTGGTGGCATTAAGGAAATTGTGTTTTCCATTACCGGAAACAATGTGTACGAAAATATGCGTTATGAATCGGGAGTCCACAGGGTGCAGAGGGTTCCCGCTACTGAAGCATCGGGGAGGATTCACACTTCGGCTGTAACTGTCGCCGTTTTGCCTGAAGCGGACGAAACCGAAATTGACATCAGGCAGGAAGATTTACGCATAGATGTAATGCGCGCCGGAGGACCTGGAGGTCAGTGCGTCAACACTACGGATTCTGCTGTGCGCATAACGCATATACCCACTGGCGTTACCGTTCATTGTCAGGACGAAAAGAGCCAGATAAAAAACAAGGCAAAGGCCATGCGCATATTAAGGGCGCGTATTTACGAGATGGAAGAAGCGAAGGCCGCGGCGCAAAGGGCCGAAGCCAGAAAGACGCAGGTCGGATCAGGCGACCGTTCTCAAAGGATAAGAACATACAATTTTCCGCAGAACCGTTTAACCGATCACCGTATCAACCTTACTCTTTACAAACTAGATCTTATTATGCAGGGCGACACGGCTGAACTCTTTGACGCCTTAAAACTTTCCGCAAAAGAGGAACTACTGCAATCGGACGGCGCATCTAACGCCGCATCAGCCGCCGCTTCCTAACGGGCAATATGAATATCCGCAATGCGTTGTCCAGCGCCGTAGCCGAACTAAAGTCAGCCGGCATTGAATCATCGCCGCTTGACGCATCTCTTTTACTTGCGGATGTGTTAAACACCACGCGCACTACGCTGTACGCAAGAGGGACGGACACGCTTTCGGACGGCGCACTTTCCGCATTTTGCGCTCTTATTCAAAGAAGACTGAACGGCGAATGTACGGCTTACTTACTTGGTAAAAAAGAATTCAGAAATCTGGAATTTCTGGTAAATAAATCTGTCCTTGTTCCGCGCCCCGAAACCGAGACGCTTGTCGAAACAGCGGTAGAAATAATCAGCAAAGAAGAAACCGCAGGTTCAGTCCGCATTCTCGATCTTTGCACAGGATCAGGGGCAATCGCCGTTTCAATAAAAAACGAAATGCCAAAGACGGAAGTGTGGGCGTCGGACATTTGCGATCAGGCTCTTGAAACCGCGAAAACAAACGCGAACTGTCTTTTGCCCGCAAACTCCATTCAATTTCTTAAAAGCGATCTTTACTCAGAGTTACATGCCATGCAGTTTTCCGTAATTGTCAGCAATCCGCCGTATATCCCCACAGGCGAAATAGGGACGCTCCCGGCGGAAGTGCAAAATGAACCGCGACTCGCGCTGGACGGCGGGCATACGGGACTGGAAATTATAAAGCGGATAATCGAAGACGCGCCAAAATACTTGCAGGAAAACGGAACGTTATTAATGGAAGCCGATCCGCGCCAGATGAAAGACATCGCGATTTTACTTGAAAGAAAAGGATTTGCCGGTGTAAAATCATACAAGGACTTATCGGGACGCGAAAGGGTAATCGGCGGCGCGTATCAAGAGCGTATATGAAAAACAGGTTTTTAGTTATAACGGTAATTTTTTTATTTTTCTCATGCCGTTCCGAACCCGATGCCGTAAAAGACAAAAATGAAAACCTTAAAACAATTAACACCCTTACCTTCATCGCTACAGGCGATAATTTATTTCACGAAACAATAATTAATTCCTCGCTGAAAGACGGCGTCTATGATTTTACGCCTATTTATTCAGAAATAAAAACCATTGTGGACAAGGCCGATCTTGCCTTTGTAAATCAGGAAACTGTTATGGCGGGCGCAAGTTTCGGCTATTCTGGATACCCCGCTTTCAATTCGCCCCAGTCCCTCGCTAAAACTCTTGCGGACACGGGTTTTGACATCGTAAATCAGGCGAATAACCACTCAATGGATATGGGGAAGGCAGGCCTTTACGCTACGCTTGATCTATGGGACACGATAAAGGAAGTAACCGTAATCGGCGCACGCAAGGCAGGGGAAAGCGCGCGTATAATAACAAAAAACAACATAAGCCTTGGTTTTTTATCCTACACATACGGACTTAACGGCAACATGCTTCCATCTGACAATCCAAGCCTTGTTTCGCTGATCAACAGAAACATTATGGAGAAGGAAATTGATGCTTTACGCCCGTTATGCGATTTTTTAATTGTCTCCATGCACTGGGGCGACGAATACGAGACTGAACCAGGAAAAGCCCAAACAGACCTTGCCATGTTTCTTGCGGAGCATAATGTGGACGTAATCATAGGACATCACCCGCATGTGTTACAGAAGGCGCAGACTATCACCCTTGAAGACGGGAGAAAAACATTGTGCTTCTATTCTTTAGGAAACTTCGTCTCCAACCAGAGGGAAAATGAAAGAATAATAGGCGGAATGATGGCTGTAACTTTTACAAAACAAAATTCAGCGCCCGAAACCGCAGAATTGTCCATTTCCGATTACGGAATGATACCTGTTATATGCCATTTTGACCGCGGTTTTATAAATACGAAAGTCTACCCTTTATTTTCATACAGCGAAGAAATATTGAAAAACCACGCTTTAAAAAACAAAGACCTTACAATGAATTACTTTTATTCCGTTCTGAAGCGGATGGAAACCAAAATTTTTATGCACAATCCCTTTTAACCGGAAGTTTTTCTATTCAGCGGCTGAACCGGAAACTGCTGAGTCAGAAGTTGCCCCACTGGCTGTTTCTCCCGAAGAAACTTCATCCGCCGGTTTTTCTTTCGGCTCTTCTTCGGAAGACGGAGCTTTCTGCGTTACGGCAGGAAGGCTTTTTGTGCCATTCTTAATCGCCGCCTTGCATGTCTTGCATATCTTGAACTTCTGCCCGTCTTTTTCCTGTTCATATAAAACTTTTATATTTTTCCTGTTGCAGACGGGACACTCGCCGCGCCCATGTTTAAATAATTCCCTAAGACTACTGCCTCTATGCGGTTTTGACATCTATTTCCCCTTATCCTCGCCCTTGGACTTTTCTTCTTTCTTCTTGGTTTTCTTGGCGCTTCCCTCTGTATCAAGTTTATAGTCTACAAGTTCAAGAACAACCAATTCCGCGGCATCTCCCTTGCGTTCGCCGAGCTTTAAAATACGGGTATAACCGCCGTTTCTTTCCTTCATGCGCGGTGCGATATTTGTAAAAAGTTTTACAACAATCCCCTCGTCAAAAAGACGGCTGGAAACAATCCTGCGGTTATGAACAGTGTCTTCCTTGGCGCGGGTTATCATCTTTTCCGCAGTTCTACGGACTTCCAGCGCTTTCGCCTTGGTCGTCCTGATCCGCTCCTGCCTGAACAGGCTTGTCAGCATATTCCTGTGCAGAGCCTTCCTGTGAGACGCCATTCTCTGCAACGGGTTAAACCCTCTTTTATGCTTCATTTTCAGTTTCCTTTTTAGGTTCCACGCGAGCGTTTTTAAGAACGTTCAAATCGGTTATCCCAAGACTCAAGTTCCACTCTTTAAGTTTTTCCTTGATTTCCTGAAGGGATTTTTTTCCGAAGTTGCGCGTCCTTGCGATATCGTCTTCCGTTTTACGCGTAAGTTCCCCAATGGTTTTGATATTCGCATTCTTCAAACAATTTGAAGAACGAACCGAAAGTTCCAACTCCTCTACAGGAGTATTGAGTATTTTACGTATATGTTCGTTGCCTTCGTCAATATCATCTTCAACGCCCATATTGTTTTCATCAAAATTGATAAATACCGAAAAATGATCCTTGGCGATTTTCGCGGCTTCCGCCAGAGCGTCATCCGGTTTTACGGTTCCGTCCGTCCAAACTTCCAGCACAAGTTTGTCATAATCACTGCGCTGTCCGAAACGAGTAGGTTCAACCGCGAATTTTACCTTTTTTACAGGAGAGAAAATCGCATCCAGTGGAATTGTCCCGATAACTTCGACATAACGCTCGTTAACTTCAGACGGCACATAACCTCTGCCAAGATCAATTTGAATTTCAAATTCAATTTTGGCGTCTTCCATAAGAGTCATTATATGCTGTCCTGCCGAAAGAACTTCAACCTGTCCGGGACGGGCGAAATCATCGCTCGTTATCTCTCGTTTGCCGGACCATTCATAAAGCAGAATATCCTGCTCAACGTCGTCAGGCAGTTTCAGGCGAATCTGTTTAAGACTGTTAATAACCTCAATTGTATCTTCAACAATATTCGGTATCGTTTCGAATTCGCTGGATACATTGTGGGCTGTTCCGTTTGAGTCGTAGGAAACAATTTTTACGGCGGTAATAGCGTATCCTTGAATCGAGGAAAGGAGCACCCTGCGTAATGTATTGCCTATTGTCGTGCCGAACCCCGGTTCAAAGGGGGCGGCGACAAATTTGCCATAGCTGGAATTGTGTTCTACCTGCTCAAAGTTACTCTTAGGACGTTTGAATCCTTTCATAAGGTTCTTACGGGCCATGGACACTCCTTACTTGGAATATAATTCAATGATCATCTGTTCCTTTATGTCTCCAAGATCAGTAATATCACTTCTGCGAGGAGACGCGAGGAACTTCCCTTTCATCGCGTCAGGATCAAGGCTAATCCAGGGCATTACTCCCGATTTGCCAAATTCTTTCAGCGAATCCTTAATAACCGTCATGTTCTTGCTTTTTTCGGCAACGCTAACTTCATTTTCCGGGTTTACAATATAAGACGGTATCGTTATTTTTTTGCCGTTCACAAGAATATGACCATGCAACACAAGCTGTCTTGCCTGATTCCTTGATGAAGCAAAACGCAGGCGGTAAACCACATTATCAAGCCGCCTTTCCAGCAGGACAAAGAGGTTTTCGCCCGTGATGCCCGGCATACGAAGGGCGCGCTTAAAGAAAAGACTGAACTGCTTTTCCAGCATTCCGTAAATTCTTTTAAGCTTCTGTTTTTCCCTAAGCTGTATTCCGTAATCGGACCTTTTGCCGGCGCGTCCTTTTGGGTCTTTGCCTGGCGCGGGACGCTTCTTATTAATAGGGCATTTGTCGCTCTTACAGCGATTCCCCTTGAGCATCAATTTCTTCTGTTCTACACGGCACATTCTGCAAACAGGGCCTGTGTATCTTGCCATATTTTTCTCCTATATGCGGCGCGTTTTTCTCGGCCTACAGCCGTTATGCGGAATTGGCGTAACATCGCTGATCGACTTAACCTTTATGCCCATTACGCCAAGCTGGCGAATGGCTGATTCCCTGCCGATACCCGGCCCCTTTATATAAACGTGAACTTCGCGTAATCCGGCCTGCAGAGCTTTCTGGGCGGCGGTCTCGGTTACAGTCTGCGCCGCAAACGGGGTTGATTTTTTTGCCCCCCTGAATTGCAACATACCCGAACTTGCCCATGAAACAGTGTTCCCCATCATGTCGGTAATCGTAACAATTGTATTATTAAAGGTAGCCTGAATAAAGACATTACCTTCATATACTGATTTCTTTTCTTTCTTTTTCTTTGCAACAGTAGCCACTCACACCTCCAACTATTTCTTCTTTCCGGCAACGGTCTTCTTTTTACCCTTGCGCGTACGGGCATTCGTTCTTGTACGCTGACCTCTCAGCGGCAAACCTTTGCGGTGGCGTAACCCGCGGTAACAGCCAATATCCATAAGCCGTTTGATGTTCAAGGCGACTTCTGTGCGCAAACGCCCCTCTACCTTATATTCACCTTCAATAATCTGACGCAGATCATTTAACTCTTCCTGAGACAGATCGTTAATCATCCGCATAGGATCAAGTTTTGCCTTCTGACAGATTTTTTCCGCGCTTGGTCTTCCTATTCCGAAAATGTAGGTTAACGCGATATTTACATGTTTATTGGGGAGGTCAACTCCCACAAGACGCGCCATATTAACCTCTACCTCGTGCGGCCAGCCGGCGCACATTATAATCGAACACGAAACTAAGTTTCATACTTTCTCCTAACCCTGCTTTTGTTTATGCTTGGGATTTTGGCAAATAATGCGGACAATCCCATTCCGCTTGATAATTTTACATTTATCACAGATGGGCTTCACGCTGGTTCTGACTTTCATTCCTTATAATCTCCTAAATCGCCAACTTTTACAAGTTCCGTCCGCGCAGGCGTCCGTGCTTGACCAACCCTTCATGGTGGTGCATTTTCAACAATCCCTCAATCTGGCTCATCGTGTCCAGGTCAACGCCAACCAAAATGAGCAGTGAAGTACCGCCCATCAGATAGGAAATTGATGTGGGAAACTTAAAAGCCCATTGAATAAAGGTCGGAATGACCGCTATCAGGGCAAGATACAGTGAACCGGGAAGCACAATGCGGTTCAGGATTTTAGTAAGGTATTCTTCAATACGCTCGGTTCTAATCCCGGGAATGGACCCGCCGTTCTCCCTTATTTGTTTTGCTATTTCTATGGGGTTAAGACTTACCTGCGTGTAGAAATATGCAAAGAAAATGATAAGAAGCACATACAGTATATTATAAAGCGGTTCCCTCGGACTTAACAGAGTGGCGACTTTTGCAAGCCACGGCAAGTTACCGCCGACAGTCTGCGCTATTTGCAGAGGGAAGGTGAGTATTGACGAAGCGAAAATAACTGGAATAACGCCCGAAGGGTTAATCTTGAACGGAATATACGTGTTCTGCGCCCCGTACATCTTTCTGCCCACTACCCTCTTTGCGTAATTTACAGGAATCTTGCGCTGTCCCTGCTGTTCAAAAACAACCAGCGTTATTACCGCGACAAACATTAAGAAAACGATGATTACAAAAACAGGGTTAATATCGCCCTTTTTCATCATTTGTACCAGTTCATAAACGGCATTGGGAAGGCGCGCAACGATACCCGCGAAGATCAACAATGAAATACCGTTGCCTATTCCGCGTTTGGTGATTTGTTCGCCTATCCACATAAGGAACATAGTCCCGGTAGTAACGGTAAGCATGGCGATCAACGTAAAAGGCACAATCCCTATGTTAAGCAAGTTTTCCACACTGCGCGATATTGCCCTCGCGTACTGAGTAACTGCGTAAGACTGGACAAGGCAGACAAGGACTGTCCCGTAACGTTGCCATTGCTGAATTTTTTTCCTGCCGCCGTCTTCCTGCGATATTTTTTTAAGCGAAGGAAAAACGATAAGCAGTAACTGCATTATAATCGACATTGAGATATACGGCATAATACCAAGCATAAATACCGAAAAGTTGGAGAACGCGCCGCCCGCGAAGAAATCCAGATAATCAACTATCGGGTTGCCGGAATTTACCTGATCGTAGAAATAACGCGACAGTTCGCGGACATTGATTCCCGGTATGGGAAATACCGCGCCAATCCTGAACACTATCAACATTCCTACGGTAAAGAGGATTCTTTCGCGAAGTTCTTTAACTCTGAAAATTCCAACTATGGGATTAGCCATTTATTTTTTTCCGCCTGTTTTCTTTTTATTTACTTTCGGCCTTGCCTTTGGAAGAGGGGGATTAAGAGCTATACTGCCGCCCGCCTTTTCGATTTTCTCTTTTGCCCCGGCGGACGCCGCCGCAACTTTAAAATTTAACTTCTTGGAAAAATCGCCGTTAGAAAGAACCTTTACGGGGTCCGCGCCTTTTGCCAGCCCTTTTTTATGCAGAGAAGCAAGATCGACCGTATCCCCGGCTTCAAAGAATTTTTCAATTTGACCAAGATTGACAATCTGCCATTCCTTCTTAAAAGGATAATTTGAGAAACCTCTGTGCGCGAGTCTGCGGTAAAGAGGCATCTGTCCGCCTTCAAAACCGACATAAGTCTTTCCGCCTGAACGCGCTTTCTGCCCTTTGTTTCCCTTGCCTGCGGTAGTACCTCTGCCGGTTCCCTGTCCGCGTCCGAGTATTTTCTTCTTTTTGTTCGCGCCAACTGGGGCGTGCAAATTAAAATCGTGCGCCATTATTTAACATCCTCTACTGAGACTAAGTGCGAAACCGCTTTTACCATTCCCTTAATCGCAGGGCTGTCTTCCTGCACGGCACTTGAACCGATCTTCCTAAGACCGAGAGAACGGACTGTAGAGCGCTGTCTGGGAAGAGCTCCAATGGTACTCCGCACCAGACGGATTTTTATTTTAGCCATACTAACCTCTATTCCATGCGGTTACATAAACGCGTGTTCCAATCGAACATGAAACTTGTTTCATGCTAACCCCACAGCTCATTCAGGGACTTGCCCCTGTTTCTTGAAATAGCTTTAGCGTCCATCAGCTTGCTTATACAGTTGAAAGTCGCCTTGACGACATTGTACTGGCTGGACGCTCCTATAGATTTTGAAAGCACATCGGTAACTCCGCCGGCTTCCATAATCGCCCTGACAGGTCCTCCGGCGATAATGCCAGTTCCCGAACGGGCTGGTTTTAACAAAACGTGCGACGCCTTGAAAAGACCTGTTACTTCATGGGGAATCGTTCCGTTCTTAATGGGCAGTTTGATCATGTTGCGTTTCGCCCTGTCTATGCTCTTGCGGATCGCCTCGGAAACATCGTTAGCTTTTCCGAAACCATAACCCACTTTTCCCTTACGGTCGCCGATAACTGTAAGGGCGGAGAACGAGAAGCGCCTTCCGCCTTTTACAACTTTGGCGGTGCGGTTAAGCTTTACCAGCTTTTCGACAAATTCTTTCTCGACAAATTCCCTGTCGCGCCCGCGGTCCCTTGAGCGCCGTCCCCTGCCTTCCCTGCGGTCAGAACGGGAACCCTCCGCCACGGCAACTTCTGCATCCGCATCGGACGCCGCGTCGTTATCTTCGATTTGATCTTCCTTGTCTTCTACCAGGTCTTCTTCGTTTGCCATTAAGCCCCCTAGAACTCTATTCCCGCTTTACGGGTTCCGTCGGCCAAAGCCTTTACAATTCCGTGATACAAATACCCGTTGCGGTCAAAAACCACCGTCTTGATGTTCTTTTCCAACAGGCGTTTGCCCATTATTTCACCTAACTGCGCGGCTCCCGCGACAGTAGCCTTAATATTCTTTAAATCCTTTTCCAAAGTAGAGGCGCACGCCAAAGTATGCCCCTTGCTGTCGTCAATTATCTGAACCGATATACTGCGGTTGCTCTTTGTAACAGTCATACGCGGACGCTCCGTAGTACCGGAAATCCTTTTACGAATATGAACTTTTCTTCTAAGACGTTTTCTGTCTTTTTCCAGCATTTTCTGCAACATACATTTACCCTACTTAACGCCCGATTTGCCGACTTTCCGTTTGATGGTTTCATCTTCATAACGGATACCCTTGCCCTTGTAAGGCTCCGGTCCTCTTAATTTGCGAACCTGCGCCGCAAATTCGCCGACTCTTTGCTTATCTATTCCGCTTATCGTTATCTTGCCGTTCTGATCGACCGCGACCGCAAGCCCTTCGGGAATGGCGACATAAATGTCGTTTGAATACCCAAGACTCATCGCAAGGAGTTTTCCCTGCACTTCCGCGCGGTAACCTACACCGTTAACAACAAGCGACTTGTTAAAACCGGTTGAAACACCGATTACCATATTATTGAGGAGATTCCTGTACAAGCCGTGAAACGACTTTACCTGCTTTTCCTCGCTCGTCCGGCCAACGACTATTTCCCCGCCTTTATCCTCAAAAGTAATTACGGGGTGGTACTTTTGTTTAAGCTTTCCCTTCGGGCCTTCAACAAACATCTCTTCCTGCTGAAAAGAAACCTTGACCCCTTTGGGAACCTTAACCGGTATTTTTCCGATCCTTGACATATTTATCCTCTTACCACACGGTGCAGATAACTTCACCGCCGACCTTTTTCTCGGCGGCCTTTTTGCCTGTCGTTACGCCCTGCGACGTGGAAACGATCAGGGTTCCGTAGCCGTTTAACACCCTCGGCATACTTTTATAGCCCATATACACACGGCGTCCCGGTTTTGACACTTTTTCAATGCCGTGAATAATCGGGGCCGTATCATCATCATATTTAAGGAAAACCCGTATTACATTCGCGCCTTCCTGATTTGCCTTCTTGAAATTCTTGATATACCCTTCGGTCTTCAATATCTTGACTATTTCCAGTTTAAGCCTGGATGTGGGAATATCAACTTTTTCATGCTTTGCCATGCCGGCATTACGAATCTTTGTCAGCATGTCCGCAACGGGATCTGATACGCTCATCCTGTTCTCCTACCAGCTTGATTTTGTTACGCCGGGAATAAGCCCCTCGCTTGCCAATTTACGGAAGCAAAGACGGCACATTTCATACTTCCGCAAAAAGCCGCGAGGCCTTCCGCAGATCCTACAGCGGTTAACTTTCCGCGTTTTATATTTAGGCGTTCTTTGCGCCTTAACAATCATCGCTCTTCTTGCCATGCTAAAAGATACCCCCTTACTTCCTGAAAGGCATTCCGAATTTAGACAGGAACGCTTTTGCTTCCTCGTCTGTTTTTGCCGTCGTTACTATAACAACGTTCAACCCCGAAACCTTTTCAATTTTATCAAAATCAATCTCCGGGAAAATAATCTGTTCCTGAATTCCCAGTGAATAATTCCCATGCCCGTCAAACGCGTTCTGGTTAATACCGTGAAAGTCTTTAACGCGGGGAAGCGCAACGTTTACCAGTCTGTCAAAAAACTCGTACATTACTGTTCCGCGCAATGTTACCTTCGCGCCAATTTCCTGACCGCTTCTAATCTTGAAATTTGCGATGCTCTTTTTCGCTTTCGTCTTAACCGCTTTTTGCCCGGTGATTTGCGTTAACGTGTCAACAGCGGCATCCAGCAATTTCTTGTTTTGCAAAGCCTCGCCTACTCCCATGCTTACCACAATCTTATCCAGTTTTGGAATCTGCATATTCGTCTTGTAACTGAATTCCTTAAAAAGCTCAGGGGCAATTTGCTCCTTGTATATCTTTTTAAGCCGGGGCACATAATTCTTGTCCATTACAAAGCCTCCCCGCATTTTTTGCAAACCCTGACTTTTTTATCCCCGTCGATTTTGTACCCGATACGGGTAGGTCCGCATTTTTTACAAACTATCATTAAATTGGAAGAATGAAGCGCCGCTTCCACTTCCAAAATACCGCCGCGATCCTGCTGTTTTCTTTTCTTCTGCGCTTTCTTGACGATGTTTACACCCTCTACAAGAATGCGGTCTTTGTCGCGGAGAATCTTCAATATTCTGCCCTGTTTGCCCTTGTCTTTGCCGGCGATAACCTGAACAATGTCTTCTTTCTTTAATTTAAATTTATGTACCGCTAAAGCCATGTTACAATACCTCCGGTGCAAGGGAAACAATTTTCATAAATTCGCTCTTTTCCCTTAATTCTCTCGCCACAGGTCCGAAAATGCGCTTTCCTTTCGGGTTAAGCGCGGCGTCAATAATGACGCAGGCGTTATCGTCAAACCTGATATAGGTTCCATCGGGACGGCGGTATTCCTTATGTGTGCGCACCACCACCGCTTTTTCAACAGTGCCTTTCTTTATTGTTGACGTGGGCAACGCCTCTTTTATGGCAACAACGACAATATCGCCGATTCTGGCATATCTCCTGTGAGTGCCGCCGAGAACTTTTATACACTGCGCAAGCTTAGCCCCTGAATTATCTGCCACATTCAGGAAGCTTTCTACCTGTATCATTTTCTATCTCCCCTACCTGGCACGCTCAATTATTTCTACAAGCTTCCAGCATTTTTCTTTGCTGATAGGCCGGCACTCAATTACGCGGACGCGGTCGCCGATCTTCGCCTCGTTCTTCTCGTCGTGGGCTTTTACCTTCTTCGCCCTCTTAATGTACTTTTTATAAAGCGGATGCAGAGTAAGAGTTTCTATGGAAACGACAACCGTCTTTTCCATTTTGTCGCTCTTTACGATTCCTACAAATTCTTTTTTGCCGCTTTTGGCTTTAACTTTCTGTTCCGCCATTACTTAGCCGCCTTTTGTTCCGCAATTTCATGCTCGCGGATTAACGTGTTAAGCCGCGCAATCTGACGGCGCATGGTTCGCCTTTGCAGAGGATTATCTACATGGCCGATAACGATCTTAAAACGGAATTCCATGTACTTCTTTTTCAGCTCGTCCCGCTTGGCTTTGAGTTCGGCGAAAGAAAGGTTCTTAAATGAATTTTTCATTCTATCTCCTAAGCCCCAAGTTCCATGTCCGCGCGGGCGACAAATTTGGTTTTTATCGGAAGTTTCGCTCCTGCGAGAATCATCGCTTCTTCCGCGAGAGCCCGCGCGATACCGCCGCCAAGTTCAAACATGACTGTTCCCGGTTTTACCACCGCAACCCAGTATTCCGGCGCGCCTTTTCCCTTTCCCATGCGAGTTTCAGCCGGTTTCTTTGAAAACGGCTTGTCGGGGAAAATACGCACCCACATTTTACCGCCGCGTTTTACATGGCGGTTTATGGCGACACGCGCCGCCTCTATCTGCCGGTTGGTGATCCACATTCTGTCCATAGCGACAAGACCGAAATCGCCAAACACGACATTGTTGCACCTTGTTGCGTTTCCCGGCATATTGCCTCTTTGAACCTTCCGGCGTTTTACACGTTTAGGACTTAACATCTGACTAACTCCTGCCGGCGGGAACCCTGTCCCGCCGCTTGCGGACAAGAGCGCCCGCGTCTTCTTTTTGTTCTTTACCGTACTTCATGCCGTTGTAAACCCAAACCTTTACGCCTATCGAACCAAAAGGAGTATGAGCCTCGGCAAAACCGTAATCTATATCCGCGCGCAATGTGTGAAGTGGAATACGCCCTTCTTTCGCTTCTTCGGTGCGTGACATTTCCGCTCCGCCAAGCCTTCCCGAAAGACGTACCTTAACGCCCTGGGCGTTGCCCTTCTTAATCGCGTTTGAAATCGCCTGTTTCATAGTGCGCCTGAACGATGAGCGCGCCAAAAGCTGACGCGCGATGTTTTGCGCAACAATCTGCGCGTTGTTATCCGCGTTGCGCACTTCTTTAATTTTAATCTGAACTTTTTTGTTTATCTTCTTTTGTAAATCGTTTCCGATTTTCTCGATGTTCGCTCCCTTTACGCCGATGATTACACCAGGGCGCGCCGTATGAATAGTAATAGTAATCCTCTGCGGATGACGTATAATTTCCAGTTCGGCAATGTCCGCCCCTTTTGTTTCGGGCATATCCATAATGAGTTTGCGAAGCAATAAATCTTCGTGAAGCGCATCCACATATTCTTTCGGGTCCACATACCAGCGTGAACCCCATGTTTTATTAATGCCGATCCTAAGCCCCGTAGGGTTAACTTTTTGTCCCATTATTTAGCCGCCTTTTTTGAAGGAGTCGCAACAGCGCCCGCCGTTTCGTCTACCACTACAGTTATGTGACACATTCGCTTTAACTGCATATCCGCGCGCCCCCTGCCACGAAACCAAATTCTTTTAAGACGAGGACCTTCGTCAATGTAAATTTCGCGCACATAAAGCATATCCTCTTCAAGTTTTTTGTTAGTTGAAAGAGCATTGGACGCGGCGGACTTTACCGTCTTGCGGATAAGCCGCGCGCCTTTATTCGGCATATTTTCCAGTATCGAAACCGCTTCGGGATACGGACGGCGGCGCACGAGATCGGCGACCGGTCTGATCTTAAACGGCGAACCGATAAGAAATTTACTTACTGCCCTGTAACCTGTATTCGTTTCTTTCATAATCCTGCCTACTTTGCCGTAGCCTTTTTGTCGGAGCCTGAATGTCCGCGGAAAATCCGCGTAGGGGCAAACTCGCCGAGTTTATGACCGACCAGGTTTTCCGTGATATACACAGGAATCCACGCTTTGCCGTTATAAACCGAGATAGTCCCGCCTACCATTTCGGGAATAATAGTTGAACAGCGGGAATAGGTTTTAATCATTTTCCTTTCCCCGGATTTGCTCAAATCCAACACCTTTTTATACAGACTCTTGTCTATAAAAGGACCCTTCTTAACAGACCTTGACATATTCCCTTCCTAATATATTTTTCATGCTACTTCTTCTTGCCTCTGCTTACGATAAACCGCGAAGAAGGCTTGTGCTTCTTCCGTGTCTTATATCCTTTGGTCGGCTGACCCCACGGGGTAACGGGGTGAATACCTTTGTTCTTTCCTTCGCCGCCGCCGTGCGGGTGATCCACAGGGTTCATAGACATACCGCGCACTGTGGGGCGGACTCCCATCCAGCGCTTGCGTCCCGCCTTGCCCAAAGTTACATTCATGTGATCTTCGTTGCCTACGCTTCCGATTGTCGCGTAACATTTTTTAAACACCATCCGCATTTCGCCGGAAGGCATTTTAATCGTAACGTAGTCCCCTTCTTTCGCGGCGATAAGAGCGCCCGTTCCCGCTGAACGCACAAGCTGTCCACCCTTGCCGAGGGTCAGCTCAATGTTATATACGGTAAACCCTAACGGGATATTTTCCAGAGGAAGCGCGTTACCCGGCTCTATCGAAGCGTCGGGACCGCTTACAACCACGGCTCCCACCTTTAAATCCTTGGGCGCGATGATGTAGCGTTTCTCGCCGTCTTTGTAATTGATAAGCGCAATATTCGCGCTACGGTTCGGATCGTACTCTATAGAAGCGACTTTGCCTGGAATTCCGGTTTTGTCGCGTTTGAAATCAATCTCACGGTAACGGCGCTTATGTCCGCCGCCCTTGTGGCGCACACTGATTCTTCCGAACGAGTCGCGCCCCGCCCTTTCCTTTTTGCCCTTTGTAAGGGATTTTTCCGGTTTTACGTCTTTGGTAAGCTCTGAAAAATCAAGGCTTGTCCATTGCCGCATACCAGGAGTTATTGGCTTGTATGTCTTAATACCCATATTATTCCTTTACCCTTACACGCCTTCAAACAGCGGAATTTTTTCGTCTTTTGAAAGCCGCACAATCGCCTTCTTCCATGTGGCGGTATATCCCTTGCGGTAGCGCTGGCGCTTCGGCTTTCCGCCCACCACCATCGTAGTACATGAAACGGGGTTCACATTGAACAACTTTTTAACCGCTTCCTTAATTTGAGGTTTTGTCGCCCTCGGGTCTACCTTGAAAACATACTTCCCCTCTTCGCGCAGTTGATTCGCTTTTTCTGAAAGCACCGGTTCAAGCAAAATATCTTCGTACTGTATCATTCACCGGCCTCCTTCGCGCCGTAAAACTTGTTAAGGTTTTTCGCGGCGGTTTCCAGCATTAGCACCTGACGTCCGTAAAACAGATCGTGCGCCCTAAGGCGGTTATACGAAAGATAACTAAGCCATGGGATATTGGCGGCGGCTCTTTTAATCTTAGGATCGTCGTCTTTAAGAATTAAAACTGTCCGTACGCCGTGCTGGAAATTTTCAAGAAGTTTCACTAAATCTTTCGTTTTTCCAGACTCTATAGAAAAATCTTCGACAACCTTTAACGTGTCGCTTTGCGCTTTTAAACTGAGAATCGTCCTAAATGCCTGACGCTTTGCTTTTTTCGGAAGAGCGTAAGAAAAATCCCTCGGCTTGGGTCCGAAGATTGTTCCGCCGCCTACCAGAACAGGCGATTTTTTATCGCCGCGGCGCGCGCGTCCCGTGCCTTTTTGTTTGTAAGGCTTGGCGTTAGAGCCGTTAATTTCGGCGCGCCCCTTTGTGCTGGCGTTGCCCTGCCTTTTGTTGGCAAGCTCGTTATTAATCGCGTACCAGATTAAATCGTCATTTACAGGAAGACCAAAAACTGCGTCGTCAAGAACTATGGAGCGAAGTTCTTTGCCTTCTTTTGAAAACACTTTACAGTTCATTCTACCGCCCCTTCTTTACGGCCGCACGCACAAAAACCAGCCCTTTGTTAATACCGGGAACGGCTCCCTTTACCATAATCAGCTTTTTCTCACTGTCCAATTTTACGACTCTAAGGCTCAAGGTTGTCGTTTTTTCACGTCCCATGCGTCCGGGTAATTTTACGTTTTTAAAAGTCTTCGCGGGATATGTGCTTTGTCCCGTCGAACCTGGTTCGCGGTGGAATTTTGAACCGTGGGTTTTACGTCCGCCGCCGAAACCATAGCGCTTAACAACGCCCTGAAAGCCCTTGCCTTTGGAAACGCCCGAAACATCAACATATCTTACGCCTTCAAACACTTCTATTCCGAGGGAGTCTCCGACATTGACTTCTTTTTCAAAATCGCGTAACTCGCGAACCTGTTTTTTAGGCGTAATATTTTCAGGAAACTGTCCGGCGCGCGCTTTTGTTACGCGGCTTTTTTTCGCTTCGTCCATGCCGACGACAACTGCGGAATAACCGTCCGCTTCCTTTGATTTTTTGGCAATGACAACATTCGGGTCTACGCGCATTACCGTTACGGGCAAAAGATTGCCCAAATCGTCAAACACCTGAGTCATACCAACTTTTCTGGCCAATAGCCCTAGCATCGCTGTACTCCGTTACTGCTTAATCTCGACATCTACACCGGCGGGCAGTTCAAGCTTCATCAAAGAATCCATTACTTCCGCGGAAGGATTAATAATATCGATTAACCTTTTATGAGTCCGCATTTCAAACTGTTCGCGGCTCTTCTTATTCACATGAGGCGAACGTAAAACCGTCACCTTGTTAATTCTTGTAGGCAGGGGAATAGGCCCCGTAACTTTCGCGCCGGCTTTTCGTACCGCCGTTGCGATTGATTTTGCGCTTTGATCAATTAATTCAACATCGAAGCCGCGCAGTCTTACGCGAATTCCTTCCTTTGCCATCATTCCTCCTGACCACTTAACCTGACCATTTCACCTAACTACAGAGACACAGCCCTGCGGTTAGGTACGGTCAGGTAAACCAACTACTCTATAATCTCGACAACCTGACCGGAAGCGACTGTTTTGCCGCCCTCGCGGATAGCAAAGCGAAGTCCCTTTTCCATAGCGATCGGGTGAATTAACTCGCCGATAACTTCCGTATTGTCGCCGGGCATAACCATTTCTTTTCCGTCGGGAAGCTTGACTGTTCCGGTGATGTCTGTAGTACGGAAATAGAACTGCGGCCTATAACCTGTAAAGAACGGACTGTGGCGGCCGCCTTCTTCTTTGGACAGACAGTAAATCTGACCTTTGAATTTGCTGTGAGGTGTAATTGAACCTGGTTTCGCAAGAACCTGTCCGCGCTCAACTTCTTTTTTATCGATACCGCGTAGAAGAGTGCCGACGTTATCGCCCGCCTGCGCTTCGTCGAGTAACTTGTTAAACATTTCAATACCGGTGATAACCGTTTTCTTTGTGGGTTTAATACCGACAATTTCAACTTCTTCGTTAAGTTTAAGAACGCCGCGTTCAACTTTACCGGTAACGACAGTTCCGCGTCCCTGAATGGTGAACACGTCTTCGATCGGCATAATGAAGGGCTTGTCTGAATCGCGCTGGGGATCGGGGAAGTATGAGTCCATCGCGGAAAGAAGCTCATCAATGCACTTTGTGGATTCCGCGTTGTCAGGTTCGGACATCGCTTTGAACGCGGAACCTTTGATAATCGGGGTTTTGTCGCCGGGAAAACCGTTCTGCGTAAGAACATCCCTGACTTCTTCCTCGACCAGATCCAAAAGTTCAGGATCGTCAACAAGGTCTACCTTGTTAAGAAACACGAGCATGTGGGGAACGCCTACCTGACGCGCAAGAATGATATGCTCGCGCGTCTGAGGCATAACCGAGTCCGGCGCGGACACGACAAGGATCGCTCCGTCCATCTGGGCGGCTCCCGTGATCATGTTCTTGATGTAGTCGGCGTGGCCGGGACAGTCAATATGCGCGTAATGGCGCTTGTCCGACTGATACTCAAGATGGCGGGTATTGATTGTAATACCGCGCGCTTTTTCTTCGGGAGCATTGTCGATATCGTCATAATTCATTACCTTGTCGCCGAACTTGCGGGCGCAGTGCATGGTAATAGCCGCAGAAAGAGTGGTCTTACCGTGATCAACGTGACCAATCGTTCCAACATTCATGTGGATTTTAGTCCTATTAAATTTATCCTTTGCCATTTTTGTCCTCCTTAATGGACACTAAAATACTTACACATAATTAATCCGCATCCGGCGGCTTAACCAACGGTACGCCGACGGACAGCGAAATACCCAGTTTAATTGAGAGGGGAAAAACGATCCTCGCGGAAAATCAGCCAATAACGAAAACGTTATGCAATTAATCCACAACCGTTCCACCTGTCTCATTTTTAGCCGACAACCATTGGTCATCAGCCTTGCAGTTGCGAAGCAACCGCAAGCAAACCGCACAAACGGCTTGCAATGATCGGTTTGGAAACCATCACCATCTATAATGAGCAAAGGCTTTATTCGCCTCTGCCATTTTATGCGTATCTTCCTTCTTTTTGAAGGCAGTACCAGTATTATTATACGCGTCCAGAAGCTCCGCCGCAAGACGGTCTCCCATACCTTTTCCCGAACGGGAACGGGCCGCGGTAATAATCCACCTCATTCCTAAGGCTTCGCGCCTTATTTCCCTGATTTCGACAGGAACCTGATAAGTCGCGCCGCCCACGCGCCGTGACTTAACTTCGATTACAGGCTTCACATTATCTAACGCCTTTAAAAAAACTTCAAGGGGGTCTTTTTCGGTTTTTTCCCTTAAGATGTCAAGGGCGCTGTGAATGACGCGAAGACCAAGCGAGCGCTTTCCGTCCCACATCATTCTGTTTACAAACTTTGAAATTATTACGCTGTTGTACTTTGGATCCGGTAAAATTCCCCGGTCTAATGTTTTTTTCTTTCTTCCCATATACTACGCCTTTGGCCGTTTTGCGCCGTATTTTGAGCGGCTCCGCTTTCGATCCGTGACGCCAAGCGTGTCTTTAGCGCCTCTTACAATATGGTAACGTACGCCTGGGAGGTCTTTTACGCGCCCGCCCCTGACTAAAACGACCGAGTGTTCCTGCAAATTATGCCCGATTCCCGGGATATACGCGGTAACTTCTGTCCCATGGGAAAGGCGCACACGGGCTACCTTCCGAAGGGCGGAATTTGGCTTTTTGGGCGTTACGGTCATAACACGGGTACAAACCCCCCGCTTCTGCGGACAAGATTTCAGCGCCGGGGATTTCGTCTTGGAAGTTACTTTCTGCCGTCCAAAACGAACCAGTTGGTTAATAGTAGGCATTCCTCAAAAACTCCTTAAATACAGCATATCCAAAAAGCCAGCTTTATGGAATAGCGTGCGGGCTACCTTACCGCCCGGACACAAAATTACTCTCCTGCGAAAACAAGAGGCTAGGCTTTAAAATCTAGCAAAATTAAAAAAAAAGATCAAGTGGGGGGGAAGATTTTTTTAATTTTTTTTTGCGGTTTTCAGACATGAAAAAGCGGTGTTTTACCCCTTTTGAAAAGCGCTTTGAAGCCGCTCACCAAATGGATTATTCTCTTTCTTTGTGATAGATCATGGGAACACAAGTAAGTCCCGCCACGAATGCGGCGGTCACATCACTGAGGGATTGTTGTAGAAAAAGACTTTTTCCTTGCTCCTATTTGAAATATCTTATATTCTTGTATTTATACGAAGAAGCAGAGAGAAAATGGAACCAAATAAAAATACAGATATTTATCGATCCGCTAATAGAGTTGTCCGGGAACTTCAGTTTCTGAAGAACTTTATTATAAAAATCGCAGTTTTGCAGACCGTAGACCGGAAAACTGCGGGACAGACCGGCGAAGCTGGTCATAAGACCAACCAACTAGAAACGAAGGTTCGCAGTTGCCGGACAAATTCAATGTTAAGAAATCAGTTTTACAAGACAAATCTGAATAATTAAGAGGGTTCTATATGATTAAAAAACATACCCCCCCCCCCCCATGAAACAGCATCTTATACGCAGGCGATAACCCGCTACATTACCGAAATTGACAAAATCTACCACGGCGGGAACGCCACTGAACACAGCTACCGCCCCGCCTTAAAAACGCTTTTTGAAAATCTTACAAAAGGGCTTACAGTCACAAATGAGCCTAAACATATCGTCTGCGGCGCACCCGATTTCATAATCACCCGCGGCAATATACCTTTAGGCTATGTAGAGGCGAAAAATATACCCGTAGGCTTGGACAATAAACAGAATAAGGAACAATTTGACCGCTACCGCCAGTCTCTGAACAATTTGATAATAACCGATTATCTTGCCTTCCGTTACTATGTTGACGGCGAACAAAGGCTTTTAGTTACAATAGCGCATGAAAACCAGTCTCCAAAAAAGACGGCAAGTTCAATTATCCCTGAAAAAGATAATTATGACGCTTTTATTAGCCTGATAAAAGAGTTTACATCTTATTCAGGCAAAACAATCAGCACAAGCGGAAACCTCGCGGAAATAATGGCCGACAAATCAAAATTGCTTACGGAAATAATACATAAAGCTCTTATGGACAAGTCGGTTTCCAGCGACACTATTACAGAACAATACGAAAGTTTTAGAAAAATATTGTTGCACAATCTTGGCTTGTTAGAGTTTTCCGACATATACGCCCAAACGCTAGCCTACGGACTGTTCGCCGCGAGGCTAAATCAGACGGACAATCAACCATTCACCCGCTTTTTGGCGGCTCAACTTATACCGCAATCTAATCCTTTTTTACGGAGATTCTTTAATTACATAGCCGGAATAGACCTTGACTCCCGCATAGTGTGGATAGTTGACGCATTAGCCGACATTTTTAACTGTGTCGCGGTGGAAGATATTAAAAAAGAATTCTTAAAGGCAAATCAGGACCCCTATATACATTTTTATGAGACATTTCTTGCAAAATATGACCCTGAACTCCGTGAAACAAGGGGCGTATACTATACACCATTGCCCGTAGTACGGTTTATAGTACGCGCCGTTGATGATATTCTTAAATCAGATTTCAACATAAAAGACGGACTTGCGGATCATTCAAAATTGAAAAACACCGTTCTTGATACGGACGGAACAAAGAAGACGCTTGATTTTCATAAAGTCCAAATACTCGATCCTGCCGCCGGAACAGCGACGTTTCTTGCCGAAGTAATCGAAAAAATCTATTCTCATTTCGCATTCAACAAAGGAGCGTGGCAGGGTTATTGCACAGATCATTTAATACCCCGCATAAACGGTTTTGAAATACTGATGGCATCCTACGCGATGGCGCATTTTAAGCTGGACATGAAGTTAAAAGAAACAGGCTACACAGGGGACCCGCCTGACAACAGGACAGGTGAAACTTCCCGCCTTAAAGTATTTTTGACAAACAGCCTTGAGGAACCTCCAAAAGAAGTGCCTGAACTTTTTATGGGAAAATGGCTGACTGATGAGGCGATAGAAGCGAATAAAGTGAAGAAAAACACTCCCGTAATGGTGGTATTGGGAAATCCGCCTTATTCCGGCGAGAGCGCAAATTTAACCAGCGAGGAATTTCTTGCCCCGTATAAAAAAGAGCCGGGAGGAAAAGAAAAACTTAAAGAAAAGAACCAAAAATGGCTTAATGACGACTATGTGAAGTTTATACGTTATGGGCAAACATTTATCGAAAAATACGGAGCTGGAGTTCTTGCGTTTATAAATAATCACGGCTTTTTGGATAATCCTACTTTTAGGGGCATGCGGTGGCATTTACTGACGACGTTTGACAAAATATATATTCTCAATCTGCACGGGAATTCAAGAAAGAAAGAAACCTGCCCTGACGGGAGCAAAGACGAAAATGTATTTGATATTCAGCAGGGAGTAAGTATAAATCTGTTTATTAAGACAGACAGGAAAAATGACGGGCTTGCAAAGGTTTTTTATTCTGACCTTTATGGCACAAGAAAATATAAATACGATTATCTTGATAGTAATGATATTACTTCAATTCAATGGAATGAGGTAGAACTAAAAGGCAATAATTATTTTTTTGTTAATAAAATATTTGATAATAAACTTGAATATGAAAAAGGATTTTATATAAATGATATGTTTCCGGTAAATGGGGCTGGCATTACAACCGCGCATGATGATTTTGTAATTTCAGAAAACAAAGACAAACTTATAAATAGGTTCTCTGAATTTAAAAAAAGCCCGGCAGAAAGAATATATTTGCATAAAAAGTTTAATGTAAAATATAAGGAAGGCTGGGATATATTGAAAGGGTGGAAGAATATTCAGAATAAAGATGATTTATCTTGTTTTGTAAAACCTATTAGTTACCGTCCTTTTGATAATAGATACATTTTTTATGAAGATGCGTTAGTTTGGCGTACGGTTATTAAAATTATGCGGCATTTCATCATTGGTGACAATGTCGGGTTGATCTTCAAGCGCGGTTTTACTGAAGACGCACCGCCGATATTCATATCAAATCATATCAGTGAATTCAGAAGTTGGTCTCGTCCGGGTATGCAAGGGGGTGATTATATCGTCCCTCTTTATCTCTACCCTGAAAAAGGAGAGTTAGACGAAACGGAAAAGCGCCGTCCAAACTTGAATAACGAAATAGTCCAAACTATAGCGCAAAAAACTGGACTTCAATTCACCGGAGAAAAACTGCCTGACTTGCCGTCAGGCTCGGATAATGAAAAAACTTTCGCCCCGGTTGACATACTTGATTACATATACGCCGTTCTGCACAGCCCCTCCTACCGTGCGAAATACAAAGAACTATTAAAAATTGATTTCCCCCGCGTACCTTATCCGGCAAACGCGGAAGAATTTTACCGCCTTGCCGGTCTCGGCTCTCTTCTGCGCCGGTTGCACCTAATGGAGGATGTCAGCCCCTCACATGACAAAGCCACTTTTCCCGTTGCGGGCAGTAACGAAATATCATTGCAAAAGCGCCTTTCCGGCGGACATGCAAGCCAAGACGGAAAAGTATTTATCAACAAAACACAATATTTTGACAATGTTCCCATTGAAACATGGGAATTTTACATTGGCGGTTACAAGCCGGCGCAAAAATGGTTAAAAGACAGAAACGGTCATATCCTTAGTTTTGATGAAATTGAACATTACCGGAAAATCATTACCGTACTGTCCCTTACAATTGATATACAACGGCAGATAGATATTTAAAAACTTAAAGTGCCACCTCGGAGAATTGAACTCCAGACACGCAGATTTTCAGTCTGCTGCTCTACCAACTGAGCTAAGGTGGCTAATTTACAGCACCGCATTAAGCGGTGTTACAGCCAAAAAAATTAACAAGACCAGTCCCCTCAAAAGTAACCCCGGACATCCAATGCAAACCCGCCTTTAGGCGAGCGGCAGTGCCGCCTCAAAAAACAGTTCCCGCAGGGAACCCTTAAAGCGCCACATTAAATGTGCCAAAAACATCAAAAAGTGTCAATAGCGGCAATTAAATCCATTGGAGATATGGGGATTCGAACCCCAGGCCTATTGATTGCGAACCAATCGCTCTACCAACTGAGCTATATCCCCAAGCTTTATACCATTAAGCAGTAAATTCGTTATTTAGTCAATAAGTCAGATATACCAAACAGCAATTTAAAGTTTAAAAAATACTTAAGATATATCGGAAAATTCATCGCGCAAAGCTCGCGGATAACGGGACTTAATGACCTTGTTGTGCGTCTACAATATGTTTTTTCTTATCTTTTTAGAAGAAGAAGCAGAAAAACAGCGATTGGCTTACGCATTGCTTATAGCTCTCCGCGCCTTGGCGTCCTCTGCGTGAGAATATTTGAAGGTAAGTTCACTATAGATTGAGACTGAGATAAACTTAAAATTGCTGTGTACCAAATACTGGACTTGTTCGACAACTGCGTACCTTCGGTACACTCACGAACTTTTAATTTATATCTGTTTGTGAGGTTTGTGGTAAAATTATATATAAAACTTTAACCATCAGACCTTGCGGTCTGTTGACGATAGGAAGTTATTATACGGGTCGTCTTTCAGATGACCCGCATCATCCACCCCTTGGTATCGGGCAGGGTTCCGTATTGAATGCCTTTGATGGTGTCGCGTATGTCCGCTGAAAAATCGCCGACTCTGCCGTCGCTAAAGACCGCTTTCTTCCCTTTGTATGTAAGTGAAGTGATAGGCGTTGCTCCCGCCGCAGTCCCGCTGACAAAACATTCCTTTGTCTCTCCCATAACCTCGTCAATTGAGATTTGCCTTTCAGACACTTTTATACCTTTGTCGCGGGCAAGTTCTATGATACTCGCGCGGGTAATGCCGGGAAGTATTGTGTCGCCAAGTTCGGGCGTAACAAGCTCACCGGACTTCAAATAAAAGAAGATATTACAGGACGAACCTTCTTCTATATACTTGCGGTGAGCCGCGTCGAGAAAAACACATTCCATATAACCAGCCTTAAGCGCTTCGGATTTTGCGAGAGCCGATATTACATAATTTGAACAGGCTTTTATCCAGCCCGTCCCGTTCGGAGTCGCGCGGATTCTGTCTGAAATAACAGCGTCTGAATTGTTAGCCGAAAAATACGCGCTCACTGGGGTGTTAATCACATACACCCACGGCTTGCTCGACAGATTTACTCCAATGCCGCCTTCCGACATTGTAAAAGGTCTTACATAAACAGAGTCCGCTGTCATAAAGGAATCTTTTTCCCAATCGCTGTTATAATGAGGATAAAAACCAAGTTTCGCGTTCCGCTTGACGGTTTCGATACACGCTGACAGAAAAAATTTTTCAGGAAAAGGCGGCATGCACAGCCCTTCCATTGAACGGTAAAACCGCGCCGCGTTTTTATCGGGGCGAAAAAGGGAAAGCCCTCCGTCTTTTTGCGGCAACGCCTTAAGTCCCTCAAAACAGGCCAGACCGTACTGACTGGTGTAGTTTACAAGAGGCATATCGGCATAGCAGTTTCTTGAATCCTGCAATTTGGCAAGATCATCATCGCTCATTGCGGCTTCTTCTTCGGATGTCTTGTGCGGTTTTTCAAGGTATTCCTCGCTCCAGTTTCCGTCCGAAAACTTTGCACGGTAGGTAATCGGGTAAGTATTTAACGCAAAAGCCATAATAACTCCTTTGACTTTAAGGTAGTTTGGCTGTCCGGGAAGCCAGTTGCTTTTAGGACACCCACAACTTAGTTAAACTATACATTTGAATTGGTATGTATTGCAATACGTTTTCCGCGGTCGCGGATTTTTTTTCGTAAGGTCTCGGCAAGATTAAAAAGATTATATACAAAAGATTTATACGGAAAATCCCAGCTCCCCGGTCGGTGAATAATCTGCCCGCCAAAACCGGTTTTAAAACGGTAAAGCCCCGACATCGGGTGATTGGGGTTGTCGCAGGGCGGTATGCCAAAAAGATCGTAATACAAACAGCCTGAGTTTTTTGCGTCCTGCATAGCCTTCCATTGAAGGGCGTAGGGAGCCATCAGATTACGCTTTGTGTTGGAAGACGCTCCGTAAAGATATGTGGCGTTTTTCCCGAAAAAAAGAACCATAACCGCCGCGAGGGTGTCGCCTTCATGACAGGCGGTATAAAGGCGCAAAGACATATCGCTTCTTTCAGGCGCGCCGCAAACGCCGAAAAGTGTTTTATAGTAATCAATACTATGTATCGCAATTCCGTCCCTTTGCGCGGTTTCTTTTAAGAGGCTGTAAAACTTTTCCGTATCCTGCGCACTACCTGAATTTACCTTTACGCCTTTCTTACCGGCAAGGGAAATATTGTAGCGCCATTTAGGTTTCATCTGCGCAAGTATTTCTTCGTTTGACGCGGACAGGTTGATAATAACAGTGTCAGGCGGCTGGATATCTGCGGCGGAACGCTTAAAACACGCGGAAAGCATCGCGTCTTCGCCGTCCGCGACAGCCCACGGCGGATCAAAGCGGATAAAAGCGGTGTTATGCGAAAGATAATTTTTCAGTTTTACGGCAAGTTCAGAAAGAGCGGATGTTCTGTCAACAGCGGGAAAATTATCAGGCAGGCTGGGTCCCCATGGGACATAGGCAAATGAAAAGCCGGGGGCAAGACGGCGGGAGAGCAGTAACAGCGGGCAGTTTGAATACCCTGCCCATTCAATTAAAAACGCCCTGCTTTTCCAGCCGAAGCGGGATTTAAATTCCCCCCACATAGCGGATTGCAAAAAAGAGTCCGCCGTTTCGCATGTTTTAAGACTGGTTTCTGTTATCCCATTGATACACGCCACGCTTAATGCACTTCTCCGTCAGGAATAACAATAGTGCTAACCGCATTTCCGTTAAGGCACAGTTTTTTTCCTCCGCTTAAAACTTTATTATCCTTGACAACAATCGGATAAGAAAAAAACGTGTCTATGTCTATTTCAGCTGGCGGCGTTCCGGCTGTTTCGCCCTCGGGCAAAAGCCGCGTTCCCGTGGGATAATCGCCCGCATCCAGCGCTTCGACCCGCTCAACCGCCTGTCCATCCGCGCCAATTCCGTTTTTGTCGCCCGCGGCAAGAAGCATCCCCTTCGATTCAATTCCGCGAAGTTTTGCGGGTTTCAGGTTATAGGCAACAATGATTTTTTTTCCAAGAAGCTGATCTTCAGTATAGAAGGGAACAAGACCGGAAACAATAGTCCTTTCCTCGCGGACTCCGGTAACACCCTCCCCCACTTCAAGATGTTCTATGTAAAGTTTATCGGCTTTGGGATGCCGTTCGATTTTTTCGATTTTAGCGACCCGCAAATCCATTACGGAAGAAAAAGACGGCTGGGTCTGCGACCCGGTCTGCGATCCAGCTTGCGCTCTTTCATGCTGGCTTCCCGAATACTTTTCGCGTAACGCAGAAACTTGATCATCTTCCAGTTTTGAAAAAAGCACTTCGCTTTCTATCTGTATGTCGCCGATGCCGTTTACAGTTCCAATATCTTTCCAGCCTAAACCTTCATTGGCCGTATGACCGAAGAACGAAGCGATTTTTGCAGACGCCTTGGGCATATATGGTTCTATTAAAACGGACAGATCACGCACAATGTAAGAGAGATCTCGGATTACCTCCTTTGCCTTCTCGGGATCGTCGTTACGCAGACGCCAAGGTTCCGAGTCCTGAAAATATTTGTTCGCAAAAGACGAAAGCTCAAAAATTTCCCTGAAAGCATCCCGCAGTTCGGCTCTGTCAAGTTTTTCGGTTATAGACGCCTCGCGTTTTCGCGCTGAATCCCAAAAATCAGCATTGCTTTTTGCGTCTGGCACTTTACCGTCAAAATAGCGCGTAACAAAAGCAAGGGTGCGGTTTACCAAATTTCCCAGATTGCCGATAAGTTCACCGTTCACTTTCTCCTGAAAGTCATCCCATGTAAACATCGCGTCCGATTTTTCCGGGCGGTTGTAGAAAATATAAAAACGCCACACATCGGCGGGAATTCCGGTTTTCATCGCGTCCGTACCGAATACGCCAACTCCCCTGGACTTGGAAAATTTTCCGTTTTCATAATTAAGATATTCCGAACTTGACATGTGGTGTAACATTGTCCACTTATCGCCGCTTCCCAAAAGGCTGGAAGGGAAAATAACAGTGTGAAACGGAATATTATCTTTGCCGATAAACTGAAACAACTCAACTTCATCCGGGCTTTTCCACCAGTAATTTACGAAATCGCGCCAGCCGGTTTTTGATTTTTCCTCGCCAAGATTTCCCGTAATGGAAATATAACCGATGGGCGCATCGAACCAGACGTAAAAAACCTTGTTTTCGTAGCCGGGCTTCGGCACGGGTATTCCCCATTTCAAATCCCTTGTTATCGCGCGTTCTTTTAAACCGTCTCGTATCCACGCGTGGGTCATCTGCACGGCGTTATTCGCCCAGAAACCCTTTTGCGAAGCGGTTTTTATCCATGTTTCAAGTTTTTCTTTTATTGCCGGAAGATCAATGTAAAGATGATTTGTCTTTTCCAGCGCCGGACTGTTTCCGCAGGCGGAACATTGCGGGTCTTTTAAGTCGGTGGGGTCAAGCAGTTTCTGGCAGTCCTCGCATTGGTCGCCGCGCGCTTTCGCGGAGCCGCACTTTGGGCAGACGCCGCGGATATAGCGGTCGGCAAGAAATCTGCCGCATTTTGCGCAGTAAAACTGTTCTATCGTCCTTTCGCAGATATAGCCCGCTTTGTCCAGTTTTGTAAAAATTTCCTGAGTAACTTCGGTTTGTATCGGAGTTGAAGTGCGTCCGAATTTATCGAAGTCGATATTAAACCAGCGGTAAATATCCGCATGAATTTTATGATAGCGGTCGCACAGTTCTTTTGGCGACAGTCCTTCTTCAACGGCTTTGTTTTCCGTGGCAGTTCCGTATTCGTCCGTGCCGCAAACATACAGAGTTTCGTAACCGCGCAGTCTGCAAAAACGGGCAAAAGCGTCCGCGGAAAGCACCTGTATAAGGTTGCCGAGGTGCGGTTCGTTGTTCACGTAAGGTAAGGCTGAAGTTATTAATCGTCTTTTCATATTGAAATATTACAGAAAAGATCGTTAACATTCAACACGATGTATAAATGAATATGTATGCCTATTAAGAGGGTATCCTAAAAGTTATTCAACAGACCGTGTTTATAACTTTTCGGACACCGCTCTACTTTTACTCAGAGCTGTAAATTTTTTGCGCCGGAATGTACTACCATTATTTTTCTACAGCCCTTAACTTGGCGCTTTAATTGTTTGGGCGCAGGAGGCGGAACCCCAGATTGTTCTTCCGGGAAATCGGATATTCGATGAACCGGAACGCAGAACCTACGCCCTGAGCCGAACCGTTCCAGCCCCCGCCGCGTATCACGCGGGGAGCCCCCGAAGACGGGCCAACAGGATCAGTTTGCGCTGATCCTGAATAGCCCCCGTACCTGTCCCAGCACCACTCCGCCAGATTCCCGTGCATGTCATATAAACCCCATGCATTGGCGGTCTTTAACCCAACCTTATGCGTCTTGGACGAAGAGTTATCTTTATACCAAGCAATCGCGCCTACCGTATCATAATTATCATTCCCGTTATTAAACGCTGTCGTAGTCCCTGCACGGCAAGCGTACTCCCACTGCGCCTCGGTGGGCAATCTATATCCGTTGGAATCAGTAACTATCTCAACCGCGTCCCAAGCAGGGTCACTTTCTGTAGGCGCTGATCCCCAATCCGCAGGATCGGTACTGCCACTAATCTTGTACGCCGGGCTTAATCCTTCAGCAATGCTCAACTTGTTGCAGAATACCAAAGTGTCATACCAGCTTACAGTTTCTACAGGCAATTTGTCCGGCGTGCCGCTTTCCCCTTCTACCGCCGTTGTAAAACTGCTCGGATTACTGTTCTCCATCACAGCCTTATACTGCTCCTGTGTTACCTGATACTTGCCCATGTAAAACCCGCTCGTCAGCGTTACTGAGTGTACTGGAATTACATAATAAGCTTGCCCCATCGAAAATGTCCCGGCAGTTATTTTTATTAACACAATACCTGTATCCGATGTTATTTCGGTTACGGCGCTACTGCCTTCGTCGCCACCTGGGGTATTCGGATTATCCTGGTCTTTCGGATTATACTGACCTTTAGGATTGCCCGTAGAATCAGAACAGCCTGCAAAAAGCAAAGCCATCGTGACGATAACTACCGCAACTGTACAAACCGTCATCATTCTAAAAATTAATTTTTTCATTTTTTACACTCCTTATGGTTATATAAACTCCACATACACGGTGTTTTTCTTTAAAAAAAGCATAGAAACAGCCGCCATCTTTGGCGCAAAAATTGCGGTGGTGTCCTTTGGACACAACTACCCCATGAAAATGCCTGTAGGGGAAAAAGAGATAAGTTTGATAAGTTTCTTCTATAAAAACAAGAGAGCGCATTGCGTCAAAAATAATCTAACCCAAAAGCGGCCATGCCTCAAAATAAAAATCTAACCCAAATATGCTTTTCCGAAGGAGGGTTCGGGAAAAGAAATGGGGTTATCAATGCAGGA
>JAITUY010000207.1 GCA_031286095.1 Treponema sp. | reverse complement strand
TTTGTGGACGGAACCAAGATAGAATCGGCGTCAGGGCGGTACACGTTTGTGTGGAAGAAGTCGGTAGAAAAGAATGATAAAAAACTGGACGCGAAACTGCGGGCGTATATACGGACAGCCGAGCGGGTGAGGAAGAAAAAGAAAACGGATTCAGGATACCCGATAACGGTAGACAAATATGAATGCGAATCATGTAAATACTGCCGGTTAAAGAAACGATGCACGAAAGCGAAAGGGAATCGAACCGTTTAGAGGAACTAGCGGTGGATGAGGTTAAAGCGCAAGGCTCACAGGGTGTTGGAAAACGAATACTATAAACCTCTGCATAAACAGCGCTCGGTTGAGGTGGAAACAGTTTTTGCTCAGAGGAACGGCCAAAGTCTCAACCGAGCGGGGATTACTTGCCTTGGGCTACAATCTGAAACAAATATACCGTTTAAACAGGTAAGAAGCGGCATAAATAACCGTTGGGGAACCTGCTACTTTTGTATTATAAATAGCTACAACTTAATTTTTACATAAAAACAATAAATAGGAGCTGTCAGAAATTACTTCATGGACAGCCCCGGGTATTAACCCCTTCGCATACCATGCGCCTTTGCGTCTTCTGCATAATAAAAAACAAAGTGCAGTTTTTGCTGTTACAGAGTACTATCATAATAACACAAACAAACGCGGTCAGGTGAATAGTTACAAAAGTCTCGCCGTTTGGCGTCTTTCCAAATCTATTGTAGTGGTACTGCCATGACCAGGGTAAACCTTAATATTCCCGTCCATTTCAAAAAGCCTGCGCAGACTTGAGAAAATGTCGTTTTCGTTTCCGCCGGGAAGATCGGTTCTGCCGTAGGCGTAGTTAAAAAGCGTGTCCCCTGTAAAAAGAACTCCCTCCGCTTTGTCCCAGAACGCTATACTGCCGGAAGTGTGTCCGGGAAGATGAAGAACTGTAAAAGGACCAACATCGGAGCCTTCTTCAAGTATGATGTCCGCCTGCGGCATATCGCGCCAAAAAGTGTCTATAAACGAGCTGGAACCCATAGCGGCTTTAATGCTGACGGCGTGGACATTGTACGCATCATGTCCCAAATATTCCGCGTCTAGGCGGTGAACGGCAATTTGCGGTTTTGACGGGCCTAACTTTTCGATTAAATCAGGCACTGCGGCGATATGGTCAAAATGACCGTGTGTGAGTAAAATATAAACGGGAGCAAGATCGAGTTTTTTCAGGACGGAGATAATTTTGTCCGCTTCGTCTCCTGGATCGATGACTACTGCTTGTTTTTCATCTATGGGGTAAATCCAGCAATTGGTTTCGATTGAGCCCACTACTAAATTGGTTATGTTTTTATTAGGCATGGGAGGATGTTAACACGAAAGTTTCTTATTTTCTAGTCATTTTTCTTATAGTCGCTTTTTGGTACGGGGTTGTTCCTATCGCCGGAGCGATTTTCAGCAGACACAGATGGGTGCGTTTCAGAAGGCGCTTTAACGACTTAAGGCTTAATCCTCTTTTAAGCTACCCGCAATACCGTCAGTTGAAAGACGAAGGCGGCGTTTTTCGTTTTACGGGAGAGATTGATTCAATAACGGACGGTAACACTCTTTGGGTCAGAGGCGAAAATCTTACCATTCCCGTCTCATTAAAAAAAACCAAATGCTGGCTTTTGCCCGCGCATGATGGCGATGGAATACCCGAACAGCCGGAACAAGTGCGATGGAACAGCGTTTCTACCCTGTCCGAGGGAATCAAGGTTTTTATCGGCGGACAAATTAAAACATACGACGGCAGGTTGAGTTTTATTTCTACAAAGGAAAGACCGCTTACCGTGATTTTTTACAACTGTCCCGATCCAGCTCTTACGGACGAAATAACCCGTTCCGCAAGAACGCGCAACGAATACTGGAACAGTATCACGCCTGTATCAATCGTTATTGGCGCGCTGTCGCTGGTTTACATCGCCGCCTATTTTTTAAACCGTCCCGCTTACCGTCTGACAACGATTACAGCGCTGGTTGCAATTTTTCTTCCAATCCTGCCTATGTTTCCGCCGGGTCTTCTGCTTACTCTTGTTTACCGCAGAATTACATGGCACGCGAGAAAACTCAGGGCGTACTGGGACATTGTGCGGCTTCCCATACGTTATCTGCAACACGGCGAAGACAGCGCCGTTCTTAGCACTGGGGAAAAATACGGTTTTATAAAAATCAATTCGCTTTCCGGTGCGCCTGAAAATACTCCCCTTCTTATTCCCGAATACGGCAATGAGGAAAATCCCGAATGGCATTTCTTCGGCGTATTACCGGAAACTTCAGACGAAGACGGCGCTATGCCAAAAAAATCTTCCGCCGATCCTTTTGTCAGTTACGGACTTCTGCATGGCAGACCGAAACAACTTGCGTCATGTTATGCGGTTAAGGCATATACGATGGAAGTAGCCGCATGGGGCTTACTGCTGGCGGGAATAAGCATAAATGTGGTTTTTATTTTTGTGATTTTGTCGCTGTTACGGATTGTTTAAGAATCATGTTGTCAGGAAACTATCTGACCAAAACTATGCGCTCAGACCGGACAACTCAAATAAATCAACAACCTGGATGGTTAGGGGGTTAACGCAATATGTTTTCTAAGTTTGATTTGATTATAAAAAGCATTTTATTCTTGATAATAATAACAGCGCCTGTTTTTGTTAACGCGCAGGAAAATATTATGATTAATATAAACGTAGGAAATTTAGGTTTCGGGGTAAATTTTCCGTTAGACGAGGATTATGACAAAGAAACAATCGTTACATTGTTAAATATAGGAATAGAACATGCTGAAAAAAATATTGGCATAGAATTTACTCCTTTTAAATATTTTGATTGGGTAGATAAATACGGAAATAGTTACAAGAATACACTTAATATCAGTCTTTTTAATTTAAAATTATACTGGAACATATTAAATTTAAGATTTGTTTATTTAGGTCCTTTTACTTCAATTGACTATTTGTTCGTTGAAAAAACAATACGTTGGAACAGCTATGTATTTACCGGGGGTATTCATATCGGGTTTAGGTTATACAGCGGTATAGTTAATTATAATATTTTTTCAATTGAGATGGGTTACCGGAATATTAATGGAAGAAGTAAATATTTTATAGGCGCAAAAATTGATATTCCGGCGCTTGTTATTTCAGCTCTTATACTAAGAAAACCAGACTCGTCTGAAGAAAAATAATATAGTTGTTAAGAAACTGAAATTTTAAAGTAGCTTTATTAGAAAAATATGGCAAGCCCCGTGCGCTTGAAGATGTATGTATATTTTTAAATCCGCCACCAGGTAAAAGACGCGCAAGTCTCTGCGGTGATATTCGCGCGGATCGCAAATCCAGCCGCGCCATAGCGTACGTCAACCGCAATCATGACACGAATTACCGCAGGAGTTTGTACATAACCAGCTTGCATTACAGAGAATATTTTTGTCCTTTAGGCATACATTAGAGTTGTTCGGAAACTTCAGTTTCTGAACAACTTCATATAAAAAATGCGGTTTTGTCGAACTTTCGGACTAAAGTCCGCGTTCGCAGGCTTATAGCCTGAAAAACAGCAAGAGTTGTGAAACA
>JAITUY010000187.1 GCA_031286095.1 Treponema sp. | reverse complement strand
TGCGGTTTTTCAGGCTATAAGCCTGCGAACGCGGACTTTAGTCCGAAAGTTCGACAAAACCGCGTTTTTTATATGAAGTTGTTCAGAAACTGAAGTTTCCGAACAACTCTATTATACTTGTCTAATAACTAACCAAGTGTTAAAATCTTATAAACGTTCAATAACACTTGCCCAGTCTTTGGGTGAATATTTTAGGTTCCCGGTGTTGAATAAATAACCGCTGTCATGGGCAAACTTGCCAATACCTTCAAATTTTACAGAACCGGAGATGTATTCCCGTTGTTTGATTTTTTCCAAATCACCGGGACATATTTGACCATTCCATGATTTAATAGTAAAATTTTTTTTACCGCATTTTCCGCCATATGATAATGGTTTGAATTGAGCGCTTTTTTCTATAAAACCGCAAATATATGCCGGAACAGGTGAAAAAGAAGGTAAGTTATCATACAAGTTTACGGCTTCTTGTTCTGACAGTAAACCGATTTCTTTTCCTTTCATTAATATTTTATCTTTAAAAATACTGAGCTTTTTAAAAAAAGCAAAGAGATGATTACGTCCAACTCCTATTTTTATAAATACGTGTATATCTGAATGGTTGAATTGATCGCCTGGTATGTCGAACCAAATACCGTTCCATTTTGTTGTTTTTATGGAAATATTTAATTTTGGACTAACCCAATTTTCGCCGTTTCTTTTAATTTTATGAATATCAGTCGGCAGGTAATCGCTTAAATTACCGCGTTCATGACCCAATTCGGTATCTATATTATACTTTTGCATAAGAAATAATTTAAAAGCATATTCACCTAAATAACCTCTGGTCATGTCAGCCCAAAGTTGTCCCATATCTCTCTGTCTGGACGAACCATAATAAGTGGCGGCAGTTTTATCAAGTATTTTCAGGGCGTTAATACACATTTTTGCATATCCGTCTTCATCAATGAATACACAATTAGGAATAAACCTTTCATTTAACCAATGATCTGATGATGAAAAATCTGTTATTTCACCACCAGCAAGAGCCTTCTCTATAATAGTAATTGCTGTACTATGTTCAACATTTATAGAGCTGGAAACTTTATCAATAATCAGTGAAGGGATAGTCTTACTTGATAAAGTCATTTTATCTCCTAGAAATACACCTTTAATTATTTTCATCTAATATTGAAGCATTAACAAAAGGATAAGGAATATTAGCGAAACAATTAAGAATAGCGGTAAAAATAACTTTAGATAAGGTTGGCGGCACGGCCATGCCTATTTGTTTTCGCACGCCTTCTTTTGAACCTTCAAATATAAAATTATCGGGAAATGTTTGTAACCTTGCCCTTTCTCTGTTAGTTAGCGCGCGATTTTCCCGCCAATGATACCCATGCGTCCCACCCCCGCCGCTTCCAGTTATTGTGTATGAAGGTTTATCAGGATGTAATCTCCTGTAAATTTGGCTCATTTTTGCGCCTTTTACGTTTAGTTTAAGTTTATTTGGTAATTTAGTATTCCAAATATTTTCACCAGGTTTTATATATTTTAGTCTTTCAACGACTTTTGGAGACTGTGTTGTATGTTCATTGTTATAAGCATTTTTTTTTATGGGCGGTTTTTCAATAGCAGTTCTGGCAGAAATTGGATTGTTTATAGTGGTAGGAGCGGGGACATTAAACCTCATATTTAGCGTTTTATCAAAACCAACAATAATTATTCTGTGTCTTGTCTGTGGTACGCCATAATCTTCGGCTTTGTATAAATGAGAAGTTAATATATATCCATTACCAGCCGTTTTTAAATCTTTAATAATCTTATTAAAAGCTTTACCGTTATTAGCGCTTGTGATACCTCCGACGTTTTCTGCAACGAAAAACTTTGGTTTGAAATGATTAATTATTTTTATCCCATATGTATAAAGAGGTCCAAAAGAACCGTTAAACCCTTTTTGCTTTCCAACAAGACTAAAATCATTACATGGAAAACCGTAAGCAAAGGCATCAATATAGGGTAAAATGGAAATATCTAAATTCCTGACGTCTAAATGAATTACGCTGTCAGGATTTTCAGGGCAAATATTTCTGCGGTAAGTTAAGCATGTTTCTTCTGAATAATCATTAGCCCAAGTATGTTTAATCCCCCAAATAGTTTTTTTTGATACTGCTGTTGCTGAAATAGCACCAAGAGCTATTCCGCCTGGGCCGCAAAATAATTCACCTAATCTAAATATGTTTTTCTTTAATTTGTATTTATTCTCATATTGAGTTTTTTTCTTATGTACAGTTGGCATTTTTGATTTAATCCTCTTTTGATAAATAGACTTATTCAATAACTCAGTTGGTTATCGAATAAGTTCTGCGTTTTTTCAGGCTAAAGTGAACTTTAACCTTATAAAAATGCGATTTTTATAATTAAGTTGTTTAAAAACTTAATTTTTAGAGGAAACAAAAGTTTTTCTGAAATATTTGTTTGCCTCCTCATATCTTTAAATTATATAATATCAAGTTACATATAGGCCGTCAATACTGACTTTTTTAATTAATATCGTGGTATTGGTAAAGTTTTGAATTTAAAAATGGTTTTATAAAATGGACTTGTTCGGCAACAGCGAACCTTCGGTTCGAGTTGGTTATCTCATGGTCAGTTGCGCTGACCAGTCCTGCATTTTCTCGGGCTAAAGCAAGCTTTAGTCCTGCAAAAATACTTTTTTATTGGCAGTTGTTCGGAAAACTGGAGTTTCCTAACAACTCTAATATTTCTTTGTATGATTTGTTTTAAAGGTTTTTAATGGGCTGAGTAGCTACAATGTTTTTCAAACTACCTTTTCAAATGATACAAAAAGTGATATTCTTTACTCATAAGGAGCTAAAAAAATGAAAAAGTGTTTTTCAACTGTTTTACTTGCCTTGACTTGTTTTAATTTAATAACATGCGCGTCGTCTAAATCGAAAGAAGAGCCGAAGGTAGACCCGTATATTGAAAAAATGAAATTACATGACGGAGAGATATTTTCTGGTAACAGCGGAGGGAACCGCCCTTTGCATGGTACTCCCTATGGTTATGAGATATGGAGCGCGGGTGGAAGCAATAACAGGGTAATATGGTATGGGGCTGAATACGGAGGCGGAGCGGCATTTCGGGCTGAGTGGTCGTATCCGAATGATTTTTTGGCGCGAGTCGGCTATTTTTGGAATACAGGAAAACCTTATACCTATTACAAAAATGTATTTTGCGATTTTGAATTTACGCGATCCGACAACGGTACTGCCGGAAATTATTCGTATTTGGGAATTTACGGCTGGTCAAAAAACCCGATGATAGAGTGGTATATAGTTGAAGATTGGTACGGAGGTGGAGTAATCGGTCCTTCCAGCATGGGAGGCGGCGCAAGTAAAAAGGGCGAGTTTACCGTAGACGGCGAAAAGTATTTTATTTATCAAGCGACAAGACCAGCGGGTTCAGGCAATATCGAAGGCAGAAACGTTTCTTTCCAGCAATATTTTAGCGTGCGCCAATCCAGCCGTCAAAGCGGGACAATTTCCATTACCGAACATTTTAAGGAATGGGAAAAAATAGGCATGAAACTTGGCAGTAATATGTACGAAGCGAAGTTCCTTGTCGAAGCCGGCGGCGGCAAAGGCTGGTTCGATGCCTCGCATATTTCATTTTATCAGAAAGATTGAGACGAATATGGAAAATGACCTCTCGCAGAGACGCAGGGATACAGAAGAAATACAAATACATCTCGCAGAGGCGCGGAGATCGCAAAGGCGTAAAGTTTTTATATGATAGAGTTGTTCGGAAACTTCAGTTTTCCGAACAACTACCAATAAAAAATGCAGGACTTGTAAAACAACCAACCGGGTTGTCGAACAAGTCCAATATCTTTTATACAAAAATATCATTAGTGTCTAAAATAAACTTTTGAGGTCAAGTTTATATATTTTCTTGCCATTTTGATCCATAATTTTCAATAAGAATATGTTATCTTGACACAACAACATGGCAAATATGATACACATTTTCAAAATTATAAGGCTATATATTGCTTTTTCGGGATAGAACTAAAAAACAGGAGATTTTATTTATTTTGGACACGAATGATATTCTTAATAACAAAATCTTGAAAGTATAAAGATAATTAACATACAACAACTCTGCGCCTTTGTCCCTTTGCGCCTCTGCGAGATGTATTTCTTCAAATCTGTTTTATGCGAGATGTTTTTCTCTACTCGCCCTTACTTAACGCCGCGACCGCCGCGCCGAAAAGACTCGCCTGTTCAACAGGAGAAACAATGTAGGGGCGCGGTTTTTCCCTGAACAGCATTTGATGAAGATACGACTCAAGGGAACGGCGCATACCCTTGTAAATCATGTATGTTGTTCCCTCCACGGCGATGCGGACGGGGGAATACGGTTCATAACCGTTCCCTGTCTTAATTATAGTTGCGGCTAACACTGCCGCTGAAAAAAGAGCGCCGCGTTCGGTAACTATTGATGTAAGGTACTGGACGGCGGCAAGGGCGGCGCTTTCGTCGACTGCAAAAAGTGAACCTAAAGGACCTTGATTTGAAAGCGGTGCGTGTGCAAACTCGTTTAATAATCTGGTTTCAAGATGAGGCATGTTGAGTATTTCATCGGATTTCCTGAAACACAGAACTTTATCCTTTATCGCCTGTTTAAGGATTTGCAGGGTCAACGGACCAAGATACGCGCCTGCCGTCGATTTTTCCAGAGTAAAACTGCCGGGATTTTTTGTCGTGCTGTCGTATTCCTTGTCAAGCTTTCCAAGTTGACGGACATTAAAATTGCCGCTTTCGCATACTACAATCTGCGGAGAAGAAGAATTAAAGCCTGTTTTTGGAATAACAGTCTCCGGGTAGGCGGTGTTAAAGCCGGTTCCTAAAATAAATCCTATAACAGGGCCGTTTTTTACGTTGAAGTCAACGCGTGTCCGCGCGGCTTCGCCGTCGGGAGAAATGGAAATATAACCCGACAGTAGGGTGGCGGCAGTGTCGTTTAACAAAGCTATGGGGCCTGAATAGTTACAGCCCTTTGCTGAAAGAGCCGCGCGCAGTCCTTTGCCGATTGCTTTTCCGACAACGTCGGGAGCGTCCACTTCCTTGCTGAAAGAAAGAAGAATCCCGTCCGCGTCGGCGGTAATTTCCATAGGATAGGAAAATGTAAAACCGATACCCTCTACCTTGGCGCTGTTGAGCAAGGGAAACGCGGCGTTTGCAATCATATCAAAAAATTGCCCGGCGTTAACATGACCGTATGTTCCAGGCATAGGAACCTTGTGTATTCCCTGAGAGACTACTTCGCCTTTTTCGTTAAATTGAACAAGACTTGCCCTTAAATTAGTTCCGCCCGCGTCCAGCGCGAGAACTGTTTTAAGCGGGGGAATATTTTTAATGGGGGTAATATATGACGGAATCATGGCTAGGCTGGATTTTTTACCTTTAAGCCCTTTTTCCATCTCGGTTAAAACTTCTTTTACTATCGTATTTGGATTTATACAGTTATAATGAAAACCGTAATGATGCGCAAAATCCGATAATTCATCTGCGTTGAATTTGTACATAAGCCCTCCGCACATATTATGCTAGATAAACGCCTTGTGTTCAATACTGCGCATTGCCTAATAACAAAAACCTAGCCGAAATCAGGCAACAGGTGTCCGATCATCCTCCTGACAGGAGACTTTTTCACTATACACTTTTTCCCTGTTTATCTTCAATAGCAGTCCGACAGCCTCATTCAAATTTCGATTCAGTTCAACTGGATTTTGCCTGCTTTCCTGCGTGTCAGTTCTATTTTACATTTTGCTGATACATGAGGCGATCCCATCAGCCTTTTATACGGCGTCCTCGGTTGTTTTTAATAGGTCTTCCTATAACAGTCGTCCCCCCTGCTTTTATTTTGCCGTTAGGTGAAACGAGGGCATCCAGTAATTATACAGAGGGTAAAATCAACGATACACTTCGGACATGGCCGCGCACTCCTGCGCCGTGTCAAACCGGAAGTACCCGACCGTTTTACGCACTGCATCGTGTTTTTTTATTCCGCGTAACAGTTATAGTTCTTGTGGTACGGTCTGGTGCGGATAGCCTCAATGTTCCGCATAATGTACCAGGCGAGTAGCGGTTTATTGATGAATCCCACGCCGTTGCCGTAATGGTCGCCGGTCATCGGGAAGGGAAGACCGGTCTGAATGTCGGAAATGGCGGCTTTTATAGCTGTTTGCCGCATTAAGGAGGGGCGTTTCTCAATTCACCATTAAAACACGTCGGTTCCGGTCAAAGTCTTGCAGAACCGACTGCTTGCAGAGACTCCGCAGTGCCAACCGTATCTAACGCGAACTTTCCATGCTTAACGGCGTCCTGTTCAAAGTACGTTCTAACATGGATTTGACTTCTAATGGGCGTTTGAATCGTCCGCATAGTGCTTACTCTTCTGATTTCCAAAGCCTTTCGATTGGGCTTCAGCAGGATATCCGCTTTATTAGCACTCACTTCCAACAGCAGTTTCTTGATTCCCTTCGTTATACCGTGATCAGGATTTGCTGATTCCTGTAGAAAATCCATTATACTGCGAATTATCGCAACCAAAAGTTTCCCGAAGGGTTTCCCATACTCGTCCAAGATCACTACTAGCACTTTCACAAACCCTTCCCCGTATTTGACAGGGCGCGACTTCTTCCTGCCTTTTTTCTTCGGCTCTTCTAAACCCACGTTCTTGTAGCTACCAAGCGCTGTCGCAAGATAGCTCCGATTCAAGCAGGTTACCGGTACTAGCCTGTCCAATAATTCCTTGAGTCCTTTTTTAGATATCCTCTGATAATCTCTATAATTGGTTTTAAAAATTTCCTGTTTGCTATGCCTGAAGTTAAAATCTTCAAAAACTGCGGTGGCAAGCCATTACCTTTGTTGGTGGTCAGCCGATTTTAAGCAGTCTTTTTACTAAGCCGTCCTGTCCTACTACCTCGTCATGGGTTGACCGGCGGAAGTCGATATTATCAAGCAGTTGGTCGATAATATCCTTCTCCTTCTTTCGCGCCATGACCATAATTTCTCCTTTGGTATTTCTACCATTTTATGGTCAAATAATTATATAATTCGGAAGTCTTTACGACCGCTATTTTTTTAGACTGTCAGGTAATTACCAACATTATACACCCAATTTATCATCAATCGGAAAATAATGATTTATATTATTTTTGAATATTTATAATCATCATTGCAATCTACTTCTTTTTCTAATTCAATGCTATGTAGTTTATTCTCAATATTAATTACATTCCACTTTTTATCCATATTGGAATATCAAGTATTTATCCATAACAATAGATGAGCATTATTCTCATATTCATAAAAATCACCAATAATTGTTTTGTTTTTATTTAATTTTGTTATTCTCTTATATCATCATCGGTTTCGGATGAATTAAATTCGACAGTCATTTTATCCCTCATCTTTTATATTGGATTTGTTCGGCAATCCGGTTGGTTGTCTTACAAGTCCTGCATTTTTTCGGGATAAAGCAAGCTTTATCCCTGTAAAAACACTTTTTTATTGGCAGTTATTCGGAAAACTGAAGTTTCCGAACAACTCTATTATATAAAATTCAATAACCCATCAATATTTCTGGACGTATTTCGTATAATTATTAATATGTATCGAATTTATTCTCGCAGAGGCGCATCGAACCTTTGATTCGCAGGCGCAGAATTATCGTTTGAAAGACTATCGTTATACTTTCAAGATATTTATATTATATATCGTTGTTTAATAAAAAACTTTCGTACAACAACTCTGCGCCTTTGCGCCTCTGCGAGAGGTATTCTAGGAATAATGCCCCGCGAGAGGTATTTGACAATAGCGAAAATCAGGTTACAATGAGACTATGATTGAACTTTTTAGTACCGGAGCCTATGTAATAAAAGGGTCTCAAATAATTGCCGATGACGGTAGCGCAGGGAGCAAACTGCGGCAGTGCGGCGTAACCGTCTCAAAAGAACAGGCGCAAAAGGGGACGATTTCCTACAGCATTTTATCCGCCCATAATTCAGGTGATGAGCGTAATCTGCGCATTAAATTTGATTCTCTCGCTTCCCATGACATTACTTATGTAGGGATAATTCAAACCGCACGGGCGAGCGGAATGGACAAGTTTCCCATGCCCTATGTGCTGACAAACTGCCACAACAGCCTTTGCGCGGTCGGGGGAACAATTAATCAGGACGATCATGTGTTCGCCCTTTCCGCCGCGAAAAAATACGGAGGCGTGTATGTGCCGCCCCATCTTGCCGTAATTCATAGTTACAACCGCGAAATAATGACAGCCTGCGGAAAAATGATTCTCGGCTCTGACAGCCACACACGTTACGGCGCGCTGGGGACGCTGGGGGTCGGCGAAGGCGGCGGGGAACTGGCTAAGCAGTTGGTCGGCAGAACTTACGACATGGCGTTTCCTCAAGTTGTCGGGGTTTATCTTGAGGGCGAACCCATGATGGGAGTAGGACCTCAGGATGTCGCGCTTGCGATAATCGGCGCGGTTTTTAAGAACGGATATGTAAAAAACAAAGTGATGGAATTTATCGGAGAGGGAGTTTCAAAACTGACGGTCGATTTCCGCAACGGAATTGATGTGATGACGACTGAGACCGCCTGCTGGTCTTCGATATGGAAAACAGATGATCAGGTAAAAACATATCTTAAAGAGCGGGGCAGGGCGGATGATTATAAAGAACTTAAACCTGCGGACGCCGCCTATTACGACGGGTTTATTAAAATTGATTTATCAAAGATTGAGCCTTGTATTGCGCTTCCGTTTCACCCAAGTAACGTATACACGATAAAAGAACTGCAAAAAAACGCGAAGGATATTTTCGTTAAAATTGAAAAAGAAAATAAAGAAGAAGGGCTTAACCTGAATCTTGGCGTTAAATGCCATGATGGCGGAGTGTGGGCGGATCAGGCTGTTATCGCGGGCTGTTCAGGAGGTATATTTTCCAACATTATGGCTTCTGCGGATATATTGAAAGGACATTCAACGGGTAACGGTAATTTTTCGTTAAGCGTGTACCCCGAAAGCCAGCCTACTTATCTTGAACTTATAAAAAACGGCGCGGTCAAAACATTTATGAAAGCGGGAGTTCTTGTCCGTGAGGCATTTTGCGGTCCGTGTTTCGGCGCGGGAGATACGCCCGCGAATAACGAGCTTTCTATCCGCCACGTTACGCGCAACTTCCAAAACCGCGAAGGGTCAAAGCCGAACGACGGGCAGATTGCCTCTGTCGCGCTCATGGACGCGCGTTCAATTTCCGCAACGGCGGTTAACGGCGGAAAAATCACCTCTGCCGTTGATATAGACGTGAAATACGGCAAATACAAGTTCTTTTTTGACAAGACTATTTACGGAAAGCGTGTGTACAGCGGAACGGGAAAACCAAAACCGGAAACGGAATTGACGTTTGGTCCCAATATCAAGGACTGGCCTAAAATGCCCGCCTTGCCCGAAAACCTTTTGTTAAAAGTGGTAAGTTTTATTACTGATTCTGTTACTACCACAGACGAGCTTATTCCGTCTGGGGAAACTTCGTCATACCGTTCAAACCCGCTCAAGCTTGCTGAATTTGCTTTAAGCAGAAAAGACCCAGCTTATGTTGGCCGGGCAAAAGAAGTTAAGGCTCTGGAAGAACAGAGGGGAAAGGGATCAGCGGACGGCGAATTAGAAAAGTTACTGAAAAAAATACAGAGCATTGCCGGCTGTTCGGGAATAGGGCTTGCAAGTATAGGCATTGCCAGCGCTATTTTTGCCCGCAAGCCTGGGGACGGCTCGGCGAGGGAGCAGGCGGCTTCCTGCCAGCGGGTACTTGGAGGCTCTGCGAACTTTGCGCTTGAATACGCGACAAAGCGTTACAGGTCGAACCTTATCAACTGGGGGATATTGCCATTTCTTGTTACGGACGAAAACATTTTTTCAAACGGGGATTATATTTTCTTTCCTGGCATAAAGTCCGCGATTCAGGAGAAGAGGGAAACAATCGGCGGATATGTATTAGGTGAAAAAACAGGTGAAATATCCTCTGCTCTTGGCGCGCTTACAGACGAGGAAAGGCAAATCCTGATAGACGGCTGTTTAATCAACTACTACGCGCGGAAATAAAGGTAAAAAATTCTACCGCGAACCGTTACGAGCCGCGCGAACTTTTAATACATATCGTTCTGGGTGTAACTGACGTTTGGAGCAGGTCATAGGGCGTTGCGTAGCAACGACCCCTGCCCCAAATGTGGCGGAGAAAAACCGTGCAGAGGGCTGAAAGCCAGAACACGGTTTTGTGTAGCCCGAGCCGCCGTAAGGCGGCGATGCAGTTACCGTCCTGTTAAGCGACGGTTGCGCTTATGCCACTATATTCTTTGCTTAATTTAACACTATATTTTTTATAATGCCGATAACATTCAAAATTCTTTTTGCCCCCAAGACCAACCCCTGCGGTACATGGACGTACCGCAGGGTGGAATAAATGTTTTATGTTATCTAACAACAAGATAACATGAAGGACGCTCTATGCCTTCCAAAAATTTTATACTTCTATCTTACCAACGCCAAAATCAGTTTTGTCTACAGTATTATTGCTGATTTATAATAATTCCTCTTTGAAGGTTATTTTTACTATTTTTAGCCTGTAAAGTCCGCAAACTACAAGCTGTTGGTATCGGCGAATGGGCTATCCGCCAAGGCGGTTGGGTCATCTGCCGTGGCGAATGGGCTATCCGCCACGGCGAATAGGGTATCCGCCAAGGCGATTGGCGGTCTCAATGTGCCAAAAACAGCGAAAAAAGGCAAAAAAGGGCTATTTTTGCCTTTTTTTAAGCGAATTTGGGTGACAGGCACTCGGCGCGACCTTACAGTTTTACTTACCATCATTTGGAAAAGGACTAGCCAGAATTGCAAACCATTTTAGATTGTTGTTATAAACAACAGGCGGAATAAATTCAGATATTTTAGATATTTCTATATTTATTTTTTCCCCATAAATTATGTCTA
>JAITUY010000148.1 GCA_031286095.1 Treponema sp. | reverse complement strand
ATTTGCCAATTATAAGGGAACGGACGGTATCCTGGTACATTATATGGATCACATAGCAGAACCAGAACGTTATGTTTGGGGATTTTTAGTGTGGGATGAAGCGATCAATGAATATAAGAATGTAATGGATATATGGGCGGATGAGATAGACTGGTCAATGTTTACTGATTTTACTATTGTGAACAGTAAGAATAATATAAGTATTATTGAATTTACAGAGGAAGACAAAAACTCTCAACCTGTCATTGATACTGAAGAGTACACGCCGGCGCTTATTGAAACCAGCACCGAAGAAAGAGCGATACCGTTTTGGGCGTGGATTGCTATTGATGTCGGAATTATCGCCATTGTCGGCTGTATAGCGCTGTTTGCGGTAAAGCGGAAAAAGTAAGGTGTAAAAATGAAAAAACATTTTTATCATTGCGGAAAGATGAAGAAATACAGATTTTATTGAGCGATGATGAATATGATAGCGATGATGAATATGATTAAGAACATAACAGGAATTATCATTATAGGTCTTTTTTTATTCTCCTGTGAAAATAAAAAAGCGGATATTAAAGAGCCGTACAAACAGGAATTAATTGACCATGACGCAAAAACCATACATATATTCACCGCCCTTTGTGATAACAGATATCAGGGCATTACCCGCGTGTCGGCGGCGCTGGGCAACGGGCAAAACCTTAACACAAACCTGTATTGGGGCGCGCTTTACGGCGTCCGCACTTATTTCAAAAAAAGCAATGAATGGGAATTACTGGAGGCGCGAAAGGCAAAAGGCGTTATGCTGGAAAGGCTTGTCTTTAGGCATACCGAAAAAAATTATTATTTGATAGCCGACGCCTATAACGGAAAATATATCAAACAATGCACGATAGATTTTCTGAACAGCATCTGCGGAAATCAAAAAGACGCTTTGCGGATAGAGGGCAAAACTTTGGGCATTGGCGGCAATGCCTCTCTTTTGGCATACGTTGGCCATGACGGATTAATGGATTTTCAGTTATCCGAAACTTTTATAAACACGGACAACATAAAACGCGATGTGATTATATTGGCGTGTTACAGCAAACGTTATTTTGGCCCTCATCTGGAAAAGGCAAATGTAAACCCGCTGGTCTGGACAACCAATTTGATGGCTCCCGAAGCCTATACGCTGCACGACGCCATAACCGGATATATCAACGGAGAAGCGAATGAAGATATTCGTGAAAGGGCGGCGGCGGCATACGCCAAATACCAGAAATGCGGCATAAAGGCGGCAAAAGGATTACTGGTAACGGATTGGTAATCGCGGAACACGCGCTTTGAGGCGTCCGCGCTCTATGCGTGACGCAATTAATCGGCAGTTTACTTCTGCTCACCCGTCGCCGCGTTCCAGAGTTTCACCGTCTCCGGAAGTTTCCCTGCGTTCAACACTCTAATCATTATTTCATGCGCTGACGAAAAGTACCGTTTGATAAACTCTTATTCCAGTCACTCTGCCCAAAAGACTTCGGAGGAGTCGGACTAAATTCCTTTTCATAATATATATATTTCCTGTTATAAGTATCATCGAATATAAAATTATTTATCTCACCATTGTTCATAACAATGTCAAAAACAAAACGTATAGTGACACTTTCATTTTTCTTATAATCTATGGGAATATCCCAGAAAGTGGAACCTATTTGTATATAGCCTTCGTCAATCATCTGATCTATATTTTCATTTTTATTCCGTGGATTATTTACTGCATTAATCCGCCCTTGCGTAATAAATCTATTGATATTTATCTTTCCTGTCCGTATAAAGATATCAAGTGCGTTATCTTCTATTTTAACAGTATATTCATTGGAATACCGGCCAAATTCTCCACTTAATCCCTCAAGGCTCTTAATCAGATCATGCGTCTCCCCGGAATCAGTTTTCATGGTAATTTCCTTAAAGGAAAAATAATTGATGTCATGGCTAATCTTCCAAAACGATATATGAAAGCCGAACGGCGGCCCTCTAAGAAGGATCTTTTCCCCATCCGGAGGGGAACCGCGAACATTTGGTTCGACGCCCTTCCGCGTCTCATCGGAGTTTACAGGTTCAATTACTTGCCTTTGGTAAAAGGCGCTAATACCATACCTAATTTCAAATAAACCGGGGAATTCTTTTTCTATATTCTCATTCACGACAGGATTATCATAATCAGCGTATGCATAATAATTATAAATATGGGAGGGATAATAATAATCCTCGCTAAACATGCCATATCTGCCAAGGCTCCCCAAAAAAAACATGGAGAAACTCAATATAATTGTCAGAATCATACTCAGTATAGATAATGATAACGATACAAGTCCGATAATTAGTTTTTTCTTTGTTTTAGAAATAAAATATTTTATAATATAAACTATAAATATGATAAATGCGGCAATGGAAAAAAGGTTTATAACAGGCACAAGAAAACGGTCTATAAAACGGCCTATTGAAATTAAAACCATAATCAATTATAAAATTAACGATTTGCGGATTAATTCGCAAGAACCGCGTGCGTTTCCCGTAGCTGCTTGATAATCGGCAGTTTTTGCGGGCATTTTTCCTCGCAGGTTCCGCAGGATACGCACTTCGAGGCGTCCGCGCTTTTTACCCAGCTTAACCCGTCCATCATTTCCCTGTACGCGCTTTTTGCGTGTTCCTTCAAATCGTAAACGCGGTAACGGTTCATGATTTCAAAAAGATACGGAATGTCGATGCCCTGCGGACAAGGCTTGCAGTAATTACAGCCCGTGCAGTAAAGTTTTGCCAGATTTTTATTTTCTTCCATCATGGATTTTACATGACGCAGTTCTTCTTCCGTTAAATGCCCTGTGCGCGACGCGATCTCAAAATTTTCCTTTAACATGTCCAGATTGCCCATGCCGGAAAGGGCGATGTCTATGTTTTCGTTTGCAAGCACAAAGCGCAGAGCCATTTCCGCAGTGCTTGACGGTTTGTTTTTCAACAGCCCCTGGATTTTTTCGCTTGGCGCGCCGAGCCGTCCGCCGCCGACAGGCCCCATTACCACAACGCCCAAACCTTTGGACTTCGCGTAGGCGATGTTCTCCTCGTTGGAACGATCCAGCATATTGTACTGAACAAGGGTTGTCTCAAAATGTCCTGAATCAACTATCGGTTTGTAATTTTCAGCCGCGTCATGATACGAAAATGAAATGTGTTTGATAAGCCCCTGCTCTTTTGCCTTGTACGCCGCCTCAAGGGGGCCGAACTTTAACCCCTGCCATGATTCAAAACCTTTTAACGAGATGCCCCAAAAATGGTAAAAGTCAATGTAATCCGTGTCGAGTTTTTTCAGCGATTTTTCCAGCCGTTCCATCCAGTGATCGCCGTCCGCGTCTTCGATTGGATTTTTTGTAGACAAATATACTTTATCGCGCCAGCCTTTCAACGCCTTGCCCACCGCGGTTTCGCTTAACGTTTCGCAGTAAAGCGGCGCGGTATCAACATAGTTTACGCCCATTTCAAACGCTTTTTGCATGAGGGGGACGGCAAGGTCTTCGTCAACAATTTTCTTGCCGTCCGTTTCTTTCATGGGAAGGCGCATCGCGCCGAAACCGAGAGCCGAAACTTTTATGCCTGTTTTGCCGAATGTTTTGTAAACCATAATGCTCAAAAACCTCACATATCAAGGATAATCTCATTTTCCGCTTTCAGTATTTTAGCGGGAATGTAATTGCCCTCAACCGCCGTCCCGTTTACGGTCAGTTTTTTACAGCCGCTCTCGCGCCCGTCGGGGTTATTCACTTTTATGTTAAGTTTACAGCCCCGGAAAGATTTTTCCATTGTAAAGGATTTCCATGACGCGGGAATCGCCGGCGCAAGGCGCAAGCCTTCGATGTCGGGGCGCAGTCCCAAAATGCCTTCCACGCTGCCGACCATTACCGTGCTTGCCGTGCCTGTAAGCCAGTGGACATGACTGCGCCCTTCAAAGGGGCTGTCCATGCTTTCCGTAAACTGCGAGTAAGCGTAAGGTTCCATAAGGCGCGTGTCTGCAATTTCGTTTTGCGCGGCGGGGCAGCTTTCAAGATAGTATTCCAGCGCGCGCGAGCCGCGGCCAAGCAGAGCTTCGGCAAGAATTATCCAGCCCTGCGTCTGCAAAAAGATGCCGCCGTTTTCTTTTGTACCCGGATTGAAAAGCAGAGCCAGCGCCCCGTCAAAAGCGTGCTTGCGGTAAGAAGGAGACATAAGGCGCGCGCCGTATTTTGTGTTCAGTTCCTTGTGGACAAGATCGAGTATTGCCCTGCCGCGGGCCTCGTCCGCGTAGCCGCTGATTACCGCCCAACTCTGCGGATTAAGCCAAAGGCTTGCTTCAGGGTCGCCCTTCTTTCCGACCGTTACGTCGTTTTCGGTGATGCCGCGCACAAAGCGGTCGTCTTTCCAGCAGCGCTCCTCGATAACTTTTCCAAAACGCTCTTTTTGTTTCGTCATTTCTTTTTCAGTCGCGCTGTCCTTTTTGAATTTAGCAAAACGGATCATTATCTCGAAAGCATAGTACAACTGTAGCGCGACAAATACCGATACGCCCTTTGCGCCCAAGCGCAGACAGTCATTCCAGTCCGCGTGAAGTCCCGCCGGCAAACCGTGAATTCCCAAATTGTTAAGCGAAAAGCCGATTGCTTTTTTCAGGTGATTGAACAGCGTGTCTTTGCCCTTGTCCGCATATGGTATTATTTCGTCTAACAGAGCGGCATTGCCCGTTTCCGCGACATATTTCCAGACTGTGGGGAAAAGCCAAAGCGCGTCATCGGCGCGGTAAGACGGATGTCCCGTATTTTTGCGGTAGGATTCGTCTTCGGGCTTGTCCTCGTGTCCCGGATTGTGGCTGTACTTCACCAGCGGAAGCGCGCCCCCGTGGTTTACCTGCGCGGAAATCATAAACTTGATTTTTTCAAGAGCCATTTCAGGGTCAAGATGAATGATGCCCTGAATATCCTGCACTGTGTCGCGGTAGCCGTAACCGTTGCGCTGTCCGCAGTATGTAAGAGAAGCGGCGCGCGACCATACAAACGTGATAAAACACTGATACGCGTTCCATGTGTTGATCATGTTGTTAAAATTGTCGTCGGGCGTGTTCACTTTAAGGTTTGCAAGTTTGCTATGCCAGTAGGTTTTTAATTTGTCAATCTCCTTTTCGGGAAGACCAACATCCTCGTAACGCGACACAAGTTCTTTTGCCTGCGCCTCGCGTTTTTGCCCCAAAAGAAAAACAAATTCGGCGCTTGCGCCAGGCGCAAGTTCAAAAGTTGTATGTAACGCGCCGCATGGGTTCAAATTATAGTTAAGAGTGCCGTCAAGTTTGCCGTTTTCAACTGAAACGGGATTTCCGTAATCGCGGTACTTGCCTAAAAATTTTGCCTTGTCGCCGCAGTAACTTTCAACCTTCGCTCCGGCAAGAGCGAAGAAGCGCGTTTCTACACGGCTTTCGTTTACAGCGTTCAGGCAGTTTTCGTTAATGGTTTGCAGGATAAATTTTTCCTTGAAATAAGTGCGGGTAATAAACTGGGTATATTGAAGATTCACCTGATCCTGTTCGTAAAAACTCTCACACGTAAATTCAACAAAACCAAAACAGGAAATTTTACGCGCCTTGCTGTCGCTGTTTGTTACCTTGACTTTCCACACTTCGTAATCCGCAGAATGCGCCGCGTCTTGCGGCACGTAGTAAAGCGCCTGCGAATGAATGTTTTTGTAATCCGCCTCAAGTTGAGTGTAACCCGTACCGTGTCTGCATACCGGCTTGTACTGATCAAGCGGCTTGCCGACAGGTTGCCAAGAGGCAGACCAGTAATCACCAGACTCATCGTCGCGCAAGTAGATGTACCGCCCGGGCCGATCCTGCTCGTTAAAGCGGTAACGTATAATTCGCCCCGCCGCCCCGCTTTTTACAAAACTGTAACCGCCCGCATTGTTGGAAATAATCGCGCCGTACGCCGGAGAACCCAGATAATTCGCCCAAGGAGCGGGCGTATCGGGCTTATCTATGACATATTCCCTGTTTTTTTGATCAAAATAACCGTACTTCATGATAAATCCTCCATAAAATTTTCTTAGTAAGTATTCTACTATACTATATAGGTAACTTCAATTATCATTAAAATTATGAATTTCGATCAGGAAGAAGTTTTATATGAATTTCTTGATAAAATTACAACGCCCTTTACTCTGGAAGAAGCCGCCGATTATATAAAAACGTCCGGTACAAAACGCAATAAAAGATTACTGCTGGAAATAGCCGCTTACCTTGATACGCGGAAAATTGCGTTTAAACAAGACAACCGCCGCTGGGTTTCGCGCAGGGGTTGTTTTGAATCATCTGTATTTGTGATTACCCCATCGCGTCTGGAATTGCTGAACGGGATTCTTATCCCCGGTCACAGGTTTGTTCCTTTTGCAAATCCCGTTGTCCTTCAAAACCGTTATGAAATTTACTGGAAGGGCAACCTTGTTCCCATGACGACAACCGAAGCGCCCCCGCAAGACCTGTATCCGTATTACTGTATTTTCGGCGAGGAGTTTGCCCCTCAATATATTGCAAGAGAAAATCCTAAAAACGAGGAAGCGTTTAACGCCGACCCTTACGAAGACCCGCCGGAAGTTTCGATCCATACGCTTGATATGCGCGCCATTTACCGCGAATGCGCCTTTGTGCCCGGCGACCGTTTTGTAGTGCGCATAACAGACTGGGTTCAATGCCGTTTTGAGCTTGAGAAGGCAGGAAAGGACGAATGGTCGCATGCTGATTTGCACAAATGGACGGAGACCGCGGAAAAAGGTTTTGAAAAAAGTTTTGAACTGCTTGGGCCTGGAATGGGTACGGAAGAGCAGATTTCGTTTGCATATTGGTACGGCGGAAAAAGAATGAGGGAAGTCCCCGCTTATTCGCTGGAAGAATTTATTTATGAAAAAAACGACAGCATAGAGACAGTGCCTTACGGCATAGAAACCCGCTTTTGGTATGCGGGCAAAGAAATCCCCGATTTTAAAAACCTTCAAAATTATATCGTTCCGCCGGACAGAACTTTTGTCGAAGAAATATTGTTCCAAAAAAATATACCTATTTCTGAATATGTGATTCTCTCGTACATAAAGGATGCGTTTTTCCGTAACGAAAAGGGAATTGAAGAAGTAATTCACCGTATTATCCCGCCCGTAGTGCCTATTGAAGAAATAGAATGGGATTATTTTGCCGATTACCTTACCGACAGAATGGAAGACTTTTATAAAAGTTATTCGCTGTTTTTGGATCGGGCGATAGGGCCTGTTCGTCAGCGTGTCGCGGAATTGCACACGGCGGTTATCGATCTTTCGGCAAGACTTCAAAAAGGCGAAATTGAGGCGGCATGGTTGCCGCGGCATACGTTTATCGTGCTTTCGCAAATTCAGGGACACGCCGCCGCCCTGCTTGAAGACCTTGTTTTTGACGATTTGCCCCTTGAATCTGATATTATCGCCATGGACAATTCATTGGATAACATGGTAGAAACCTACGGCGACATAAAAGAACTTATAAATAACGCGATGGACAACTTCAGGAGGAGCAACCTTACTGTTATTCACGGAGGTAAAAATAACGGTCCGTTATTCAGAATGATACAGATCAGTATCAGCGGGCTTGATGTCTGGCGTCGGGCGATAATTGCGCATGAATACACGATGACGGAACTTCACAAACTTATTCAGATCAGCATGGACTGGAAGGGAAAGCATAATTTCCGTTTTTACTATGAAACGCCGGAAGGCGGCAAGGAATATTTGAGCGGTATGGTTAAGTTAGGCGACATTGATTTTCACGGGAAAAAAGAAATTTTTTATGAGTATGGAACAAAATGGATAATTAATATAATGATTATGTCCTCGTATCAACCCGCAAACAGCGAAGCCGCCCGTTTTGTCGCAGGAGACGGAGCCGCCCCTCCTGAACAATTGGAAGGCCCCCGCCACTTTAACAAATTACTCTGCTTTTTAGAGACAGGCGGTCATGCCGAAAAACAATCCGCGCAGGAAGAACTGGGTTCGGATTTTGTTCCCGATCAATTTGATCTGGACAGATTAAACCGGAACTTGAATGACGCGGCGTTATAAGGAAAGATAAAAGATGAATTACATCTTTATAATCATAGGCGGCGGAATAGGGGCGTTATTGCGGTATTTTTTTACTCAAAACATAAATAATTTTTTAAATAATAAATTTACCCTTGGGACATTTATCTGAACACGGCGGACAAAACTTTTCAAAATGGCAGTCAAAACAAGCCTTTTAACCATTACACAATATGCAATGCCATTACAAAAAGAGACGCCAAAAACGAAGGCGAATTCGTATTTGGC
>JAITUY010000100.1 GCA_031286095.1 Treponema sp. | reverse complement strand
CCTCTGGGGCGTTTCAAAAAATGTACCGCTGACAAGGTATGTGGGTATGTACCCTGAGACAAATACCTTACCAAAACAACCATACCCCGTCCGCTCTGCGGCGGGGTTGGTTGATTTTATTTTCCGCGTTAAATATGACATATACTCCTCTATCCTTAATCTTATTAAACGTGTATAATTAGAATCTGTCTATAATGTGGACACGTTATAGATAGACTCTAATTAATAAGTATTGTATTCATTAGGAGGAAAGTCATATCAATATAGTTCGGGGGAGAGATATTTTTCAGAATAGCTTTCTGATTTTGATGGTAGATGATAGATAAACAAAGAAGAATTTTACTATGACCACATTCATCTGACCACTCTGGAGTGGATATGCAGGCGGTATCAAGTTGTAGAGTACAAGTTCGCGAGGTTTGCGGTAGAAATTAAACTTCCGGTACTTACCATAGTCGCCGTTACTCATAACGTTAAACCAAATGCCGCATATTACCGCTCCTTTTCTAATGATACGGTACAGGTTGACAAAATATATAAATTATTTAACCTGTATTTAGAACCACTTTGACGGCGAGGATTAAATGATTGTTCTAAAGACAATTTCCAAAAGTTACGGGGAAGTTACCGCAGTAAAGCGGGTTGATCTTGATGTTCCCGGCGGCTGTATTTACGGAATTATTGGCAGAAGCGGCGCGGGAAAATCAAGTCTTCTGCGTGTTATGAGTCTTTTGGAAACGCCGGATACAGGAGAAGTATATTACAACGGGCAAAGGGTAGATACTCTGCGCGGAAAAGAATTGCTTGAACAGCGCAGAAAAATGGGAATGATATTTCAAAATTTTAATTTGCTTGGATCGCGTAATGCGGCTGGAAATATTGCCTACCCTTTGGAGATTGCGGGTCTTTCGCGCAAACAAATAGACAAGCGCCTTGATGAATTGCTGGAACTTGTAGATATTGCCGACAAGCGTAAGGCGCGTTTGCGTGAACTTTCAGGCGGGCAAAAACAGAGAGTAGCTATTGCCCGCGCGCTGTCCGCTAACCCCGAAGTGCTGTTCTGCGACGAGGCGACCAGCTCCCTTGATCCGCAGACGACCCGCTCTATACTCGCGTTAATCCGCGATCTGCAACAGCGGTTGAAAATCACAGTGGTGCTTATAACGCATCAAATGGAAGTTATACGTGAAATATGTCATGAGGTGGCGGTAATGGACGGGGGGCTTATTGTGGAAAGAGGAAAAGTCGCTTCGGTATTTGAATCGCCTCAAGCATTAGCGACGCGGGAGATGCTTCATGTCTAATGAAAAAATTTTTGAAACATTATCCATGTTGCCCATGGCGACGGCGGAAACTGTATACATGACATTTGTCTCGACTTTTTTTGCCTGTCTTTTAGGTTTCCCGCTGGGCGTGTATCTTTTTGTTACTTCTTCCGGCGGTCTTGCCCCGCGTAGCATGCTGTACAGCGTGCTTTCCCGTATAGTCAATATATTCCGGTCATTTCCCTTTATAATATTGATGATCCTTATAATGCCGCTTACACGGCTAATCATTAAAACAAGCATAGGCCCCACGGCGGTAATTCCTCCCCTTTCAATAGCCGCCGCGCCCTTTGTGGCTCGTATTGTCGAATCTGCCCTGTCCGAGGTCAAACAAGGGGTTATTACCGCGGCGCGCGCGATGGGTTCAACCAATTTTCAAATAATCAGAAAAGTGTTAATTCCTGAGTCAATGCCCTCTTTGGTTTCAGGTCTTTCTTTGACCATCATCAATTTAATCGGTTATTCGGCAATGGCGGGCGCTATCGGCGGTCAGGGATTAGGCGATCTTGCGATACGTTACGGCTATTACCGGTTCAGAATGGATGTAATGATTTGCGCTGTTATTATCATATTGATACTGGTGGAAATGGTGCAGATTATAGGGACTGCAATCAGCAGAAGCCTCTTGTCAAAAAGGTAGCTGTTTTTCTTAAAAACCCTATTGACAAAATTTTTGTTTTTACAGTACAATCCTATTAAACACATAGGTATTATGTGTATACCATAAAGAGGAGAAAGACTATGAAGAAAATTTTTAGCCTGATGATTGCGGGCGTACTGGTTTTGACCTTAAACCACAATGTTGAGGCCAAAGGCAACAACGAAAAAGCCGGATCAGTTCTTACAGTAGGGGCGACTCCTGTTCCTCACGCGGAACTGCTTAACCTGATCAAGGACGATCTGTCTGCGCAGGGAATTACACTAAAAGTAGTGGAATTCACCGACTATGTACAGCCCAACTCTGCATTGATTGCCGGAGATTTGGACGCCAATTTTTTCCAGCACATTCCCTATCTGGATTCCAATGAGGAATGGTCTGCGAAACTGGTTTCTGCGTTTGGCGTGCATGTTGAACCGTTTGGGTTATATTCGTCAAAGCTCAAAAATATTGGCGATTTACCCAACGGCGCTACAATCGCCATACCTAACGATCCTTCAAATGGAGGGCGCGCTCTGCTTCTTTTGCAGTCAAAAGGGCTTATCACACTTAAAGCGGGAGTTGGGCTGACAGCGACTCCGCGCGACATTACCGGTAATCCGAAAAATTTGCGTTTTAGGGAACTTGAAGCCGCACAGCTTCCCCGTTCACTGCAAGATGTAAACGCCGCTACAATTAATGGCAACTATGCGCTTGGGGCGGGTTTAAATCCTGTAAAAGATTCCCTTGCAATTGAAGGGGCGGATTCCCCTTATGTAAACATCGTTGTAGTGCAGAGGGGGAAAGAAACTGATCCGCGCATCATCGCCCTAAAAAACGCCCTTCTTAGCCAGAAGGTAAAAGATTACATCAACAGCCACTATGAAGGCGGAGTTGCGGCGGTTTTCTAAGGAATTTTTACCTCGAACCGGCACGAACAGTATTAACCCCGTCCGCTCCAAAGCTGTCAGGTGAAATATGAGTAAAAACCCGTAATGTTCGCGGTAATTTTTTACCATAAATATAAAGACTTGAAAAATACAGTAGAGTTGTTCGGAAACTTCAGTTTTCCGGACAACTACCAATAAAAAAGTATTTTTGCAGGGCTAAAGCTTGTTTTAGCCCGAAAAAATGCAGGACTTGTAAGACAACCAACTCGAACCGAAGGTTCGCAGTTGCCGAACAAGTCCAGTTATATTAAGGTATAAACAATAAATATATGAATATTTTAGAACTTGTCGGTAACACCCCCGTTATTGAATTGAAAAAAATATTCAATACGGCAAACGGAGTTTCCCTGTTTGCCAAAGCGGAATATTTTAACCCAAGCGGTTCTGTTAAAGACCGCGCCGCAAAAGCCATGATACTGCACGGTATTAAATCGGGACAGCTTACAAAAGATAAAATCTTGTTGGACTCTACAAGCGGCAATACGGGAATCGCGTACGCCATGTTCGGCGCGGCGCTTGGTTACCGCGTAAAACTATTTATGCCGGCGAACGCAAGCGAAGAAAGAAAAAAACTGATACGCGCTTACGGCGCGGAAATTGTGGAAACGGACCCGCTTGAAGGATCAGACGGCGCGTACCGTATTGTAATGGAGTTGGCGCAAAAAGAGCCGGACTTGTATTTTTTCCCAAACCAGTACGACAACTTTGAAAACCCGCGTACGCATTACGAGACAACGGGGCTTGAACTTTATAATCAATGCAAACCGACTCATTTTATCGCGGGAACCGGAACTTCGGGAACTTTTATGGGTGTTTCCAAGCGGCTTAAAGAAACTGATCCGTCCATAAAAATCGCGCTTATGCAACCGGATTCGCCTTTTCACGGGCTTGAGGGAATGAAGCACATGGAATCGACCATAACGCCCAAAATTTTTGACAGGAGCGTTGCCGATTTACATATCACTGTTAAAACTGAAAACGCTTACAAAACGGCAAGACGGCTTGCCTCGGAGGAAGGGATATTTGCAGGGATAAGCTCCGGGGCAAACGTATACGCCGCGATAGAATTGGCAAAAACTCTTCCGGCAGGTTCGCGGGTCGCTACAATACTCTGCGATAACGGGAACCGCTACTTGTCCCAGCCCTTATGGAGAGATATCTGACAATCTTGAGATTATTGTTAAATTCCTGTTTAATTAATTAGTATCTGTCTATGATTTGGACGCATTATAGGCTGGCGGTGTCTGAAAAGTTTGAAAAACTTGTTCGGACACCTCTCTAATATCGTATTTTAGTAATATTTCGTAGAAATATGAGAAAATGCAAGGTCTGTCCATAAAGTAACCGGCTTTTATGGATAGACACTAATTAAGGTGTGTATATGTTACGGCTTCCCGCTGAATTAGAAAAAAACATAAGAACGGACGGTGAAACTGCCTATCCCAACGAATCTTGCGGCGTTTTAATCGGCGAAGTTGATAACGCTGGCGTTAAAACAGTAAAGCGGACGCTGAGTATTGACAACGCGAGAGAGGACGGCGAGCAATACCACCGCTTTCTAATAACGCCGGAAGAAATGTTGCGCGCCGAGCAGACAGCAAGGGCGATGAAACTTGACGTTATCGGCTTTTACCATTCTCACCCCGACCACCCATCAGCGCCGTCCGGTTATGATAAAGATCACGCCCTGCCTTTTTACTCGTACGTAATCGTATCGGTAGACGGCGGTAAAGCGCAAATTCTTACCAGTTGGGAACTTGCAGACGACAGAAGCGATTTTGTGCAGGAAAATATAAATATTGAAGGGGTGCAAAAATAAATATTGGACTTGTTCGACACCCCCGTAGGGTATCTAACAAGTCTTGCATTTTTTGGGGCTATAAGCTCGCGAACTAAAGTTCGGTAAAAATGCTTTTTTACAGGGAAGTTATTCAGAAACTGAAGGTTTTCGGACAGCTCTATTTTATTGTTAGTGATGGTTTGTGGTAAAAAATAATTTAAGGAGGATAAATTGATTAAAGTTCTTATTCCTTACGCGCTCAGGGCGTTTACCGGGCGCAACGCGGAGGTGGAAGTAAAAGGCGGCACGGCGGGAGACGCGATTAACGCGCTTGCAGAAGCTTACCCCGACCTTAAAACCCACCTGTTCACAGAAGACGGACAACTTCGCGACTTCATCAACCTGTTTGTAGGCGGCGCAAACATCAACAGTTTGCAGGGGCTTAACACTCCAATTGCAGATAACGGCGAATTGATGATAGTCCCCGCTATCGCCGGAGGTTGCGCCGCCGGCAGTAGCGGCGATTCAGAACTTACAAACGAAGAAATTGCGCGTTACAGCCGTCATTTGCTTTTGCCGGAAATAGGAGTTGAGGGGCAGAAAAAATTAAAAGCGGCAAAAGTCCTTATTGTCGGTACGGGCGGGCTGGGCGCGCCGCTTGCCCTTTATCTTTCTGCCGCAGGCGTCGGAACAATAGGTCTTGTTGATTTTGACGTAGTGGACGAATCAAATCTTCAGCGGCAGATAATACACAGCACGCGCGACGTAGGAAGACCAAAGACTGCATCCGCAAAGGACAGAATCAAGGGGATAAACCCGCTTGTAAATGTGGTTTTGCATAATACAATGCTTACAAGCCAAAACGCGATGGAACTTTTTGAGGATTACGACATTATCGCGGACGGAACCGACAATTTTCAAACACGTTATCTGGTAAACGACGCGTGCGTATTCTTGGGAAAGCTTAATGTTTACGGTTCCGTGTTTCAATTTGACGGACAAGCGTCTGTTTTTGGCGCAAAAGACGGTCCTTGTTACCGTTGCTTGTATCCCTCTCCGCCGCCGCCCGGACTTGTCCCTTCGTGCGCGGAAGGCGGCGTTATGGGCGTACTGCCCGGTATCATAGGAACCATTCAGGCGTCGGAAACAATCAAACTTATAGTCGGCGGCGCGAAGCCTCTTGTCGGCCGTCTGCTTTTATTTGATGCATGGCGCATGGCGTTCCGTGAATTAAAACTTGAAAAAAATCCCGACTGCCCTGTATGCGGGAAAAATCCTTCCATTCATGAACTTATTGATTATGAACAATTTTGCGGTTTGAAAAAAAATGAAGACAGTAAACCGGTCGACACCATAACCGCCATTGATTTAAAAAAACGCCTTGATAACGGAGACAAAATTCAATTTATAGATATCCGCGAACCTCATGAACGCGCCATTGTAAAATTTCCCAATGCTATAATAATGCCGCTGGGTCAGTTAGAAAGGCGTATGGAAGAACTGGACCCGTCCGTGGACGCGGTATTCCTGTGCAAAATAGGTCAGCGCAGTATTTTGGGCATAAGAACCTTGCAATCAGCCGGCTACAAAGGCAAATTGCTGAATCTGCAAGACGGTCTTAACGCATGGGCGCGCGATGTAGACAGGAGTATGCCGGTTTATTAGAGGTTATATTGTACTTGTATAACCCCGTTGTTGATTGAACAAGACCTGCATTTTTTCAGGCTGAAGTTTTACAAAAATGCGATTTTACGGGGAAGTTGTTTAAAAATTTGTGTAGTTTATAAACACTGAATAGGGTATTGTAAAACATTTTAACTTTTGTATAATATTTTACATGATTTGTTTTACAAGCGATAAATACTGTTTACCCGTTTACATATAATGGACTTGTTCGACAACCCGGTTGGTTATAACCACTTTGGTTATTTAACAAATCTTGCATTTTTCGGGTTATAAGCCCGCGAACTAAAGTTCGGCAAAAATGCTTTTTAATAAGAAAGTTGTTCAGAAACTTAAGTTTCCAAACAACTCTATTTTTTTGCATAATTACTTTAAAGTGGTTATATTACAAAAATACGGTTTTATAAGGGAGTTTGCAATCTGCGATTTCTTTCAAAAACTAAAATTTTTAATAACTTTAGTGTATAATATTAGCAAATGAAAATAAGCGATATATTAAGTACTGGAAAAGTTACCGTCTCTTGCGAATTGTTTCCGCCAAAACACGGTTCGGGGCTGGCTGGCGCTCAAAACATAGTCCGCCAAACCGCCGGTCTGCGTCCGTCTTTTATCAGCATCACATACGGCGCGGGAGGCGGAACGAGCGAACATACGGTAAGTCTTGCGAATGAGGCGCAAAAACAAGGAGTAACGGCGCTTGCGCATCTGACCTGCGTCTCGTCGGATCGTAAAACTATAAAAGAAGTTTTATCAAAACTTTCGGCGGCTAATATTGAAAATATCCTAGCCCTGCGCGGCGACATTCCCGAAGGCAAGCCGTTTCCAACGGACGCGCAGTACCGTCATGCCTGCGATTTAATGAAAGAGATTAAAAGCTTTTCTATGGAAAGCAACTCCGGCAGTTTTTGCATAGGCGGCGCGTGTTATCCGGAAGGGCATCCTGAATCGGAAAGTATTGAAAAGGACATCGAAAGTCTGAAGATAAAAGTTGACTGCGGCTGTAGTTTTTTAACAACGCAGATGTTTTTTGATAACAATATTTTGTATAACTTTTTGTACCGCCTTTTACATCATAAAATTGACGTGCCGGTAATTGCGGGGATTATGCCTGTTACCGACGGGCGGCAGATTGCACGCATCTGTAAGATTTCCGGTACGGTTTTGCCGCCACGTTTCCGCGCGATTGTGGATAAATTTTCAGGCGACAGCGCCGCTATGACTCAGGCTGGCATTGCCTACGCTACCGACCAGATTATCGACCTTATAGCGAACGATGTCCGTAATATCCATATCTATACAATGAATAAACCGGATATTGCGGGAAAGATAATGGATAATTTGTCGGAAATATTTATTCCATGATAATTTTAAATTGTCAGGGAATCCCGATTGTAATTGTTTGCAAGGAGGTGTCTGAAAAGAATTTTTTACAACAAACCTTACAAACCAATATGAACGGAAGAAATATATCTTGCAAATTAACGCAATATAACGCGGATAACGATAAGACAATAACTAAAAGTTCGTGAGCATATCTAATGTATGCAGTTCATGGTAAAAAATTCTTGCTTTTTTGGCGCTGTCTTACAAACCTGAATCTATGGAGTATAAATAACATGGAAATACCAGAAAGCGAAGATTTTAATAAAGAAATTTTACGCTACCTTGGCTATCGAGGAGAGACAGCAGACGAGATTGTCGCTTCACAAATATCATTTGTGGCAAAAGATGTTGTGGCTAATGTAAATGCCAAGAATGTTTTTGGTGTCTGGGATTGTCAAATTGTATCGGATACGGTTAAGCTTGACGAAATGAGCATAAAAAGCTGTTCTCTTGCCTGTCATTTGCGGGGCTGTAACCGAGCTGTTTTGTTAGCCGTAACGCTTGGAACGGGAGCGGATGTTCTTTTGCGCCGTTACAGCGCGCTTGATATGGAAAAGGCTCTGATTGCACAGGCGGTATGCACCGTAATGGTCGAGCGTTATTGCGATACTGTCGTTTGCGAAGCATCGCAAAGTTCTCTGCTGGACGGGCTGTATCCGACAACGCGCTTTAGCCCCGGTTACGGCGATTTTGACATAAGCTGGCAAAAAGATATGCTAAAATTACTTGACTGTGAGAACCGTATCGCTCTTACAATAACGGATGGGCTTATGCTTATTCCCTCAAAATCTGTAACAGCCGTTGTAGGTTTTAGCAGGGAAAAAACTGATACGAATGGAAACTGCGGGAACTGTACAAATACGAAGTGCAATTACAGGACGGTAAATTAATGGATTTTTTAAAACGGCTTAAAAGCGGACGTTTGATCTTTGACGGCGCTATGGGAACAATGCTCCAGAATGAAATTGCGCCGGGGGAATCTCCCGAAATTCTAAACATAAAAAATCCTGATAAGGTGCTTAATGTCCACAAGGCGTACATAAATGCGGGCTGTCATATATTAAAAACAAATACATTCGGCGCAAACAGGTTGCATTTTCCAGACCCGGACTTTTCTGTAGAGCAGATAATAACAGCCGGCGTTACGCTTGCGAAAAAAGCCGCTGGCACGGACGCTTATGTCGCGCTGGATATTGGTCCTACGGGCAAACTGCTCGCCCCATTTGGGGATTTGGATTTTGAAGCGGCGGTGGATATTTTTTCCGAAATGATAAAAGCGGGAACGCGGGCGGGGGCGGACATGGTTTTAATCGAAACCATGAACGATACTTACGAAATTAAATCTGCAATGCTCGCTGTAAAAGAAAACTGCGCCTTGCCGCTGTTTGTAACATTTACCCCCGACAGTACCGGCAGACTGTTAAATGGCGCTGATATTCAAACGGCAGTCTGCCTGATCGAAAGCTTGGGGGCGGACGCTTTAGGCTTTAACTGCGGACTTGGTCCTAGCCAGCTTAAATCTCTTTTGCCTGAATTGATCCGCCACAGCAGTATCCCCGCCATCGTAAGCCCAAACGCCGGAATGCCAAAAATAATAAACGGAAAAACCGAATATAATCTTCCGCCGAGGGAATTTGCGGAGGAAATGGCTGAACTTGCGCATAACGCACAAATTATCGGCGGATGTTGCGGCACTACGCCCGAACACATAGCGGAAGCCGTCCGCGCCTGTAAAAATATTCCGCTTCCTATTGTAACGCAAAAAAATGTAACTTCTGTTTGCTCTTACGGAGAAACGGTCGTTTTCGGCGAAAAGACCGTTATTATCGGGGAGAGGCTTAACCCGACTGGCAAGCCGCGCATGAAGAAAGCCCTTTACGACGGAGACATGGATTTTTTATACCGCGAGGGGCTTGAGCAGATTGAACACGGCGCGCAGATACTAGACATCAATGTGGGACTTCCCGGTATTGACGAGGAGCCGTTACTTGCGCGGCTTATGTGCGGTCTGCAAAGTGTAACCAAAGTCCCGCTTCAAATTGACACCGCAAGCGCCGTAGCCGCAAAACGCGCGCTCAGGCTTTACAACGGTAAACCTCTGTTAAACTCGGTAAGCGGCAAAAAGGAATCCCTGGAAACGGTGCTTCCCCTTGTAAAAAAATACGGCGCTACAGTTGTCGCGCTTTGCCTTGACGACAGCGGAATACCCGAAACAGCGGAGGGGCGGATAAAAATAGCAGAAAAAATTATTTCATCTGCGGACGCTTGCGGCATTCCCAAAAAGGACATAATTGTAGATGCGCTTACTATGACGATAAGCACAGGCGCGGACAACGCCCGCGTTACCCTTGATACTGTGGAATATCTGCGCAGAAAATTGGGCGTGCATACAGTACTTGGCGTTTCCAATGTTTCTTTCGGGCTTCCCGGCAGAGAGAGCGTCAACGCCGCGTTTTTTTCCCTTGCTATGAAAGCGGGGCTTAGCGCGGGAATTGTCAACCCGATGAACGGCGCGATGATGGACGCTGTATATGTGTATCAGGCTTTAAGCGGCGCGGACGAAAATTGCGCCGGTTACATCGCCCGCTTTTCAGATCAGCGGAAAGCGGTTGCAAAAGACGAGATGCGGGAAGTAAGTCTGCAAGAGGCTGTTGTTCTTGGACTTAAAGAACAGTCCGCAAAAGCTGTGGTTGCCATGAGCGCTGTTACGCCGCCTATGGAAATTATCAATCAACATTTAATTCCCGCGCTGGACAAGGCGGGAAAAGATTTTGAAAGTCAGAAAACTTTTTTGCCCCAGCTTTTGATGAGCGCCGAGGCCGCAAAAGCGGCGTTTTCAGCCCTCGCGTTGAAAATGACGGCGCTGGACGAAGTACGGCAAAAACGCGGCAAAGTTGTGATTGCGACAGTAAAAGGCGACATACACGACATAGGGAAAAACATCGTAAAGATACTGCTTGAAAATTATAACTTTCAGGTAATCGATCTGGGAAAAAATGTGGAACCGTCCCTTGTGCTTGAAACCGTGTTAAAAGAAAATGTAAAACTTGCCGGTTTAAGCGCGTTAATGACCACTACGGTAGTTTACATGGAAGAAACGATCAAACTGCTTAAAGAAAAAGCGCCAGACTGCCGTATAATGGTTGGCGGGGCGGTCCTTACGGAGAGTTACGCGAAAAAAATAGGCGCGGATTATTATTCAAAGGACGCCATAAGCTCTGTACGTTACGCGGAAGAAATATTAGTTATATAATAAAAACTATAAGGGAAAAAATGAACGTTAAAATTAAATTAATTAGAGTTGTTCGGAAACTTCAGTTTCTGAACAACTTCATATAAAAACCGCAAGACTTGTGAGACAACCAACTCGAACCGAAGGTTCGCAGTTGTCGAACAAGTCCATTGATTTTATACAGCCAATAGTAGAGGTGACAATAAAGGAACACGACGAAGTTGAAGTTTTGTCTGTTTATTCCGGCAACGGGTTCATTATGGGGAGTTACAGCCCTGACCGTATAGGGACTATGTTGATCTACAGTGATACGCTATACGGCGATTATTTGACTTCCGCCAACGAGGCTGTCAACACCGGAAGGGAATTTCAGTGCGGCGCTAATCTTCAACATTGCCCTAGAGGCAATATTTAAGTAAATTTGACCGTAATTTATATTCATATCAAACATATATGTATAATATGCAAAAATGAGAAAAATTAGAAATAAAAGACGCTTAGCTACGGTATGCTATAATGTAAACAACACGAATAAGTACGGATAGTAGTCGTTCGTGTATATTTTTGGGTGTCTGGAATAACTTTTCTACAAACCTCACGAACTAATACGAGCAGAATAAATATATCTGCAAATTAACGCAATATAACGCGGATAACTATAAGACATCAAAAAAAAAGTTCGCGGGGATCATGGTAAAAAACAAAAATTAAATTCCCTGTTTAAAGCCAGCAATTTTAAGTTTATCTCTTTTAACCTCAATCTGTATTGAACTTACCTTTAAATATTCTCACGCAGAAGGCTCCAAGGCGCAGAGCTATAAGTAATATGTAAGCCAATCGTTGTTTTCATGCTTCTTCTTCTAAAAAGATAAGAAAAAGCATATTAGAGCGTGTTCACACTACGAAGGAAGATACAAATACAAGCCAGCCAGATAAAAGCCGTAAACATAAGATCAAGTTTGTCATATCTGGTTCCAATTCCGCGATACGCCTTAAGCCGGCGAAAAAAACGTTCTATTTCATTCCTCCTCTTGTATAGTTCTACGTCATATTCCCAAGGCTTTCTCCTGTTGCTCTTAGGCGGCACTACAGGATTAAACTTCAATCCCCA
>JAITUY010000062.1 GCA_031286095.1 Treponema sp. | reverse complement strand
GCCCCTCTGGGGCGTTTCAAAAAATGTACCGCTGACAAGGTATGTGGGTATGTACCCTGAGACAAATACCTTACCAAAACAACCATACCCCGTCCGCTCTGCGGCGGGGTTGGTTGATTATTTAACAAAAACCCTTCAATATATGCTGATATGAAACAGTCAAACCAAAAACCAGTTTTGTTAATTGCGGTCGCTTTTTTGTGCGCCGTTGCCTTTTCCTGCGCTAAAGAAAAAACCGCAGTTCTTAAATATGATTACAATACGCGGACGGAGACGCCGCCCGCGTACCCTGATGCTTTTTTCTCAGTCATAAGCGACACTCATCTTTACGATTCATCGCTCGGTTCCGGCGGCGCGGCTTTTGAAAAAACAATGAACTCAGACCGCAAACTATTGCTGGACAGTCAGGATTTGCTTGATTACGCAATAAATGGAATTATCGCGTCTCAGGTTAATTTTGTTTTAGTTAGCGGAGACTTGACCAAAGACGGCGAACTGGTCAACCACATCATTTCCGCGCAAAAACTGAAAAAGCTTACCGGCGCGGGGATTCCCGTTTTTGTCGTTCCGGGAAACCACGATATTAACAACCCCGACGCGGTAAGATATAACGGGGACGCGGCGGAGCCTGTTGCGTCAATTTCCGCAGACGATTTCGCGCGTATTTACGGGAATTTCGGTTATAACGCCGCAATTTTGCGCGATAACGATTCGTTAAGTTATGTTGCGGAGCCTGTCGAAGGCTTATGGCTACTTGCGCTGGACGCCTGCCGTTACCGCGAAAATGTCCCCGGAAAGCATGAAATTGTTTCCGGTAAAATTAGTCAAAAAACAGCGGACTGGACGGCTGATGTTCTGCGCGAGGCATCGGACAAAAACAAGGCTGTTATAGCGGTTATGCACCACGGCGCGGTTGAGCATTGGGACGGACAGCGCAAACTTCACCCCGATTATTTGATACAGGATTACGCCAGTTTTGGAAACTTCCTTGCTTCATGGAATGTAAGGGTTATTTTTACAGGTCATTACCACGCGCAAGACGTTACGCGCGGAGAATATAACGGAAAACCCATCTATGATATTGAAACAGGCTCTCTTGTAACCGCTACGTGTCCGGTGCGCTATGTCGATATTAAAAATAACGAGGTTAATATCCGCACCGAAACAATCGTGGACAGGCTTTATCCCGGAACCGCTTTTGCGCCTAACGCCATAGCTTTTGTAAAAAAGACAGTTATGCTGGAGGCAGAAAGCGTCCTAAGAAATTTCAAGGTTTCCGAAAAGGATATTGCCATTATTACCGACGCGGTGGGGGACGCTTTTAACGCTCATTATAACGGGGACGAAAATCCCTCTTTACGCAAGTCTGTGGAAAAATCCAAACTTGGGCTTTGGGGGCGTTTTGTCCTTGGACAACAGCAATATGTCCTTGACGGACTTTGGGCAGACTTAAAACCAGCGGATAATCATATAAAGTTACAGTTTTAACCGCCGTTTTATTGTGCAAAAACGTATAAAAACAGGGAAAAATTGTCAAAATTTTCATTTTTTTGAAATTTTTATTTTTCCAATTGACAATTCAGTACACTCAACATATATTTACTTGAATTGAAGTGGGGGGACCGTGCTTAAATCTATCATCAAAAGAGACGGCATGAAACAGCCGTTTCATGAGGCTAAAATAACAGACGCTATCTTTAAATGTCTCGAAGCGGGCGGAAATCCCGACAGGCATCTTGCTATGAAATTATCGATAGATGTTATCGATAAAATAAAACAGCAATATTCGGAAGATATTTTTACTGTCGAAGATGTGCAAGACCTTGTTGAAGATGTTTTAAGCGAGAGGGGCTATCCAAAGGAAGCTAAGTCCTACATTTTATACCGCGCAACCCGTTCCAGAATAAGGGAAGCGCGAAGCGAATTGATGAACGACGTTTCGGAAATTTTGCAGGAAACAAACCGGGATAACGCAAATGTGGGCAATTCGCCTTCGGCGAAGGTTCTGCAAATATCGGAAGCCGCGTCAAAAAATTATTATTTAAAGCGCGTTATTCCTGAAAAAGAGGCGAAGGCGCACACAGAAGGCGATATTTACATTCACGATTTGTCATGGTACGGAAAAACAATGACCTGCCTGCAAATTCCTCTTGACCGTATGTTACGCGAAGGATTTAACAACGGTCACGGCTACATACGTCCGCCCAAAGGAATAAAAACCGCCGCTTCGCTCTCTGCGATTATCCTGCAGAGCAATCAAAATGATATGCACGGCGGACAGTCTTTCGCCTACTTCGACAGGGATTTGGCGGTATATGTCGAACTGGAAAAAGAAAAGCAGGAAAAACTTTTACGCAGTAACCTGCAGGAACTGGGATTATCCGCCGGTGATGAAAAAATAAAAACTCTTGCTTATAAGCGCACAAAGGACGAGACCTTTCAGGCGATGGAAGGGTTTATTTATAATTTGAATACCATGCACTCAAGGGCGGGGGCGCAGGTTCCTTTTTCCAGCGTTAATCTCGGCACTGACACAACGGACGCGGGCAGAATGGTTACGGAGTGTTTTTTACTCGCTTACGAAAAAGGTTTGGGCAGGGGGGAATCGCCGTTATTTCCAAACGTGTGTTTTAAGCTGAAGGAAGACGTTAATTTTGAGGAAGGCGATCCAAACTTCGATTTGTTTCAATTAAGCATGCGCGTCGCCTGCAAGCGGCTTTTTCCGACCTTTTCGTTTCAGGATTCAAGTTTTAACAAGCCGTACCGCGATGAGGAAGTGGCGTACATGGGTTGCAGAACGCGCGTTATTTCAAACTGCAACGGACCTGAAATAACCAATTCAAGGGGAAATTTGTCTTTTACGACCATCAACCTGCCGCGCCTCGGCATACGCGCGGGAAAAGATTTAGCGTTGTTTTGGAAATTACTCGACGAAGTTATCGATCTTACTGTCGAACAATTACTGACAAGGTATAACGTGCAAAAAAATTTAAAGGTAAAAGATTTTCCGTTTTTAATGGGGCAAAAACTGTACCTTGACAGCGAAGGTCTTTCCGCCAACGACACGATTGAAAAGGCGATTCGCCACGGAACGCTCAGTATCGGGTTTATCGGGCTGGCGGAATGTCTTGTCGCGCTTACAGGCAAGCACCACGGTGAAAGTTCCGAAGCGCAGGCTCTCGGCGTCGCCATTGTCAGCCACATGAGGCGCAGGTGCGATGAAGCGGCAAAAAAGTACAAGCTCAATTTTTCTCTGCTTGCGACTCCTGCGGAACAGTTAAGCGGAAAGTTTACCAAACTTGACATTGAGATTTACGGCATAATTCCGGGGGTAACGGACAAGGAATGGTATACCAATTCATTTCACGTCCCTGTAGAATACAAAATTACAGCGCTTAACAAAATAAAAATAGAAGGGGCGTATCATAATTATTGCAACGCGGGGCATATATCCTATGTTGAATTGCAGTCCGCGCCTGAACATAATCTTGAGGCTTTTGAATCTTTGGTTAGGGCGATGGCCGAAGCGGACATGGGTTACGCCGCGGTAAATTTTCCCGTTGACATTTGCGTTGATTGCGGGTTAAACGGCGTTATTTCCGGCGATACGTGTCCAAAGTGCGGAGGAAACAACATCAGCCGTGTGCGCAGGATAACAGGATATTTGTCAACGCTTGACCGCTTTAACGACAGTAAACTGGCGGAAGTTCAACACCGTCAGGTTCATAATTTTGGTTAAGTGCAATAAAGCAAAAAACCTGCGCTTAATTTGAGTTAGGCGACAAACCGCCTAAAATTATCTAAAAATATCCAAAAAATAGTTGATAAAACAAATTGAAATTAATATAATAAGCCATGCGATTATCTGTTTTAATTTTATTATTTCTTATATCTACAAATGGATTTTCTCAAACGAGGGATGTTTTTTCTTTAAGTGCTTTTGAGAAAAATGAAATTATAAAAAATAAATTTATTGAACTAATAAATGCTTATAATGAAAATAGTGATGTAATAAAATATGAACCGTTTGAAAAAATAATAAATTTGCTTGAATATGTTTTTATTGAAAATTATGATTCAATAATTGAGTATAATCAAATTAAAATGATTTTTTCCGAAAATAATATACTTTTTGAAACAGACAAACGATTTATACCGATGCATTTAACTGGTTCATTTACATATTGTACAGGGAAAATATTAGTAGATAATATTTCTTATGAATTTTATTTATATGAATATAACAAATATTCATGGGATTACAATGAAATAAAAAATAACAATAATTTATCTTTTTGTTATTTTGATACAAATGATAATGCTTATGGATATTTTAATATATTTACACCAAATGAACATGCAATATTTGAAATAAATAAATATAAAAATATTGAATCTTTTTTGGAAATACCAGTAAGTAAAATATTTACAAAAATAATATATAATTATAAGCAATAAATAATGGAGTACGGCGGTTCATCGCCTAACGAGGTTGCAGAAAAACTGTTTTTGAACAAAAAGCTATTGAAAAACCATTGATTTTGGGCGTTTTGGGGCTAATTTTAGGCATATTTTGAAGTCATTTTTTTAGAAAATATGTTTTTCTGCAACCTCAACAGGCCTGTTTACGCATCGGCGCTGAGACGCCTCGGGGTTCAGTCGACTAGGTCGTTGCACTCCCACGGCTCCTTCACCCACATTCCAGCCCGCCGCGTTGCTTCGCAACGCTTTATAGACGGGCTGGAACGTTGTAAACAGCCGGAACGTTAGGCGACAGGCGGGATAAATTGGCTGGAAAATATCAATAAAAGTTATTGACCTATTAAATATAGTATGATATAAAATTTGTATTCTTAATAATCAGGGTGGAAATGATGTATTTCAAAAAAATGACGGGACAAAAATGTTATTTATCTCCAATAGATGAAAATGATGCAGAAAAATATACTGAATGGTTAAATGATTTAGAAATAACGGTAAATCTTGGTCCATTATATGGCAGTATATTAAATGTCGATAAGGAAAAAGATTTATTGAAGGAGTTATCTAAAAATCATAATTATTCAATTATAGACTTGGAAACAAATGAATTAATAGGGAATTGTGGTTTTTTGGAAATTGATAATTTGAATCAAACAGCGGAGATTGGAATATTCATTGGAAATAAAAATTTCTGGAATAAAGGATATGGGACTGAAGCATTGGTATTATTAATGGATTATGGCTTTAAGGCAATAAATTTACACAATATTACGTTAAGAGTTTTCCCGTTTAATGAAAGAGGAATGAAATGTTATGAAAAAATAGGATTTAAACTTATTGGAAAAAGACGGGAGTCATTAAAACGTGGAAATAAAGTATATGATATAATTTATATGGATATATTGAATAAAGAGTTTTATGAAAAAAATATTGACATATATCAGCAATAAGTCTTATAATAAAAGGAACTTTAAATGAAAATAAAATTATTTGTTTTATTATTTTTTCTTTCAGTAATCAGTATTTTTTCACAAGATTTTCCACGAGTTAAATATGTTAATGCCAGAGATGGTTTAAGCCAACGCTCTTTACCGCAACTTTCTTCAGATCGTATTGGTACTTTATTATATGGGGAGAGAATAATTGTATTTGAACGGAGTAATAGTATAACAATTGATGGTATTACAAATTATTGGTATAAAACTGAAAGACGTATAGATGGTTCCAATAGAGGTGGTTTCTCTTGGGTTTTTGGTGGTTATTTATCCGACGAAATGCCATTAGATGTTGAACTGGTTTTTGGATATTGGGATACAGATATTAATAATAATCGATATTGGTTATTTACACCATACAATATATTTCATTCTGCAACGAAAGGAGGCAGGAGTTTTGGATTTTATGGAAATTGGATATTATCTGGAAATACATTAACCTTAAATATATTACCAGTTGAAACAACGAATCACATTGGTGAAAAAACAATAATTATAGAAATAACTGTAGTTAATAAAGATAATTTAATATTTACATATGAAGACGGAAGAAATGAAAAACTTACTAGAAGTAATAATATAGACTTTAATTATTAATGTAGTAGTTTTTACTTTGCTTAACGAGGTTGCAGAAAAACTGTTTTTGAACAAAAAAGATATTTAAAAACCATTGATTTTGGGCGTTTTGGGGCTGATTTTAGGTATATTTTGAAGTCATTTTTTTAAAACTATGTTTTTCTGCAACCTCAACAGGTCTGTAACTGCTTCGCCGTCTTCGGCGGCTCGGGCTACGAAAAACCGCAGTCGGGCTTACGCCCTTTATGCGGCTTTTCAGGCTAAAGCCTGCGAACTAAAGTTCGACAAAACCGCGTTTTTTATATGAAGTTGTTCAGAAACTGAAGTTTCCGAACAATTCTAATCTGTTGCGTGTTCAACAAGACCGGTATCAAAACGCGGCTGGAATTGCAAAAATTTTAACAAATGACAAGTAACGATGAATAATGAGCGAGAACAGCGAACGGGGCGTAAAGATAAATGGCAAAAGCCGTTTTTCAAGGCGTAATCCTTTGGCTTGAGGTTGGCTATTATTACAGCTTTTACTTTTGAAAAAAATTAAATACTTTTTCAGGCAGGCAAAACAGCGCTTTTAATCCTATTTTTATTCAGAAAATAATAAATTTCCCTATAAAGGTAGCATAGTTTGATACTGTTATAGAATTGTCAAATTATTCAAAATATGATAAAAATTAGATAATAAGGAAGTGTATTATGGATAAGCAACAAAAATCAGCAAGTTCCAATTCGGTCTTGGATAAATTGTCAAACGCGATTGGGTTAAAGTTGACGCTGGGACTGTTTTTTGTTTCGGCATTGATGGTACTGCTGGTTTCGGTGGTCGTGAATATCCATGTGAATCATTATGTTAAAATGATTACCGAATCGACTCAGAACCACTTAAAAGCTGTGGCTCAGGCGGCGGCGCTATTTGTCAGCGCGGAAGAATTGGATCGCTACCATACAGTGGAAGATTCCAAAAATCAGAGTTATCACGATTTAAAAATGCGGCTTGTCCAATTTGCCAAAGAATACAATGTTCTGTATGTCTCCTATCTACGGCAATACAATCAAGACAACTTTCAATATATCGTTGACAACGACTTTAACCAGGACACTGTAGTAGGACCTGGTACTATTTTGCCAATTGAAGATATTGCCCGTTCCGCCCTTGCCGGAAATGTAACGGCGACAGACCTTGGCAGTTATAACGAAAGCTGGAACGGTCTTATTGCGGGCTTTGCTCCTGTTTATGACAAAGACGGCAATTTCTACTGTGTCGCAGATGTTGATATAAGCGATAAAGTTATTTTAGATCAGCGCAGATATTCGCTTACTATGACTATACTACAGATACTTGCCCTTTCCGTTTCCGTACTTTTCGGTATTTTAAATATGCTATTGTACCGCAGTAAAGCGCGCCAGATCGAGGAAGCCCATATCAAGCTTCAGTATTTCAACAATAATATGCGTCAGGCTTTTTCCACATATCTGTCGGAGGACGTGGTAGAGGAAATTGTTTCCGATCCCGCGCGCCTGCAACTTGGCGGGGTAAACCGCCACATGACCGCTTTGTTTTCTGACATTAAAGGTTTTACAGGCATAGCGGAAATGCTTACGCCGAATCATTTGGTCGATCTTCTTAACCATTACCTTTCTACAATGAGCGATATTATTCTTGAGCAAAAAGGAACGATAGACAAATACCAGGGAGACTCGATTGTTTCCTTCTTTGGCGCGCCGCTGGAGCTTGACGATCACGCATTGCGGGCTTGCACAGCCGGAATAATGATGAAGCGGATAGAGAACGATGTAAACAAATATGTTCTGGAAAGAGGCATAAGTCCGTCGCCGCTGTTGACCCGCATTGGCGTTAACACGGGCGAGATGGTCGTAGGAAACATGGGAACGCAAAAAAAGATGAATTATACAATCATCAGCAACGCGGTAAATCTTGCTTCCCGTCTTGAGGGAGTTAACAAAACATACGGAACATGGATGCTTGCCGCGGATTCGACAATACAAGAAACAAAGGGGAAACTTCTTACGCGGCGGCTTGATTGCGTAAGGGTTGTGGGAATAAACGAAGCGGTGCGTATCCATGAAATAATGGAATTAAAAGCGGACGCGACAGATGCGTTGTTTGAACAGATTTATCTTTTTCACAAAGCGATGGACCTTTTTGAAGCGCGCAACTGGAAGGACGCGCAGACCGCATTTGAGCAGGTGTTAAAACTATACCCAAACGACGGTCCTTCAAAACATTTTATCGAACGCTGTCGTCAATATCAGGAATTTCCGCCGCCGGCTGACTGGGACGGGAGTTTTAATATTACGGAAAAATAGCATATAAGCGCCATTAAAACGGCGCTTAGCGTAGCGGTTTACGACGTTGAGGGAAAGAAGAACTGTTTAATTGTTGTGGTGACGAAAACTGTCATTGAAAGGAGAAAGGGATAAAAGTTGCCTAATGGGTATATTCTTTATTAGAGTTGTTCGGAGACTTCAGTTTTCCGAACAACTACCAATAAAAAATATTTTTGCAGGGCTAAAGTTTGCTTTAGTCTGAAAAAATGCAGGACTGGTCAGCGTAGCTGATCATGAGACAATCAACTCGAACCGAAGGTTCGCAGTTGCCGGACAAGTTCATTATTAGCAAGAGGAGCATAGTATGGAAAAGATAGCGAGTTTTAAGGTTGATCATCTGCGGTTAAAACCGGGTGTTTATGTTTCACGAAAGGATAAGTTTAAAGATGTCGTACTGACCACTTTTGATCTTCGTTTTAAAGAGCCGAACAAAGAGCCGGTACTGGATCAGCCTGCCCTGCATACGATTGAACATCTTTGCGCGACATTCTTGCGCTCCAATAAGGAATGGGCGTCAAAAGATGTGTACTTTGGTCCTATGGGTTGCCGTACTGGTTTTTATTTGATTTTAGAAGGCGATTATAAATCTTCTGATATTCTTCCACTGTTAATAGAGATGTTTGATTGGGTTGAAAAGTTTGAAGGCGCTATTCCGGGCGCTGACCCAGCCGAATGCGGCAACTGGCGCGAACAAAATATCGACATGGCAAAATGGGAGTGCAGAAAATATAACAACTTGTTAAAAAAGCCGTCAAAAGAAAATCTGGAATACCCAAGCGATCTGGTATAGGGTCTGCGCTTTAATAAATTTAAAATTTTATTGTTTATTTTAATAGAGTTGTTCGGAAACTTCAGTTTCTGAACAACTTCATATAAAAAATGCGGTTTTGTCGAACTTTCAGACTAAAGTCCGCGTTCGCAGGCTTATAGCCTGAAAAACCGCA
>JAITUY010000040.1 GCA_031286095.1 Treponema sp. | reverse complement strand
GGAAACTTCAGTTTCTGAACAACTTCATATAAAAAACGCGGTTTTGTCGAACTTTCGGACTAAAGTCCGCGTTCGCAGGCTTTAGCCTGAAAAACCGCAAGACTGTGAGACAACCAACTTGAACCGAAGGTTCGCAGTTGTCGAACAAGTCCAATATTGTAAATATAGAGGAGTTATATTAATGATGAATATTCCCTTTTCGCGCGGTTTTAATTTTTCCAAATGGTTTGAATCGCGGACTTTTAAGGATATTGTTTTTGGCAATTTTGCTGAACAGGACTTTGTCAACGTAAAAAGCATGGGCGCTGATCTTATCCGCGTTCCAATCGCGTTTCATAATTTTACTCTTGGCGAAAAAAATCATACGCTTGAAAACGGCTTGTTAAAATATCTTGATACTGCCGTAGATTGGGCGGAAAAACATGAACTATATATTATCCTTGATAATCATTCTTTCCACCCTATTAATCCGACAGATGTAAATATTGATAAAATATTAATTCCCGTTTGGGAACAGATAGCGGATCATTTTAATGATCGCGGTAATTATGTTATCTATGAAATCTTGAACGAACCGCACGGCATTTCCGATGAACGCTGGAACGAAATTCAGGAGGCGGCGGTTAAGACGATACGCAAAGCCGATAAAAAACATACTATTATCGTCGGCGGTACAAACTATAATTCGCTTGAAAAGATGACAAAAATACCCGTTTATAAAGATGAAAATCTTATTTATACATTTCACTTTTACGATCCCCATATTTTTACACATCAGGGAGCGTCATGGAACAGACCGTCTCTTGAGCCTTTGTCAGGTCTTCCGTTTCCGTTTGATAAAAACAAAATCCCCAAGCCTCACGAAACATTCATAGGAACATGGGTGGAAGATTCGCTTAATTCTTACGAGGAAGATTCAAAATTGACAAAACTAAGTTCTTCGCTTGATAAGGCGGCTGAATTTTCCAAAGAACGAAATGTTCCCGTTTTTTGCGGAGAGTTTGGCGCGTTTATGAAGCAGAGTCCGCCGTATGACCGCGTAAAATGGTACAAGTTTATCAGTGAAGAGCTTGAAAAGAGAAATATCCCGTGGGCAAGCTGGGATTATTTCGGAGGATTCGGTATTTTTAAGACGGAAAGAAAAGGAGATTTCCCTTCTGATGTTAATATTGATCTAGTTAACGCCATGGGATTAAAAATATAAAATATGAAAAAAATTTTAATTTTTATTGTGTCTGCCGTTATTGCCGGTTGTAATACCCCAGCTACGGTAACGGTTGATTATACGGAAGACAATGTTGAGCAGGCGCTGTGTTCGCCGCCGTTTTCTAAAGGGGTAAATTTTTCAGGGTGGTTTGAAACTGATAACGCTGGTTCAATACAGTTTACCAAATATACCGAGCAGGATTTTGCGAATGTGAAAAGTCTCGGCGCGGACGTGATACGGCTTCCCGTAAAAATGCACAGCATGACTGGTAGCGCGCCGTATTTCACGCTCGATCCGCTGTTGTTTAAATTTCTTGACAAGGCTGTAGATTGGGCGGAAAAATACGGGCTTTATATAATAATCGACAACCATTCGTTCGATCCTGTAAAAAATACAGAAGATGACATCGACAAAATTTTAATTCCCGTTTGGGAACAGGTTGCGCGCAGGTATAAAGACAGAAGCGATAAAGTTGTTTATGAAATTTTAAACGAACCGCACGGCATAAGCGACGCAAGATGGGGGGAAGTGCAGGGTATGGCGGTAAATGCAATCCGCAAGCATGACGCCAAACATTCGATAATTGCCGGAGGAACTGATTATAATTCTATAGGGAAAATGTCCGCGATTCCAAAGTATACGGACGCAAATATTATTTATACTTTCCATTTTTACGACCCGTATCTCTTTACGCATCAGGGCGCGGGGTGGGGCGGACCGCCGTTACTGACTTCCCTCGCAAAAGTCCCTTTCCCGTACGACGGAAAGCGTATGCCAAAAATTTCCGATGATTTAAGGGGAACATGGGTGGAAAGTTCTTTGAATTATGATTACAGAAAGGCTAGCGATCCCAATACGCTTTACGCCGCTTTAAACAAAGTTGTGTCTTTTTCCAGAGAGCGTAATGTTCCTGTTTTTTGCGGAGAGTTCGGCGTGTATATGATTAACAGCCTGAATGAGGATCGCGTCAGATGGTACGAAATTGTTACCGCCGCGCTTGCCAAACGCGGTATTTCGCGTACAAGCTGGGACTATTACGGCGGTTTCGGCGTATTTAATTCCGAAGGCAGGGGTGATTTTCACGCGGAGCTGAATACGGGCATTGTACGCGCCATGGGCTTTACGCCGCCTGTTCAAAAACCATTGCGGTACGAGCCTTTTAAAAAAGATTTTACAATTTTTGACGATTACCCCAACAGGGATATTTCCTGCGGGTACTGGGGCGGGCAAACTGATTTTAGTTTATATGACGCCAATTCCGCGCAGGGTGAATTTTCTATAAGATGGGGGAACGCCCCTCGGTATAATATTTTTTATTTTACTTTTGAAAGAGGCGGGGATTTCAGTGAAATTGCAAATAAAGGAATTCTTGAATTCCGCGCCCGTACGGAAAAAAATGTTCTTTTTGACGTGCGGTTTGTTAACCCTGAAAATCTATCTTCAATTCCGTGGCGTATATGTTATACGATAAACGATAAAATACTTCCGCCAGACGGCAAGTGGCGCACTATCCGCATACCGCTTAACAGCATGGAAGAAACAGGCGCGTGGATAAATTCAACGCAAAAATGGCTGTCTTCGCAGAAAAAATTTTCGTGGGGTAATGTAAAACAGCTGGAATTTGTCGCAGAACACGGAGATATGAACGGCGTTTCCGTATGGTTTGACGAAATAAAGCTAATTGTTCCCTAGAAGTTTTATCTTGGCAAGAATGTAGTCCAGTTTGTTCTGGTTAAGAACGGCTCTGCGGTACGGGCTTTCGGGAATTTCGTAGATTTCATAACCGCCGCGTTTTATAAATTTTTTGCTTTTGCCTTCGATAAACCAGTAGACAAGGGCGATGTCGTTGTTTGTTATTTCTATCGCGTTTATTCCTTTTTTGCCAAGCGTACAGCCGGAATTAAAAAGACATGGAACGGGAAGCTCGTCTCCGTAAAGACTCTGTCTTAAAACGTCCTGCCGTTCTTTTCGTTTTAGCTTGCCAAGTTCTTTTCTGAGAGCGGAAACTTCGTTTTCGATACGGATTTTTTCCTCGCTTGGCGATGAAGGGTAATCCCTGCAAAGCCTTTCAATTTCAAATTTGATATAATCGAAGCGTCCCAACGATTCAAAAAGAGGGCGGTGGGTATGCCCGATAATCGAAAGACAATGGCTTTTTATTGAGAATGCGTATGCTTCTCTTTCTATGTGAAAACGTTTATACGGATTGCGCGCGTCCAATATATTTTTTATCCCGAAAGGTTTTAGAATATAACGGATACAAAGCCCGATTAGTTTGTTAAAATTTGTATAGATGCTTGACAACTGGTGACCGTGGAAAACATACGCGGGAACGGTCCCAGTTTCTATTTTTAATACCGAATACAGCGTATATGGATAAGAACCGTACTTTTTTGAAAGAAGCAGTTCATCATGGTTGCCGGTATTTTTGTAAAGCCTGTTTTCCTTCGCAAAAAGATTGAAAACCCTGTAGAGACCTGTCCATTTTTCCCGTATCAGATCAAGCGAGTACCTTTGAAGCTCTTCAATATCGCCGTTGAGAACAAGAATCCAGCCGTTTTTAAAGTAATATTCTTCCAGCATGCGGATCAGCATTTCCCCGTTATTGCCGCTTAGGTCGTCCCGGTTGCCGCTTCCCATGTGTAAATCGCTTATGATCAAAACTTTTCCGCCGTTTGAGATGTCAATAACGCCTTTGCCGTTCGACTCTTCGCCGGTAAGAAGTTTTAAAAATACTTTATTGGACATTGGGCCATCAAGGACTTGAACCTCGGACCAAAAGATTATGAGTCTTCTGCTCTAACCAACTGAGCTAATGGCCCCATTATTTTATATTGATAGCAAAAAACCGGACAAATGTCAATGCGCCCCTGTACCTTATTTGTAAATAATTGTAATATATTGTAACATGTGGAGTCCCGCGTCAGATTTAAAGCAGATTTTCTATAATCTTGGTTTTTTTGCAAAAACCCTTAAGGGGGTTAGGGGTTTTATACACAATTATCAGGCTTCTTTCAAAATTCTTATAATGCAGATTCTTTTTACTTTTGTACACGCTATGGGGATTTCTTCGCTTCTTGCCCTTGCAATCGGGGCGGCTGTCAATATAATAGGCTCTTCAATGCTGGTCCAGTTTTCGCAGGAACAGTTGATTTATTCTATATTAATAACCATTATCGTAAGGGAATTAGGACCGCTGTTAACGGCGTTTATAGTTATCGCCCGTTCGGCGACGGCTATCGCTACGGAAATTGCCGGAATGGTAATTTCTCATGAAGTTGAAGCGTATATTTCAGTAGGCGTTGACCCTATTGAACATCTTGCGGTTCCCCGTTTTTTGGGAGTTACAATTTCGCTTGTTATGTTAAACATTTATTTTTCTTTTTTTGGTTTGGCAGGTTCATTTTTGGTCGCCCAGCTTTTTGGCTCTATGCCTGTGGCTCATTATTTTTCTAACCTTCTGCAAAGTTTAAATATACGTGATTTACTGCTTACTGTGGTAAAAAGCATAACATTCGGAGCCGTTATTTCCACGGTTGCGGTTATTCAGGGATTTTCTGTCGAAAGGGCAAGCACCGAGGTTCCGGTTGCGGGTCTTAGAGCGGTCAGCAGTGCATTTGCGCTTTGTATAGTCGTAAATGTTTTATTATCAGCTTTGTATTATTTTTTATTGGCATAATGGCGGAAATTATCGAACTGAAAAATGTAAGTTTCTCGGCTCAGGAAGGGATTATAATTGATGATGTTTCGATTGAATTTAAAACGTCAAAAACCACCGCTATTGTGGGGCCTTCCGGCGGGGGAAAAAGCACCGTGTTGAAACTTTCTGCGGGGCTTTTGGTTCCGGATCAGGGGGAAATTTTGTACAAGGGAAAGAATATTGCTTTTATGAACCCTGCCGAAAATCTTGAATTCAGGCGCGAAGGGGCGTTTGTTTTTCAGGATTCAGCGCTCTGGGCTAACCAGAGTTTATTCCAGATATTGGAACTTCCGCTTAAAATACATTATCCTGAAATGAGCGATAAACAGCGCGGGGAACGGATTAAATCCGTAACAGAGCTTGTGGGCTATAGAAAAAATCTGAATATAAGGCCGGCGGGTCTTTCTATGGGCGAGCAAAAATTAATCGCGTTCGCGCGCGCCATGCTGTGCGGTCCGTCCCTTCTTTTTCTGGACGAGTGGACGGAATCGCTGGACGAGACTGCGGCTGACCGTCTTATTGACATTGTACGCAGAAAAAAAAAAGAAGGGACAACGATTCTTTTTGTAAGCCATGATCTGCGGATTATTATGGATTTGGCGGATTATGTAGCGGTTATTATTGACGGCAAACTGTCGGTAAATGAGCCGAAGGATCAGGTTATGTCTGATCCGCAGTTTAAAGAGTTTTTAAAGATAGGGATTGCGTCATGAAATTTACAATACGTTTTGCGGATAAAATTGTCGGTACTCTTGTAGTGATTGCGCTTGCAATGTTAATTGTTGTTATTTTCATGCTTGGAAAAAACCAGCGCTGGTTTGCGAAAGATTATAAATATAAATCTTATTTTGCCTCGGCTAAAGGGTTAGGCGTAAACATGGCGGTACAGTACAAGGGATTTACCATAGGCAATGTCAAGAGAATAAGGCTTGCGGATGATGATATGGTAGAAGTTGATTTTACCATTTTTGAAGAATATCATCAAAGGGTAAGGGAAGGTTCTGTTGTAGGACTTCAGGTAAGTCCGATAGGGCTTGGAAATACATTTATGTTTTATCCCGGAAAAGGGGAAAAGATAATGGGCGAGGACTCGATAATCCCCGAAATAAATTCTTTTCAGGCGGCACAGCTTATTCAAATGGGGCTGGCAGGCACTCCTGTAAACGACGACAGTATCGGAAATATTATTAATCAGGTTACTATGCTTATAGAAACTGTAAATAAGTCTCTTGGAGAAATTCTTGGAGACGCGGAAGCCGCCATAGGCGGAGTAAGCGATGTTATTCAAAATATTTCAGGTCAGCTTAATCCCATTCTTAATAATGTAGAGACGCTTACCGTCGATCTTAACACAAAAGTTAAGCCCATTTTGACAAACGTGGAAACTTTAACCGATCAGCTTTCTGCGCCGTCCGGCACTGTTATGTCGATTTTGGATAACAACGGTCCTGTTCTTTCAAATATAACTGAAACTCTTAATTCAATTACTTCGATCATGAACAGTCTGGAAAAGACAATAGAATTTGTTCCCGCCCAATTGCCGCAGGTTGCAATCTTGCTGTCCGATTTGCACAGCGCCCTTGCGGAGGCGGAAAAAATGATTATTGCACTTAACAATAATCCCCTGCTTAGGGGCGGGGTTCCAGAACAGAAGGAAACAGGTCCTGGGGCGGCAACTCCCAGAGACCTTGATTTTTAGCGCGCCCGGAGAATAATTATGAAGAAAAGCGTAGTAATATTTGTTGTAGCAATTTTTATTTTTTCATGTTCGTCTCAGCCAAAAGATACTGGCGATGTTATTCATTTAAGGGCGCAGGCGGAAAAAGAACTTGCTGTGGCTAACAAGACTGCGGTGCATGGCGATTATGAAACCGCCAGGAGTTTGCTGGAAGAATGTAAGCGCAAGGCGGTTCTTGCCGACGATTGGGGGCTTATTATCCGCTGTAGTCTTTCTCTTGGGAACGTGCTTTTTTCTCTGGGCAAAAATGATTTGGCTTTTTCAGAATTGGAAAAGGCGGTACAACTTGCGCAAAAACACGGCGACAGGGAGCTTTTATCGGTAAGCAGGGTTTTTTATGCAAGGGGCAATCTAATTTCAGGAAATGCCGATCCGAAAACTGTTCTTAGCGAAGTAAACAGCTCAGCCTCAAATATAAAAAATGATAAACTCTATATTGCTTTTTCATGGCAGGTAAAAGGACTTGCATATCGCGCTATTGGTTCTTTCCTTGAAGCTGAAAATGCGGTAAAGCAAAGTCTTGCCATTCATGAAAAAGAAAAGTATCTTGATAATGCTTCGTATGACTGGTATACTATTGCTTCTATCCGTTCCATGGCAGGAAACACGCAAGGCGCGCTGGACGCGCTGACGGCGGCAATCAGATTAGATCGCCGCGTTGAGAACTCATGGGGGCTTGCCGCAAACTGGCGCGCGATGGGCGATGTTTACCGCAAGATGGGAGACATTCAGTCTGCAAACGATGCGTATATGCGCGCAAAGGATATATATACGGCTCTGGGACATTTAAAGGATTCTGCAGAGATTGATAAAAGAATGGAGAATTAAGATGAATGATGTTTTTATGAATACATATCACAGGCTTCCCGTAACTTTTTCCAAGGGCGAAGGAAGCTGGCTGTATGATACCGAAGGAAAAAAGTATCTGGATTTTTGCAGTGGAATTTCTGTAAACTTGCTTGGTCATAACTACGCGCCATTGGTAAAAGCCATTTGTGAGCAGGCGGCAAAATATATTCATGTCTGCAATTATTTTCACAGCGACGTAACGGCTGTTTTTGCGCAAAAACTTGTTCAGGCGTGCGCTCCGGCCGGAATGAAAAATGTATTTTTGGCCAATTCAGGCGCGGAAGCCAACGAAGGGGCGTGCAAGCTTGCGAGAAAATATTCGCTTTTAAAATACGGACAGGGCAGGCATACAATTGTAACTCTTAAAGGAAGTTTCCACGGAAGGACTATTACTACTCTTTCTGCGACAGGGCAGGAGAAATTTCACAAGGACTTTGGTCCCTTTACGGAAGGTTTTGTTCACATTCAGGGCGGCGATATTTCCGCGCTGGACAAAGCGTTGGACGGGAAAAAAGTAGCCGGACTTTTAATTGAAGCGGTACAGGGCGAAAGCGGTATAGTTCCGCAAAGTCAGGAATTTATAGCGTACGCAGAAAAACTATGCGCCGAAAGGGATATACTTCTTATCTTTGATGAAATCCAATGCGGACTTGGCAGAACCGGGACTTTTCTCGCTCTTGAACAGTACAATGTAAAAGCGGATATAGTTACCCTTGCCAAAGGTATTGCAGGCGGTATTCCGGCCGGCGCGGTGCTTGCCGGCGAAAAAGCCGCCGGAGTTTTTACGACTGGAGATCACGGCAGTACATTCGGCGGAAACGCGGTCGCCTCTGCGGCGGGGCTTGTAGTGCTGGAGACTATAAACAATCCTGAATTTCTAAAAGAAATTAAACGGAAAGGCGAAATAATGCTATCGGCGATCAAGTCGCACCCGAAGGTGAAGGAAGCGCGGGGGAAAGGCCTTATGATAGGCTTTGACATTGAAGGCGACAGTTGGGAGTTTTTATCGGCAGGGATAGCAAGAGCGGATAAAAATCAGTGCGGTCTTCTTATGCTGTCGTCGGGAGCGAACACGATTAGGTTATTGCCGCCGTACTCATTAACAGACGGTGAAATAGAGCAGGGGCTTTCGATGCTGTCGCAGTTGTTGGGTTGACAAACCTTTTTCTTTTATTCTATAGTAAAAAACTCATGGTGGATGTAGCTCAGTGGTAGAGTCCCAGATTGTGGATCTGGTCGTCGCGGGTTCGAACCCCGTCATCCACCCAATCCAGTTTAATTTATTTTTACCTAAAATAACATTGGACTTGTTTGACAACCCGGTTGGTTGTCTCACAAGTTTTGCGGTTTTTCAGGCTAAAGCCTGCGAACGCGGACTTTAGTCCGAAAGTTCGACAAAACCGCGTTTTTTATATGAAGTTGTTCAGAAACTGAAGTTTCCTAACAACTCTATTATTGAACAAGTCATGCGGTTTTCCCGCTAATCCTTACAGAACTGCATATTAATTAGAATTGTTTAGAAACTGAAGTTCCCGAACAATTCTAATGCAAGAATAACGCCTGCGCTCAAAAAAGGCGCAAACTGTATTTTGGTTGTTTTTGGCCAATGGTACAGCAATATTCCTATCAAATAGATCAGAATGCCCAATAAAGCGGTATATAAAAAAGCGTGAACAAGCCTGTCCGGCCCTAAAATGTACCCAAGCGCCGAGGCATATTTTACATCTCCCATTCCCATTCCTTTGGAAAAATAAAATACGGCTCCAAAAATTAAAAGAGCAGTCAAGGCAGAAATAAAGCGCGCTGTATCAGGTATATGCGGACCGTTTTCTTTTATTATCATTATAACAATGACAAAAGATATGAGCAGGGCATCAGGTATACGGTAAGTTTTAAGATCAAAAATTGCGATTCCCAGACAGAAACACACTATCGCTATTGCATACATATAATATTTATTATAATACATTGGACTTGTTCGACAACTGCGAACCTTCGGTTCGAGTTGGTTGTCTCATGTCAGCTACGCTGATCAGTCTTGCGGTTTTTTAGGCCAAAGCCTGCGAACGCGGACTTTAGTCCGAAAGTTCGACAAAACCGCGTTTTTTATGTGAAGTTGTTCAGAAACCGAAGTTTCCTAACAACTCTATTTTTCAAAAAAGAATTAAAAAGCTTTCTTTGAAAAATGCTAAAACACGTATTTTGGGATAAGTGGCGTTTTAACGGCGTATGATAAGATATAAGCCTGTGGGCAAAAGGGATTTAGTATAACAGTATGATTTAACCAGCGGTGTGATAACATTCCGCTGTGAGTATGATAATTAGCGTATAACAATAAAAAAGAATACATTTCTTAAAAAATATTTAGAAATTTTCAAAAAAAAATTGTCAAATGAAATATTATTTGTTATATTAAATAGCTGTAGCAAGCTAAAACGGTAGAGTAACAGACGCCGTCAACAAAATATTTTATCCGGCAGTATGACATTAGACTTGTTAGAACAGACCATAGCCCTGCAGTTTTTCGGTCTGTGGTCTGCAAAACTATGATTTTTATAATAAAGTTTGCAATCTGCGATTGCTTTCAGAAACTGAAGTTTCCGGACAACTTTATTTTTTAACTTGAGGTGTGAATGAATAGCGAACATAAAAAACAGCTTTTTATAGCTCTCCGCTACAGTTATTTTGTAATACTGGCGGGCATGATAACTGCAATCATTATATTGCAAGTACGAAACCACAGAATACAACTGGAGCGGATAACCGCGCTGGAAGTTTTAATGGAGACAATGAGGCAGGAAATGGCGGAAATGCAGGAAGAAATAGTTCAGCAGATAAAAACTGAGACAGCAATTATCGGGGAACAAATATTGGGAGTGAACAACCGTATACAGCGAGTAGAAAAAGTGTATGCGGAGCTATTATCTGCGCAGTACAGGCGGACGCTGGACAGTCTGTACAAAGAGTCGGATTTAGTGGAAAAGAAACAGTTAGCGGCAAAATTTTTTACGGAGGGCAATTACGCGGCGGCAAGTGAGGAATACGCTGTTATAGCGCAGGCCAGACCTGAAGATTTTGAAGCAAGGTTTTATCAATGGTACAGCCTGTTTTTGGTCAACAAAATGGATATGAACAACTACAAGCAGATAAAAGAAGTATTTAAGAAATTGGAACAGAGCGGGTATCGCCGTAAGGAAATACGCGAAGTGTTGGAATACATAGAGAAAGAAGAAGGCGGACTATCGAAATTGACGGAGGATACCAGATGAGAATAACAGCAGTTTTGATAGTGTCGTTTTTTTCCGTAGTTGCAGTGTCAGCGTTAAATATATATGTAGCGCCCGTATTGTATGTAGATGAGACGGCGAACAACAGCAAGAGTACCGGCAAGGCGCAGGGCGAACTAATAGAGGCATTACGCGCTATAGAAACAGGAATAGTGTTACAATTTGATTCATTAAAAAACAACAATATAAATCCGCCGGTATCGTTATTTGACGCTATAACAGTATGCCGTAACGAACAGATAGATTATCTTTTATACGGATATGTAACAAAACGCGCGAATAATGTGATTGTAGAGTTGCGTCTGTTTGAATACTCAAGCCGTACAGTCATGGAGACGTTTTTTGGAATGGATGATCCTGGCCATTACGAAAGGCTGATAGAAGATATAGCGATAAAGGTTCTAAAGTATATTGGAGTTAAATTTAATGTTGAGATTATACCGGAGCGAAGAGATGTAACCCAGCTTAAAATACCTGTAGTTCTAGGATACTGGACGCCGGTAGACGGCGACTGGGTCAGCTTAATGCTTGGAACAGTAGCTGCGGGAACCGGGCTGGTGTTCATACCGACAGATAACGTTTTTATGATAAGAGGCATGGCGTGTTATCTGTCAACAGGTTTGGAAGTAAAATACAGGTTTGGAGTGGGAAATAAAGCAAGATATGAGGCGTATAATCACACATTGTATATGATGATGCCTTTGCGGTTACATATATCGCTTACGTCCCGTCATCAGGTATACATGGGTCTGGGGTATGTTTACTTTCTGGAATTTTTCTCGTTTGCTGACAAATATGACGACAGTAAAGATTATACATACAACAACATGGGATTGAATATCTGCATTGGGGGGCAGTTTAAGATAAATGAAACTTTGTCGTTTTTTTTACGAAATGATTTTGACTTTCTGTTTAATGAACGCTCTTTGATAACGTATTCACCCTTGCTCGGATTGGACATTAAGGTGTATGAGAAGGAGATCAAAAAACGATGGTAAAACGGTTATTTGGTATTCTGGCAACAGTTTTGATGACCGGGTGTACTCCCGGAATGTATGAAATGCTTCACAGAAGCGTTGACGATCCTGTAATTGTAGAACCGGTTATAGAATCATTTATAGACTCGTATACGATCTTTGCAAAATGGGAATTTGACGAAGGGGCGGACGAATATATATTGGAACGCGCTGAGGACAGTCCATCGGAGTTGGTTTACGAAATTGTATATCAGGGGAAAGAGACGTCATATACGGACGCCGGACTGGAAGACAGCAAAAGATATATTTACAGACTATCGAAACGGCGCGGAAAGCAGTTATTTGGTCCTTCGGGGGAAGTGGTCGGAGTAAGTTCGTTAGTATGCAGAGATGTATACAGGAACGACATTATGGAAGAAGCGTTGCGTCTTGAGACAATAGACTATATAGCAAACATTTACTACTACCGTACATACGGTGGATTGGAGCTGATTGATGAAGACTGGTATTATATAGAATTACCCCCGCTGAGACAGGCCTCTGTAGTGTTAAACGATTCGCGGGTGGAGGAATCGGATCGTCCGACGCATTTTGATTATTACGAGTACGGGCGGGATCATAATCCTGTAAGACAATTGAAAGACTTCTGGATAATAAATAACGAATTGGAGACTAAAAAATATTACTTCAAACTATATCCTTCAAAATTACAATTTGTGGGTGCGGGAATACCAGCAGGCGGAGACATAGTGCAGTACCGGATAAGTATAGGAAGTGTTGTTCCTGTACGGATAGGTGGCTAGATAAAGATATGTGGAAGCGATTAGTAGCAATAACGCTTGTAGTAACCCAGATAGTAGCGATGGGCCCCGTCGTAGTATACGCAGAAGAGGTAGAAGCGTCGATGCGCGCAGTAAGCGAAGGGCCGAGCGCGTCAGAAAATATAACAGCGAAAGAAGGCGGGATAGTAAGATTAGGTGGAGCCGAAGTACAAATACCGGCCGGAGCGCTAGATAAAGACACAGAGATAAAAATAACGCGACTGTGGAGGACAGAAGACACCGGAGAAGAGATGAAGAACGTAACCGCCGGAGGAGG
>JAITUY010000006.1 GCA_031286095.1 Treponema sp. | reverse complement strand
TTGAGTCGTTAAAAAAGGAAACGCAAAAATTTAATGATACTCTTGGCAATGAGAAACCGAAAATTCTTATTGTGGATAACGACATTATTCATCTTGAAATGGCGGGAAATGTATTAAAGGGTGAATATGACATACTTACCGCCAAGTCTGGTAAAGAGGCTCTTGGTTTATTTTATCAGGGACTTGTTCCCGATCTGATTTTACTGGATTTGGTAATGCCGGGAATGGACGGCTGGGATACTTACACCAGAATAAAGGCAATAAGCGGTTTGCACGATACTCCGATAGCCATTTTCACCGTTTCAGCCGATCAAAAAGACATAGCGCACGCGCGTGAAATAGGAGCGGTTGACTATATCAAAAAGCCCTTTGATAAGAACGATCTGTTAAAAAGAGTAGGAAGAATAATAAAAAAATGAGTTAAACATATAACTACTACTCTGTAACAGATAAGACTGCATTTTTTATCACGCAGAGGACGCAAAGGCACGGAGAACGGCGTTTTGTTACCTAATTGCACGTTCCTCAATATGCTTTTTTATTATTTTATAATGGACTTGTGAGACAACCCGGTTGGTTGTCTCACAAGTCTTGCGGTTTTTCAGGCTAAAGCCTGCGAACGCGGACTTTAGTCCGAAAGTTCGACAAAACCGCATTTTTTATATGAAGTTGTTCAGAAACTGAAGTTTCCGAACAACTCTAATGAAAAATAACATGAAAGGGATACAGGTTAGCTAATCACCTTTGATCCTCTGCGTCTCTGCGCCCTCTGCGAGAGGAGGTCTATCTATAATGTGTCTATATTATTATAGATAGACTTAATTATTGACAAAATTTTTAAAATAAAAGAAAATAATAACAATGATTGTAAATACAGCCCATATAGATTTTTTTACCTTCCAAAGATATACCCCCCCCCCCCCGTTTAATTTTGCAATATTCTTAAAAAAATCAACCTCTTTTCAAGTTTTTTATCTTTATCATGTCCGTTGCCAGGGTAAATATCAAAAGAGGGTATTAATATGACAAAAACAGTACAGACTTGTTCATTTATCATTCTTAATTCGGCAGACAGGAACATAGAGAAAAGAAAGGAAACTGCAAGAAATATAAAACTTTTAAACAAGTTATCAGAAAACTTGAATAATCTGTGCGAAGAATTAAATAAACTGAATTCCCTAATACAAAGAAAAAACATAGAACTAATTTTAAAACGTAAATATACCGGGCAAATTCAAGGCGGTTGACACAAGCGTCAAAACCGTAGCGGTTCAGGAAAAGGGCACTCATGACTCAATGGACTTGTGAGACAACCAACTGCGTTGTCGAACAAGTCTATTAAACCCTTAAAATGAATAAAAACGATTTATTGACAAAATAAAACAAAAAATGCTAAATTCAACATGAATATGATAGTAAATATAAAACATATCAATTTTATTGATTAGCTGTGAATCAATTTGTATGTTTTTATTTTAAGAAAAGAAATTGTAAGATTTCAGTTTTAAAACAAGTCTAATGGCCCGAGGAGAAAGAAAACAATGAATTTATTCGCTAATGTCAGTATTGGCAAAAAACTAATGATACTACTGCTTGTCTTTATAATAGGATATACCATTTTCGGCGTAGTTTCGTTCTCGACTTTAGACGTTCTTCGTATTCGTGGAAACCTGTACAATCAAATTGTTATGAGCAAGGATTTAATTGCCGACGTTCTGCCGCCGCCAGGGTACATTATCGAATCGTATTTGGATGTTTTGCAACTTGTTGATGAAACCGATCCCGCGCGAATGGATTATTTCTTTTCGGAACTCAAGCGGCTTCAAGCCGATTATAACGAGCGCCATCAGTTCTGGTTAAATGAACCACTGCTTGAACAGGGTGAATTACGGGACGCCATGCTGAAAGGGGCTTATGATCCGGCGATTCAGTTTTATGATATTGTATTTAACAAATTTATCCCGGCACTTCAAAGAGGCGACCGTAAATATGCCGGAGAACTCGCGCAAGGCGATCTGAAAGCACTGTATTCAACACATCGTAAAAGCGTGGATCAGGTTGTTCAGGGGGCAACAGAAAAATATAAAAATGTCGAAAACAGGGCAGATATGACGATTCGGCGCGGTACAAAAGTGCTTTTTATCATCGCTTTTTCCGTTATAGCCGTAGCGGCGATAATTATTTATTTTGTCATTGTCAGCATTAGAAAGCCTATTTTAAAAGTAGCCGGCGCTCTTAAAGTTGTGGCAAAAGGCGATTTGACAAAGAGTATCAATATAAATTCAAAGGACGAATTAGGCAGTCTCGCCAGTGACTTTAACTACACAATGGAAAGAATCAGAAACCTTATAGGAAAAATAAAATATAAAATTAACGGGCTTAACCACACCAGTTTTGAACTATCCGTCAATATGGGCAAAACTTCCACAGCCGTTCAGCAAATTACATCTAACCTTGACAGCATGAGGGATTTGATGATCAAACAGGAAAGCGGCGCGGAAGAAGCGGGCAAGGCGGTAGGGAATATTAAGGACAATATTGACAATCTGAACAAGATGATAGAAGAACAGACCGAAAGCGTAAATATTTCGTCTTCCGCCATAGAAGAAATGACAGCTAACATTCATTCGGTAACGCAGACGCTTGTTGAAAACAGCAAAAATGTTGAAACTTTAAGCGAGGCGTCAGAAAACGGAAAAACAGGTCTTCAAACAGTCGCGCAGGAAATACAGGAAATAGCCCATGATTCCGAAGGGCTTTTGGAAATAAACTCGGTGATGAACAATATAGCAAGCCAGACCAACCTGCTTTCGATGAACGCCGCGATAGAAGCCGCGCACGCTGGGGACGCGGGCAAAGGTTTTGCCGTCGTAGCCGATGAAATCCGCAAACTTGCCGAATCGTCCGGTCAGCAGTCAAAAACAACCGCGGCAATGCTTAAAAAAATAAAAGCGTCTATAGATAACATTACCAAATCATCTTCCGACGTGCAGGCGCGTTTCGAGGCTATAGATACAAACGTAAAAACAGTTTCACAGCATGAAGAAAATATTCTGCGCGCTATGGAAGAGCAGGAAGCAGGCGGAAAACAAATACTGGAATCTATAAGCCGTCTTAGGGATTTAACGTCTTCGGTTAAAAAGGGTTCCGATAACATGTCGGAGTCGGGGGAAATCCTAGTTCAAGAAACAGATGAATTTATAAAGACCAGCAAAGAAACAGTAGACGGCATGAACGAGATATTAAAAGGCGTAAACCAGATAAATGTTTCAGTAACCCATGTAAACGAAATGAGTCAGGAAAACAACAATAATTTTGAATCGTTAAAACAGGAAACGCAAAAATTTATTGATACTATTGGCGACGAGAAGCAAAAAATTCTTATTGTAGATGACAACCCCATTCATCTTGTAATGGTAGAAACAGTATTGCGGGATCAGTATGACGTATCTACAGCCGAATCGGGCAAATCGGCGCTTGGTTTGTTCTATCAGGGACTTGTTCCTCATTTAATATTGCTGGACTTAATGATGCCTGGAATGGACGGGTGGCATACTTACAAAAGAATAAAAGCGATAAGCAATTTACACGACACCCCGATAGCGTTCTTAACAGCCTCGGACGATCCAAAAGATATGGAACACGCGCGGGAAATGGGGGCGGTTGATTATATAAAAAAGCCCTATGATAAAGACGATCTGATAAACAGAGTGGGAAAAATCATAAAAAAGTGAGCAAAAATGGGCTGTCCGGCGCTAGTACTTTGTAACAGCTAAAACCACGCTTTATTTTTTATCACGCAAAGGCGCGGAGAAATGCGGTTTTGTAAGGCTTTAGCCTGAAAAACCGCAAGACTTGTGAGACAATCAACCGGATTGTCGAATAAGTCCAATATATTTTTAGTCATTCGTGTCCAAAATAAACTTTTTAGACCAATTTTATATATTTTCTTGCCATTTTGATTCATATTTTCAATGAGAGTGTGTTATTTTAACACATATTTTCAAATTTATAAGGCTATATACCGCTTTTTCGGGATATCCCCCCAAAAAAAACAGGGAATTTTATTTATTTTAGACACTAATGATTTTAAGTATGTTTTTAATTTTTTTTTATTTTTATATTGACAAATCTCAAAATAGATGTTTTAATACATAGTAAACACATAGGCATTATGTGTTATATGAGGAAGAAACATGAGAATAGCGCTTGCCACAGGCGACGGAAAATTTGTCTCAAGGCATTTCGGCAACACGCCGTATTTTGTAATTGCCGAGACCGACGGCAAAAAGTGGACATTTATCGAAAAGAGGGATAACTCTCCCGCTTGCAGTAAAGACGGGCATAGTCAGGAGATGTTTAACGAAAGCGCAAAGTTAATAGGCGATTGCTCCGTAGTTGTATGTTCGCGTATCGGGGATTTTGCGCAAAACGGTCTTAGGGCAAAGAATATTCAGCCTCTTGAAAAACCGGGGTTTATCGAAGATATTCTTGATGAGTATGTTCAGTATCTTGCGCGTAACGAACCCAAAAAAGAGCGAAATAACCACCCGTGCTTTGATACCGCCGCCCACGGACAATACGGGCGTATTCATCTGCCTGTGAGCGCAAAGTGCAATATCAAGTGCCGTTTTTGCGAGCGCAGTATCAACGCGAACGAAATGTGTCCCGGCGTATCGATGACGGTACTCACGCCTGAACAGGCGGTAAAAACCCTTGCCGAGGCGCTGGAACTTTGTCCCGAATTGACGGTCGCAGGTATTGCCGGTCCCGGAGATGCGCTTGCGGATAATTCCGCAATTGAGACTTTTCGTCTTGTGGACAAACATTTCCCGCAGTTGTCAAAATGTCTTTCAACTAACGGTCTTGGCCTGCCGGACAAAGTGAGGGAATTGTCGGCTCTTGGGCTAAAGCACATAACAGTTACCGTTAACGCCGTAGACCCGAAAATCGGCGAAAAAATTGTTTCTCATATTACATTAAACAGTGAAACTATAACCGGCGAAAAAGCGGCGGAAATATTGCTTTCCCGCCAGCTTGAGGGAATACGCTTGGCGGCAGAGTCCGGCATGGAACTGAAAGTGAACACAGTTTTGGTTCCCGGCGTTAACAACGGGCATATTGGGGAGATCGCCAAAATAATTTCCGCTTTCGGCGTTAAGTACCATAATATCATGCCGCTGATTCCTCGCGGCGAATTTGCCGGAACATCCGCCCCAGCTTGCGCCATGCTTGAAACCGCCAGAAAAGACGCAAACGCCTTTTTACCCGTATTCCGCAACTGCGCCCACTGTAGAGCCGACGCCTGCGGTATTCCCGGCGTGAGTGATTTTTCGCGTAAACTTTATGAAAAAACGGGGGATTTTCGTTGTAATAATGTTTGCGGTTAGTGGTATAGATTTTTTTACCGCAAACCAACATGAACAATGAACAAGATATGAGTTAAAAGTTCGCGAGCGTACTGCAGATACGCAGTTCATGTAGGTTCGTGGTAAAAAATATTAATATTTTTTGTCAAAACCTATTGACAAAGCTGTAAACTTATACATATAATTCATATGTATTTAGTATGTTTTAAGGAGGCTGAAAATGAACATACATTCAAAACTGACCGATTTGATAGGAAATACCCCTTTGCTTGAATTAACTAATTACAACGGCTTGTTTAAGATTGGCGGGCGGCTAATCGCAAAACTTGAGTATTTTAACCCGCTTGGCAGTGTCAAGGATCGTATCGCCCTCTCTATGGTAGAGTCTGCGGAAAAAAGCGGAAAAATAACAAAAGACACCATTCTTATTGAACCGACAAGCGGAAATACAGGCATAGGGCTTGCTTTTGTGGCCGCCTCGAAAGGGTATAAGTTAATTTTGACCATGCCCGAAACCATGAGTGTGGAAAGACGTAATTTGTTAAAAGCGCTCGGCGCAGAGATTGTGCTTACCCCGGGCAAAGACGGAATGAAAGGCGCAATACGGAAGGCGGAGGAACTTTTTGCCCAGTTTGAAAACGTGTTTATTCCTCAGCAGTTTGAAAATCCCGCGAATCCTGAAATACACAAAAAAACAACGGCGGAAGAAATTTGGCGCGATACAGACGGACAGGTTTCTGCGTTTGTTTCAGGAGTAGGAACGGGCGGAACGATTACCGGAGTGGGGGAGTTTTTAAAAAGTAAAAATAAAAACATAAAAATAATTGCGGTAGAGCCTTATGATTCGGCGGTGTTATCAGGCAATCCTCCCGCTCCCCACAAGATACAGGGTATAGGGGCGGGATTTGTTCCCCCTGTTTTAAATACCGGAATTATAGACGAGATATACAAGGTAAAAAATGAGGAAGCGTTTGAAACTTCCCAGCATCTTGCGAGGACGGAAGGTTTGCTGGTAGGCATATCGTCCGGCGCGGCGGCATTTGCGGGAACGCAGATAGCAAAACGCCCTGAATATAAAGGGAAAATTGTCGTAACGGTTTTACCCGATACTGGAGAAAGATATCTTTCCACAGCGTTATACGACAGTCTTGAGAGAAAATAGGAGGAATTGTCTCCGCAAGGAGCGGAGAATTTCATTAGACTAGCCGCTCATGCGGCTTAATTTGGAGGAGAAAAAGGTGAGCAGTTTTATTGACAGACCGCGTTATGCCTGTTCTTTGGGCGGCGCGCTTGCGACATTAAGAGCGATACCAAGGGCGATACCTGTTATACACGCTTCGGCAGGTTGCGGACAAAATCTGTATCAGGCGTACAATTCAGGCGGAGCGTATTTGGGCGGCGGATATTGCGGAGGCAACGCGCTTCCCAGCAGTAACGTAGTTGAACGCGATATAGTTTTTGGCGGAGAGGAAAGATTACGTGAACAGATAAAAACCACCCTTGAAGTTATGGACGGCGATTTATACGTTGTTCTTTCCGGCTGTATGGTGGAAATGATTGGTGACGATCTTGACGCCGTTGTTTCGGACTTTGAGGAAGAAGAAAAGCCGGTGCTTGCCGTGCATACGCCGAGTTTCAGAGGGAATTCCTATTTAGGGTACGACCTTCTGTTGAGCGCCATTGTAAAAAAATATATAACCAGACAAAAAAATAAAAAGGCGCAGAAGGTTAATGTGCTGGGCATTGTTCCGTCTTTGGATGTGTTTTGGGAAGGCAACTTAAAAGAGGTAAAACGCCTGCTTAACCGTCTTGGGCTGGAAGTTAATACGTTTTTCGGCGAAAGCGAAACACTGCAAGACATAAAGAATGCGGGCGACGCCTCGCTTAACATTGTGCTTTCCGGCATATTCGGCGTACAGACAGCGGAGGTCTTTCAGGAATTGCACGATATTCCCTATATAACAGCAGATTTGCCCATCGGCGCTCACGCCACGGAAGATTTTTTGAAAAAAGTTGCCGCCAAACTGAACATTGCCGACAGAGTTACAGACGAGGTAATAAAGAGCGAGAAAAAATTGTTTTACAATTATATAGAGCGTCTGGCGGATATTTACAACGATATTGATTTGCAAAGGTACGCGATTGTGATAGGCGACAGTAATTACGCTCCGGCAATTACCAGATTTTTGTCAGACGAGCTTGGGTGGTTGCCTGAATTAACTGTTGTAACGGATATGCTTGAAGATAATCAAAAGGAAAAAATTGTATCGGGGCTTGACGGCTTAAAATCCGGCTTAAAGGCAAATGTTAAATTCGACACGAACACATCGTCCGTAAAAAAATATATCTCCGAAATTTGGGAGCGCAATCATAACGAGCGCTATTATGACTCAATGACTCCGACATTTATTATCGGAAGCGTGTATGAGAGGGATTTGGCGGCTCAATTTAATTACCCGATTTTAACGGCATCATTTCCCGTAACAAACAGGATAGTTTTGAATACCGCTTACGCCGGAATAAACGGCGGATTGCGGCTTACGGAAGATATATTAAGCATACTGGTCGCAGGAAGATAAGAGGAAGTAACTCCGAAAGACGGAGGCTTCGATTAAATCAGCCACTTACATGGCTTAATTTGGAGGAAAATTATGAATTATTTAAACGCAAAATCGGCTCCGGCAAGGGAAGACAGGCACAAAACAAACATTGCTTTTGGCGGAACTGCGGCAAAAATGAAGGGTTGTTTGCAGAAGGATTGTTTCGGGAAAGACGGTTGTCTTAACCTTTCCAGCAGAAGTTTTACGCAGACTCATGGCTGTCGGTTTACGTTAAGCCTCGCCATTTTAAATTCGATCCGCAATGCGGTTATCGTCATGCACGCTCCTATCGGCTGTGGTATTTGCAGTATAGGAAACGTAGGCGTAAATAAAACGTTTAAG
>JAITUY010000159.1 GCA_031286095.1 Treponema sp. | reverse complement strand
TTGTGCCTATGCGTTCAGCCTTGTGCGTGCCGGGATAATATTCATAGTCAAGGGAGTAGTTTAATGGCGCTCCTATGCGGTTGGAGTTGCTTACTTGTTCCTCGCTTATCTTGCTCATCATGTTCCCTACTCGGTTAAAACTGTAATCCTGTTTGTATTCCGTCCTATAATCTTCACTTTCGCCGTACATGTGGGAGCGGCTCGTGCCCTGCACTCCCGTTAACTGATACAGCCCGTCGTAGCTGTAATTTTGCTCCGTCGTATATCCGCTCGCTCCGTTCTTATATCCTGTCACGTTTCCTACGGCGTCAAATGTGTAACTCATGTCCTGCACCTGCCCGGCCGCTCTGTTCTTCGTGTCCAAGCCGACAACCAGCGCCTGTACGGTTGTATTCAGTCTCAGTATCGTTGCCGTATTTTATGTATACCCTTTGTCCGTATTTATCATACCCTATTTTCTTTTCATAGTCAAATTCTGTGTTCTTCCTTATTTGACGAAGCTCCAAAGGTGAAGAAGCATAAAGAAACACCTCTCGCAGAGACGCATAGGCACAAAGTTGTTTTTTGTAAAATTTTTATTATACTTTCAAGATTTTCGTATTTAGATATTATATGACGTATAATGGAGAAGCAATCGGACTAGACCTCTGCGCCTTTGCGCCTCTGCGAGAGCTCTTCTTTCTTACTTCCTTCCTACGCGCCTCCTCGGTAGGAAATCAGGTATATTCACATACTAGACTTTTAGTGTATTATCAGAGAGAGGGGAAAATGAACTATTACGCAATACAGGTTAAAACCCGCGCGGAAGCAAAATTCATAAAACTTTTTAAGGCTCTGCACCCCGAGATAACTTTTCCTGTCTATTTCCCCCAAAGACGGCTCGATATAAAGAAAAAAGGACTGATAAAGCCTTCCATGTCCGCCGTTTTTCCCGGTTATGTCTTTGTAGAGGTGGAAAATGAAGAAGATATACAAAAATACCAGTGGGATTTCCGCCGTACGGACGGTTTTTACCGTTTTTTAAGATCAAATCAGGAAATAACGCCGCTTGCAGACCGCGATCTGGAGTTAGTCCTTCATTTTATTAAAAACGCAGGCCCCGTAGCGGGCAGATCAAAGGTGTACTTCAATGAAAATTCGCGCATTGTAGTTGTTGAAGGGCCGCTTATGGGGCTTGAAGGAAGAATCGTAAAAGTAGACAGAAGGAAAGGAAGAGCAAAAATAAGACTTGATTTATACAATGATTCATTTAGTATAGATTTAGGGTTTGAAGTTATAGGTTCGATGGAACCGGCCAGGAGGGGGGTAAGGTAACGCTACCAAAACGTTTATTTATTATAGGAGCCGGATTTGCCGGACGCGCTCTCGCAAGCGAGATTATCTCAAAAGCCGTATTCGGCGAGATAGCCGCCTTTCTGGACGATGATCCTGAAAAAATAGGCAAAAGAATAGACAACATACCCGTCATCGGCCCCATTAACGACGTCGCTGTGTTAGTGCGGGCAAACCGAGAGGACGAGGCGATTATCGCCATGCCTAACGCCGACAGGAGCTTTTTAAAACAGTTATACGACAACTTAAAAAAAATAGGCTTTCATCAAATAAGAATTTTACCAGGCATCTCCCAAATAATTGACGGGGACGCGCATTTTATTCAAACCCGCTCTATCGACTTGCAGGACCTTCTTGGAAGAAATCCTGTCGCGATAAAATTAAAACAAAGCCTCGCCTATTTAAGGGGCAAGCGCGTGCTTGTTACTGGCGCAGGCGGTTCAATAGGTAGCGAACTTTGCAGACAGCTTTTATCGGGGGGGGCTTCCCGCCTCTATCTTTTTGGACACGGGGAAAATTCAATTTACCAGATCGATAAAGAACTGCGGATTTTACAGGAAGAGGGAGTCGGCGAAAAAGCGGCTCTTGTCCCCGTTATCGGCGATTTAAGGGACAAGGATTATGTTAACTACATTTTTGGACACTTAAAAGCGGACGCGGTTTTCCATACCGCGGCGTATAAACATGTTCCGCTAATGGAAGAAAACCCCGTGTCTGCCGTTGAAAATAACGTCTTCGGGACAGAAAACCTGATACTGTCCGCTGTAAAACACGGTATCAAAAAATTTGTGCATATAACCACCGACAAAGCGGTCGAGCCTGTTTCGGTATACGGCGCGTCAAAATACATCTGCGAACAAATGGTACTGGAAGCCGCGCAGACGTCCGGCGGTCCCAGTTTTATGGTAGTCCGTTTCGGCAATGTTCTTGGCTCGCGCGGTTCGATAGTGCCGCTATTCCAGCAACAGATTCAAAAAGGCGGGCCGGTAACCATTACCCACCCGGACATACGCAGATGGTTTATGACCATAAGCGAAGCCTGCTCTCTGGTGCTAAAGGCGGGCGGAGTCGGGGAAAACGGGGGACTGTACCTTTTGGACATGGGAGAACCTGTGCGCATCCGCGATTTGGCGGAACAGTTGATCCGCTTTCACGGTTTTGAGCCTGATACCGAAATAAAAATCGTATACACGGGACTTCGCCCTGGCGAGCGCATGGACGAACCCCTTTGGTCGCGGGACGAAAGAGTTAACGAAACGGAATACAGCAGAATTTTACAGGTAAAAAGGGACAAGCCGTTCTCCGTCGACCTGAAAGACCTGCTTGAACAACTGCGCCCCATTTGCCGTTTTGATCCCGCAAAGGCGCAGGATTACAGAAACGCGGAATTACTGCGTAATATTCTAATTGATAAAGTCATGAAATTAAAATAAACTGCTTTATAATGGGAAATCCTGCCTTTCTTGAAGACATTTATCCGACGCACTTACTGTACGGCATAACTATAAGGTCTACTATCGCAAAAGGCCATGTAAAGATGGTTCAATATCCCAAACTCCCCGACAATTATACAATAGTTACAGCAAGAAATATCCCCGGAGAAAACAGGCTTGAAGACACTTCCATTCCTATCCTTGCGGAATCAGAACTGTCCTACATAGGAGAACCAATCGCCATTTTACTTGGACAGGACAAGACAAAACTTGAAGAATTAGTAAAACAGTGCAAAATTATTTATGACGAGGAAACGCCTGAATTCAACGCTATAGAACCGCCCGCCGCAGTCCGTGAAATTCAAATCGGCGATCCGTCAAGCGTTTTTGATAAACCGGGAAAAATAATCGCCGGAACCTATGTAACAGGAATACAGGATCACTGGTACGCCGAACCCGCCGGAGCCGTAACATACTATAAAAACCGGCATGAGGAAAAAGACGAAAAAGCGCGGCAAAACGCGGCAAACAACGCCGGCGAAGAAAAAAAAGAAACAAAATTAAAAAAAGCCGAAAAAATGTTAATTGTAAAAACCGCCACACAATGGCCGTATCATGTAAAACGCTCCGTTGCACGCGCGCTTGGAATCGATCAATCCGAAGTTACAGTAGAAACTACATCGCTGAGCCTTCACATGGACGGAAAACTTATGTTTACGTCCCTTGTCGCCTGCCATTCCGCGCTAGGAACTTATGTAACAAATAAACCTGTACGCCTTATTTTAAACAGAGAAGAAGACTTTTTTTATTCCCCAAAACGCTGTAAATCCAATATAGATATTGTCAGCGTTATCGACGACAAAGGTAATATTACCGCCACGGAAGCGGACATTGTTGTCAACCTTGGCTCGTACGGAGTTAACAGCGAAGAAATACTGGATCAGGTCTGCCTTGGCGTTATAGGCTATTACAATATTGAAAATCTAAAGATCAGCGCAAAGGCAAATATTTCAAATATTCCTCCGCAGGGACCGTTTTCCGGATTCGGTCTGGCGCAGGGTTTCTTTGCTATGGAGCGCCATATATCCCAAGTTGCGGATACTGTAAAAACCGACCCGGCGCAATGGCGAAAATCCCGCATTAATCCGTTTACAATTCTTCCTTCCGGAGTAAGCGCAAAAAATCAAATCTCTGTTGATAAACTTATAAGCTCTGTTACCGTTATGAGCGATTATTACCGTAAGTGGGCTTCTTATGAATTATTAAGACAGACCCGCAGGGAAAAATCATTAATGTATGAGAAAGGTGAAAATCTAAGGGGAATTGGAATAGCGCTTGGATTTCAGGGAAACGGTCTTCTCTACCACGGACAGGACAACGGTATTTACAGCGTAGAAGTAACTCTGACAAAAGACAGTTTTATCGAAATAAAAACAAGCATTACAAGTTCCGACGGGGATTACGCCAGAATATGGGCAAAAGTTGTAATGGATTTTTTATCAATTGAAGAAGAAAAAGTGCGTCTTATTACTGAAAACGCCCCAGACGGAGGACCTTCCTGCGCTTCAAGAAATATAACGGTTCTTACCAGACTGGTTGAAAAATGCTGTCAGGCAATCCGCAAACAGCGCTTTCACGATCCTCTGCCGATTACAGTACGCCGTTCCGTAAAACCTCAATACGGTTCTTTGTGGAAAGACCGCTTTATGCCGCGCGGCGGAAATAATATGGACATAAGCGGCTTTTTAAAACCAGGAATGGCCGCCTGCGTAGTTGAAGTTTCAATTGACCTTGTAGAATGTATTCCAAGAATACGCGGAGTATGGCTTGGAATTGACGGCGGAAAGATTATCTCTGAAAACAGGGCGAGAAGAAACATTACACGGGGGGCGACGCAGGCGCTAGGCTGGGCGTTTGCTGAAAATATCGAATACTCGGAGGGCGCGCTTCCAAAAAACAAGTACGATAAAAATGTCATTTCTTCTTATCTTGATATTCCTGTTTTAAGTATCGATTTTCTTTCTACAGACAGTCATGAATCAAAGGGAATCGGGGAACTTCCGTTCACATGCATACCGTCCGCTTTTTTACAGGCGGTCTCTCAGGCGATGGATCACTTTTATAAAACTATCCCGATAAGAAGAAAAGAAATTTGGGATATAGCGCGGCTTAAAAACAGCGGCGCGCGGTTACAGGGGCAGAAATGACAATCAATTTTATTTTAAACGGGGAAGATGTTGTCGTCCGCACTGACGCAGGAGTAAGGCTTATTCACATACTGCGGGAAAGCTTTGGCTTATCCGGCGCAAAATCCGGCTGTCTTAACGGTCAGTGCGGCGCGTGTTCGATAATTTTTAACGGAAGCGTTACTCCCTCATGCCTTATACCGGCATTCAGAGTAAGAGGAAGCGAAATTATAACAATAGAAGGATTTTCCCAGACGGACGAGTACAATGATATATTAACAGGTTTTAAAGACGTGCATTTGGGAAATTGCGGTTATTGCGAAGCGGGAAAAATCCTTTGTACGGAAACGCTTCTTGAACGCTTTCCAAATCCTACAAGGGAAGAAATAATTATGAGTTTTGCCGGCGTTAACTGCAGATGTACTAACATTGACAGGCTGGTGGAAGCGGTAAACCATATCATCGGAATACGGCAACGGAGATTGTATGGACGTTCTGCTTAACAGAATATTTTTCCCAACTTCATTTAACGAACTGTTTTCCGTATGGAACCAGAACCCGTCCGCTCAGCCGTACGCGGGGGGTACGGTTCTTTTATGGAAACAAAGTAAAACAATTATAGACCTTCCGCCTGTCATTATTTGTCTGGACAACATGCAGGAACTTCAAAACATTACAAGGACGGAACATTACCTTGAAATCGGCTCTATGGTAAAATTAAATAAAATAATAAAGCTGGGGAAAATAGTGCCGGAAGTTCTTTGCGACTGCATTGAAAATATCGGCGGGGTTCAGTTAAGAAATGTCGCAACTATAGGCGGAAATATCTGCTGTACAGCCCGCCTTCTTGACATACCGGCTCCCCTAGTCGCCCTTGACGCTCAATACGAGTTCCGCGGCGCGCAAAGTTCCCGCTGGGTTTCCGCCGTACGATTTCATTCGGAAGAAGACATCGACACGCTTGAAAAAAAGGAAATCCTTACCAGAATAAGACTTCCGCTTAACCGGTGGGACTATTCAATGTATAAAAAATTCTTTTCCGAAGACATATATGATCATAAAACAGTTACTTTCTTGGCAAAAGCGCAGAAAAATATCCTTTCCGACATAAAAATTGTCTGTAAAGGCGATACCATTGTACGGAATAAGAATGCCGAGGGCATACTAATAGGCTGTCATCTGCCGCTTTACCGTAAAACAGCCGCCGATTTCGTCGAAAACTGGAAGGAATTTCTTGCTAACAATGAGGAAATAGACGAATTTTCCAAGTACGAGATCATAAACTGCATAGAAATAAACGTTTATAACCTTACTGAATAGGTCTTTTTATATTGAAACACCCATTTTTTCGTGATATATTGAATTTAAATAAAATTCGCCGGTTTCATTGAGCGTGTTTCGGCCGCCGGTGCCCCCGGTGTCCGCCGGTTTCCGGCAGGAATTACGTCATAATGCCGTTAGATGGCGTCCGGAAAGTCAGACCGCAGGTCTGTTGAAAAACTTGTTCGGACATCTTCTCTAATACCGTATTTTTGTAATATTTCCGCGAAATATTACAAAAATACAAGGTCTGTCCGAGAAATAACCGGCTTTCCGGACGCTCCGCGTCATAAAAGGTTTTTCTTTTGCCCTTTTTATCTAATAAATACAATCATTGTATATTTTTAATCATTTTTTTCTTTTTTCTCTGCCATACGGCATTTGCGCAAGTAGGGGCGCAGACAGAAGCGCAAGCGGAGGCGCAGACAGCGGCGAGGGAAGAACCGCAAAGCGATTCTATCTTTATAATAAATTCATTTAATTTTAAAATAACCGGTCTTACCCGCCCCGACGCGCTAATCAGAAAAGGAGAGTTAAAAACAGGAGTAGAAATTGCAGGTTTTCAGGAATTGGAAAAATATATACACGATAAAACACAACTGCTTTACAATGAGAGAGTTTTAGACAGCGTAAATATAGATTATACAGTTGGTCCGCTACGCGAAGACGGCAAATTTCCTGTTGACATCGTTATTACAAGCAGAGACACATGGAACATTGTCGCCATTCCGCGCCCGCGGTACAGTTCCAATACAGGTTTTGACATAACGCTAAAGGCGCGCGATTATAATTTTTTAGGGACTATGAGTCCTTTAAGAATTGATCTTGGATACTCTTATGATGAAAATAAAAACAATTCTTTTTTCTTTATGTTTGATTCAAATATTCCGTTTACGGCTTACGGCCTTAACTGGAATATAAAATTTTACAATGATTTTACTTACCGTCCCGATACGGAACTGCCTATTTATAACGGAAATATCACAGGTTTATCCGTAGAACTGCCTGCAGGTTTTACTATCATTACCGCCGGTATAAATGAATCATTTATATTAAACGAAGAAAACGAAGATGTATACAAGCCTGAATACGGATATTTCCAAAATGGTTTTTATATGTCAACTAACCCTTATATATCATGGAAAATACCCACAGGAATTGACGCCGGCGGTTTTGGCGAGATTATTTTTACTCCAGGCGTTTCCGCTATTTTTAACCATGAATTTTCAGAATGGCCGTTAGACGATATAAGAAAGGGACCTGTTCTGATTTTTAAACAAAATCTTGGCTTTAGCCGTATAGACTGGATTGGAAATTTAAGAAACGGCATGGATGTGTATATTTACAATTCACTTGACTACAATTTTTATAAAGCAAATAACGGTAAAAACCCATGGACGGACAAGTTAATATTTTCCGGCATAGGTCACTTTAAAATTACAGATTTTTTCGGCATTTCTACAAATTTGATGTACCGCCAGTGGATATTTTATGATTACGGATACGCTTTTGCAGGGGACGTACTGCGCGGCGTTATCGACAAAGATATTTTTGCGGATTACATGCTTTCCTTGAACTTTGATTTATCTTTCAGGCTTTTAAAATTTACGCCGTCCGTTTGGTTTAACAAGCAAAAATTACGCCTGTTTAACTTTGAGTTATTTTCCGCCCCCTTTATCGATTTAGCGCTATATAAAGACCCTATAAACAAAACCGAATTTGATATAAAAAATATTGCGGTTACAGGCGGTTTTGAGGTTATCGTTTTCCCGGAATTCTTTCGCAGTTTGTTTATACGGGCTTCTATCGGGTGGAATTTAAAAAACATCTCTGACGCCGGCGATATAGAAATTTACATAGGCACTGATTTCTTTTATTAGAGTTGTTCGGAAACTTCAGTTTCTGAACAACTTCATATAAAAAACGCGGTTTTGTCGAACTTTCGGACTAAAGTCCGCGTTCGCAGGCTTATAGCCTGAAAAACCGCAAGAC
>JAITUY010000198.1 GCA_031286095.1 Treponema sp. | reverse complement strand
TCCGTCTTGTTTTGCTGTTTTGCCGCTCTGGCTATTGGCAAAACAAGGAGGCCGTTTATAGAAAAAAATTTCTTTTTTGAAAAACTACTTGACTCGGGAGGCCTTCATATCAGCTACCGGGCGTTACCGGTAAAGGCGAATACGAGCGCAATCCCGATGACGATTGCAATCATTCCTGTTTTTCCTGTCTTGTTCATAATTTGCTCCTTGCGTTTGATTTTTGTTTGGAAATTATCGCACTGCGGCAAACAGGCGGGTAGAGTGTGAACGCACGGTTTTGCAAAAAAACAAGGCTTTCAAAAAACCGGAAAAAGCGGTATAGTATATAAAGAGGGTTATTATGCTTGCGGTAAAAGGCAGATTCAATGGGACGACGGTTGTTTTGGACAGCATTCCCAACTCTAAAGAGTTGGGCGCACCCATTAAAGAATGTGAAGTTATTGTTAATTTTCCGGACGTTTTCAAGTCTGTAAAGACTATAGATGACGGTTCTCTGGCGTATCTTTTCAAAGATTATGTAGACGATGGTATTCGTGAACCGATTGTTGATTTTGGCAGCGCTGTAGGAAATGAACAGTGGTAGACGGCGTTCCGCAACAGAGCGACATTATTAAACTTGATCTTAATCCTCGCAAAGGGCATGAACAGCAGAGATTCCGCCCGGTAATTGTTTTAAGTAATAATATTGTCTCGCAATATACCAATGTGGTTATTACAGCGCCAATATCCACCACACAGCGCAGGCTTCCGCTTTACCGTGATTTGCCTGATAACCTTAATACCAAAGGAACGGTTTTACTTGACCAATTAGTTACTTTGGATTATAAAGCCCGTTCTTTCCAGTTTGTTGAAAAAGTCCCTTCTGATTTTTTACTGCAATTATTGAGCGTAACACAACGTATTTTCACGGTCTAAAGCACTTCTCACTAATAACTTCTCTATGAAAAAATGCCAATATTGGGGAGTTGGGGAGAGGCGGTTTCAAAGAGTCATGAAAAGCGGTATAGTGAGGGTAAGGGCGGTTTATGGATTATAACAACATAGACGTTGATAAAATTGTAGATGAAGTATATACAGCGGAAGCGGAGGGAAGAACCCGCCCAATGACAAAACAAGAAATAATGAGGATACGCCTCGCCGCACTTGGCGCAATTGTCCGAAACATGCAGGAAATAGTTGAAAAAGACCATGAACTTGTCAGCGCCTACCGCGCCAAAGGCGTATAATAATAAATTCCTACTGCACCGTTGCCTGAACGCGCGGTTTTTGGGGGGGAAAGCTTGCGGTTTAACCATAAAAAGAGTATATTGAAACAGAGGAGTTTTTATGATTGCCGCGACCGAAACCGAAGCCGCCGCTGAATGTGTTTACGGAGAGGACTGCCCGCTTCATGCTGAAAATCCTCCTTATTAATGCCGTTACTTTGGCAGCTATGCAAGAAGTTAAAGATATAGCCAAGGGTTCATGCATTGCCAGCTAGTAAAAAACCGGGTATAATTTTGTTGCATGGATATTGTCATTCTGGACAGCGCATACAAGCATGGAATAACAGAAGCAAATATCAGCTACTGTTTATCACATTTTACCAATGACATCGTGTTAAATTATCCGCCTATAAAGCGATTGTTTGTTGGATTTGATAATGCGGGAAGAGCTTTGGAAATCATTGCGATTGAAGATAACGAACAGGATCGCCTTGTGGTCATTCATGCAATGAAATTAACCAAGCAGTATTACTTTTTATTAGAAGGGGTATGATATGAATTACGATGAAATTGACGTTGATAAAATAGTAAATGAGGTTTCTACTGGTGTAGCGCAAGGGAATTACCGCAAAGCGACAAAAAAAGAGTCTATGGAAGTCCGCCTTGCCGCGCTTGCCCTCCTTGTTAAAAATATGCAAAGTGAAATGCACGAAATTGTTCAAAATGAAAAAGAATTGGTTCACACCTGACTTTGTTTACGGTTTATTTGAATTTCTACAACTGCATCAATTCCTGTTCGCGCCGGGAAAGGGGGGAAAGGAAAAAAGGCATAAATCGGAGGATTTGGGGGAAAATCGGGGAGAAACAAGGCTTTCAAAAAACCGGAAAAAGCGGTATAGTATATAAAGAGGGTTATTATGCTTGCGGTAAAAGGCAGATTCAATGGGGCAACGGTTGTTTTGGACAGCATTCCCAACTCTAAAGAGTTGGGCGCACCCATTAAAGAATGTGAAGTTATTGTTAATTTTCCGGACGTTTTCAAGTCTGAAGATAAACAGGAAAACAGCCTGAAACAGATTTTGAAATACAGAGGGCAAGGCATTTGGGAAGGCGATATTGAAGACATGAGAAGCCCTAGATGAATACCATACTTGTAGACACAACTATTTGGGTAGATTTTTTCCACGAAAAAGAAAGAACAAAACAAGCGGATATATTGCAACAATTAATTGAAGAAGAAAATGATATTTGTATTTGCCCATTAATTTACCAGGAAATTTTACAGGGTGTCAAAGATGACAAAACATTTACGGAAATAAAAAGTATTTTACAAAATGTTACTATGATAAATACCCCAATAATGACTGTTGTAGACCATGCGATAGATTTATACCGAAGTTTAAGGAAGCTAGGAATAACAATACGAAAACCCTATGATTGCCTGATAGCCTCCTATGCAATACTTGAAGATATTTATTTTTTACATAATGATTCAGACTTCAGGCAAATGGAGAATGACAGTAAATTAAAAGTTTATTCTTTTTGACCTTGTGAACGCACGGTTTTACAACAACATCAATTCCTGCCGTGTTTTTACGCCTGTTTTGAAATAAATGTTGCTGATGTAATTCTCCACGGTACGTACGCTTAAACCAAGCGTTTGGGCAATGTGCTGGTTTGTCTTGTTTTGCTTTATTAAATGAAGCGGTTCCTGTTCGCGCCGGGTAAAGCGGGCGTGGGTAATGGAGGCTTCCTCCAGTATTTCATTGTTTTTGTCAGAGACATACGCTTCCCCGCGCAGGACGGCGTCAACCGCTTCAAGAAACTGCTCTTTCGCGTCCGATTTGGAAATATAGCCGGACGCGCCCATGTGAAGGGCAGTCCGTATGCGGAAAGTGTCCTCAATCACCGAGCAGACCAGTATCGGCGGTTTTGCCATGTTTTTATTAGGCGGAGCCGATACGGTTTAATACCCCGGAGCTTTGCTCCGGCTGAAAGTACGAGTATAATGAAGGATGAGCAAAATAATACGAAAGGAACATAACGCAAGTATAATAAT
>JAITUY010000066.1 GCA_031286095.1 Treponema sp. | reverse complement strand
GCTGTTTATTCAGCTACCAGCGAGGAAGCCGGGCGCGACGCTTTGGAAGATTTCGGGAAGAAATGGAATGACAAATATCCGATGATATACCAGTCGTGGCAGAGGCATTGGAATGACTTGAGCGAGTTTTACAAGTACCCGCCTGAAATCCGTAAGGCGATTTATACGACTAACGCGATTGAGTCGTTAAATTTTTCTCTACGCAAAGTCATTAAAAACAAATTGATCTTTGTAAATGACGATGCTATATTTAAGATACTGTATTTGGCTATTAGGAACGCTTTTGAAAAAAGGACTATGCCGATACGGGATTGGGGGCGGGCGTTAAACCAGTTCGCTATTGAGAGCGGAAAAGAACGGGTTCCGTTCTAATGATATTTTGCCATTTACACAAAATATCTGATAGGCTCTATTCATATGTATGTCATATCCTTATCGTGGTTACTGTTGCAATCGTCATTCGCTTTAAGGCTGAAATTAATTTGTGGTATTAAAACTATGACAGGCTTGCTTAAGTGGTTATTAAACAAGTCTATTACTCCACAAAACAACTTGCCCTTTTTCGCGCGTCTTCGCTATGTCAATGATCCGCTGGTTCGATGAGCCGCGAAACTGAAGCTCGATACTGCGGAGTTTATGAACGTATTTCCCGTCGATCAATATATCTGTCGCGTGCAACAATGCCGCCGCGCCGCTGTTGCCGTCATTTATCAAACTGATTAATTCCTCGTAGGTGTAACCTGTGTAAGTTACGACGTCCCAGCCTAGTTGACGCGCGGTCAGCGCCGCTTTCGCCAATTCGTCCGCCTGCAAAAACGGCTCGCCGCCGGAAAAAGTAACGCCTTGTTTTGTTTGTTTTTGCTGTTTTATCAAACGCACAATTTGTTTGACAGAGTATTCTTTGCCGCCGCCGCTGTCCCATGTTTCGGGATTATGACAATGCGGACATTTGTGCGGACAGCCTTGCGTAAAAATGACGTACCGCAGACCGGGACCGTCAACTAGACTTTCCGGCGTAATGCCCGATAATTTCATTTTTTATTCTGAAACTCCCGCGACAACCAATACAGAAGCCCTACCATGCCGGAGCCTCCGGCGATATTACCAAGCGTTACCGGAATTAAATTTTTAACTGCGAAATTTAACCAATTTAAACCAGCAATCTGTACGGCGGGAACTTGCGACATCGCAAGCCATTGCGGGTTTTGTTTTGCAAAAATACCTGCGGGAATATAGTACATATTGGCGACTGAATGTTCAAAACCAGATGTTATAAAAAGACAAATAACAAAAAAGATAACAAGCGCTTTTCCCGCTATTTCCGCCGTCCCGTAAGAAACCCACACCGCAAGACAAACCAGCCAGTTACACATAACACCAAGAAAAAACGCCGAAAGGAAAGGCAGAGCCGTTTTGTACGAGGCGATTTTGATCGTCATGCCGCCTAGAAGTCCGTTACTGCTGTTGAACAACCCTGACTTGTACATCATAAAAGCGATACAAAGACTGCCCGCAAAATTGCCGATATAAACCAAAAGCCAGTTCAACAGCATTGCGCGGACAGAAGCTTTACGATCCAAGACCGGTACAATAATTAGCGAATTGCCGGTAAATAACTCTCCACCCGCCAGAACAACTAGCATAAGACCAGTTCCAAAGACCACCCCCGCTAAAACTCTTCCCAAACCGTAGGTATCGGAATTTGCAAGCAGATTGTATGCCGCCATATTTGAACCTTCCGAAGCAAAGGCAATGTAAACCCCGGCAAGAAACGCCAAAATCAACACAGACAAAATTTTCCGTTGTGTTTTTATGAGACCTGCATTACTGACATGCTCTAAAATTTCCATTTGTGTCTTCTATAACAAAAGTATACACCATTAAAACAGCGTATACCATATACCGATAAGCGACATTAAAACATCGCTTATCCTTTATTTTGATTTACCCATATTATCATTTGTTCTATAAAAATTAAAGCCTATATGAACACGGCAGTCAAAGTTTCAGGACAGCCAGGCGGCCGCTATACTTGCGCTGGCTTGCGAAGACCCTGCAAAACACGGGCTACCGTTTTCGCATTGGACGTCCGGGTTGCTACAAAAGGAAGTGATAAAACTCGGCATAGCGGAAAGCATATCCGTCCGGCAAATAGGACGCTTTTTAAAAAGAGAGAGACCTACAACCGCATGGGAGCCGGTACTGGTTACATCCTGATATAACGGACAGGGAACAATTTCAACAGACGGTGTCAAATATATGCGAAACCTATATTTCTGCGGGAAAACTTGCGGAAGACGGGGTGCATGTATATTCAACTGATGAAAAGATGGGGATTGTAACGTGTCACCGAAAATGGGAATTTTTCGCTTCAAGAATAGGAATTTAATGCTCCTTTTAAATCCTTTCAAGTAGTCAAAAAAACTCTTTATACCTATTTGTCTGGAGCCTTGATAGGATAGTTGGCTGTAAAAACTTCCACTTTCTTTTTTGATTTTCCGGTTTTATTGGTCATCGAACACGTCATCTCCACTTCAAAAGTATGCCAACGCTTTCGCTGTACAAACTTGTCAAGATTTTCATTTCGGAAAGAACTCAAAAGAAATTTCCCTTTGATTGTCGCTAAAAGATTCAATAATCCGTCAAAGTCTTCTTGAGTGTATCCGTCATAATGCCCTTGATCTGATCCAACGTAAGGCGGATCGCAATAGAAGAAAGTATCAGCCGTGTCCCTGCTTCTTATAATTTTAAGTGCGTCACAACACTCAATTTGAGCGTTCTGGAGCCGGACCGCATAATCCTCTGTAAAATTAAGTCTTTTATTGGACAGTTTTTTTGTTGTTCCTCCAGTGGTACGGTCATAACCGAATCCACCGTCAAGCATATGACCATAAGACGAATTTGCAAGCATCCAGATCGCCCATGCCCTTTTAATACGGTCAAATAACTCCGGGTTCTGATAAACAACCCATGCATGGGTATGCAATTTTCGGCTGTGGAGGCTTATATTTACCTCTTTTTCAAGAACTGTAAAATCCCGTTTTAATACCTCGTAAAAGTTAATTATCTCGCCGTTGGTATCGTTGATAATTTCAACTTTTGAAGGCTCTTTGGCAAAAAATATTGCGGCTCCTCCGAGAAAAGGCTCGCAATATATCCGATGGGGCGGAATTAGCCCCAGAATTGTTTTGGCAAGCTGTTGCTTGCCCCCATAATTAAGAAAGCGGAGTTTTCATACTCCCTCTTCCTGTATTTTAAAAAACCTTTTCAATGGAATTATAAAGGCAAATTACTCCGTGTTTGATTTAGGAGGGGTTATTTACGCCATGCTGTACTAGTCAAATCATTTACAGAGTCATCCAAAGAGAGAGTATGCTCGGTATCCAATAACCGGTATGTTGCTTGTTTTAGCCCGTCGTCAAGTATTTTTTTTTCAAAATTTACTTGACATATTGTACTAGTACATGTATATTTGTACTAGATGAATAGTACAATGATGAAGCAGACGAAAACCAATGAACGGAAGGCCGTCAATTTTACGCTGAACACGGCTAACGGCGCGCCGATTTACAGGCAGATTATCCAACAGATTGAGTACGCTATTCTTTCGGGGCGTATGCGCCCGGGCGACCGTTTGCCCACAATTCGATCTCTGGCGGTGGAACTGAAAACAAATCCGAACACCATAGCCAAGGCTTACGGCGAGCTGGAAATTCGCGGGATTTTGGCTACGCAAGTGGGTAGCGGAACTTTCATTTCCGATAAAAAACCCGTAATCGAGGACGACAGTCTTAACCGTAAAATTAAAGAAGTAGCCGGCAGGTTCATGCAGGAAATGCAGAATCTGGGAGTTGGAAAACGCGAGCTGATAAAATTAATTGAATCAGGGAATTTCTAAAAACCCTGTTTGATTTTTTTGATGTTCAAATTACAGGAGGAATGGCGGTGTCAGAAAAGTTTGAAAAACTTATCCTGACAGCCCAGTTAGATTATAATGCGCAGTTATGTAACGGCGCAAAAAAGGAGTTAAGCAAATGAATTTTTTGAATAACAGACAACCGTTGGTGAGTAATGAGCCAATGAAAATGAAACCGGATTTTTCCTTATTCTTATTGAGGCTTGTCATATTGATTGCGTCTGCGTTTGCAGTATTTTTTCTGAAAAATATAACGCAGGATATTGGCGGCGCTGTTGCCGTTTTTCTTGCTGTGTTAATTTTGACATTCTGCATACGCAAAAACAACGAATGGGAGCGCGCCATTGTTCTTCGTTTCGGCAAATTTCAAAAGGTCAGAGGTCCGGGGCTGTTTTTCCTTCTGCCTATTGCCGACCGTGTTGCGCAAACTGTTGACATTCGTATCAGGGTGTCGGATTTTTCCGCGCAGAAAACTTTGTCGGGCGATTCTGTTACTGTCGATGTTGATGCGATTTGTTTCTGGCTGGTGTGGGACCCTCAAAAAGCGGTTCTTGAAGTTGAAAATTATTTTGACGCAGTGGTGTATTCTTCCAAGACCGCACTGCGTAACGCCGTTTCAAGCCACGATCTTTCTACCTTCCTTGAACGAAGCGACGTAATCGAAAAACAAATTCAGGAAGAGGTTGATAAAAAAACCACCGATTGGGGGATAACGGTTCTTCATATCGAAATTACCGATATTCAGATACCGGAGGGTTTGCAGGAATCTCTTTCAAGAATGGCGCAGGCGGAAAGGGAAAAGAAAGCGCGTGTTTTCCTTGCGTCAGCGGAAATTGAAATTGCCAAAAAACTTGAAGAAGCGGCGCAAATTTATACAGCTAACGAACCGGCAATGAAACTAAAAATACTTTCGATTTTGAACGAAGGTTTGAAGGCGGGAAATTCGATGATGCTGGTTCCCAATTCCATAGCGGAGGAACTAAAGACAAAAGATGTGTTCGGGCTTTCAGCTTTGAATGAGTTAAAGAAGGAGGTGCATAAGTGACAGTTGTAAAAGCGGTGAATGTAGTAAAAGATTACGGTCTTAACAATCAGACAGTACACGCCCTGCGCGGGGTGAACCTTGAATTTCATGGCGGAGAATTTACCGCTATTGCGGGACCTTCGGGAAGCGGTAAATCTACATTTCTTCACCTAACAGGCTGTCTTGATACGCTGACAGGCGGCAGTATGCTGGTGGGCGGTTCTGATACAGGGAAAATGTCCCGTCAGCAGTTGGCGCTTTTGCGGCGGCACAGTATCGGTTTTATTTTTCAGGCGTATAATTTAATTCCCGTGCTTTCCGTAGAGGAAAACATTTCCTTTCCGCTTACGCTGATGGGAGTAAATTCAAAAGAAATTAAAGAACGCACCGCGCAGGTATTACGCGATGTCGGGCTTGAGGGAATGGCAAAGCGCCGTCCCAAGGAAATGTCGGGAGGTCAACAGCAAAGAGTCGCTATCGCGCGCGCCCTTGTAAAAAAGCCCGCCATTATTTTGGCGGACGAACCGACCGCGAACCTTGACTCGGCTATCGGGCAGGAAATTCTGGAACTAATGCTTGCGTTGAATAAGGCGGAAGGAACAACTTTTATTTTTTCAACGCACGATCAAATGGTAATGGACTATGCGCGCAGGCTTGTCCGTATCCGCGACGGGCGGATTGAAAGCGATGAGGTTAAGGCATGAAATTTTTTTCATATTTGATTCACTGTGCGGCTATGCGGCCGTATTAAAGAAAGGTTAGGGGGCGGTATGAACCTTAATGGTATTTGGCAATCAAAGAAAATTTCTATTCTTTGCAGAATAGCCTGGCGCAATTTAGCGCGGCACAAGATAAAGACGGTTCTTACAGCGTCTGCTATCATGGTAAGCGTAGCCATGTTTATTTTTATAAATGGCTGGTTAAATGGCATGATAATTGACTCGCGGAGGAATATTGTCAATTACGAGATGGGCGCGGCAAAATTGCAGACAAAATTGTACTTTGAAAAAAAGGACGAGATGCCCAGTTACGAAAATTTTACGGATTGGGAAAAATACCGAAGCGCGCTGGACGCTGAAGGCTATGCAAGCGCCCCCCGTTATGTGTTTTCAGGCACGCTGTTTTCAAGTTCAGGTTCCGCGCCCATTGTCTTTTACGGGGTAGAGCCTGAATTGGAAGCGCAAACAATGCGCTATGTTCCATATGTGGACTTTGGCCGTTTCCCGCAGAACGGAAACTTTGAAATCGCGCTTGGAACGGTAGCGGCTGAAAAACTTAAAGTGGGCATTCCCGCGCGCCCTTTCAGAGCGGAGTTGGAAAATTTAATTTCCTCTATTGCGAGCAATCAGGAAGATGAGGATTTTATCCGCTCGCTGTATAATGCCGCTGGCGGAAAAAGGGCTTTCTGGGACGTAAGGGCGAAAGAAACCACAGAGGGCAACGAGCGCATGATCTTAAAAAAAGATGCCAGTCCCGCCGATCTTGATCGTTACTGGAATATGCTTGACGAGTCTGGACGCAACGACGTGCGGATTAACGCGGTAATCGACATAAAAGCCGTACCGGAAATAATCCGCAACGGCAAATGGGAAGGCGAACTTATGCCGTCTCTGCGCGCCGAAGATATTTCGCTGGTAGAGGCGGCTTATGAGTATCAGGATTTTATGGGCGGCTACCTTCTTGCCGAAAAAGATGAAATGGCGCTTAACAATGTTCTTTCCGCCATGATTCGCGCAGGTTTTTCGGGAGCGGTGTGCCATATAAACCAGTCAGTGGACGTAAAAGTTTCGGGAGTTATCAATTCTCCGGCTCCGCTTCCGAACGGTAATACCGCTTTTATTCCGCTTGACATCTTGCAAGACGAAGTGGGCATGATGCTTGAGGGCGCGGTTACAGAACTGGTTATCCGTGAAAAAAACGCGCCCGGTTCCCGTCTTCCCGGCAAGAGCGAAAGCGCTGAAGAAATCACCTCTGCGCTGAAACGCGGTCTTGCAGGGGCGGGCGTTTCAATTCTTCCTGAACTTGCCGTGCATACATGGGATGAGTATATGCAGGATTATCTTGGTTACGAAGCCATCGAAAATACCATGCCGCAGATGATTGCCGCTTTGCTGTTGTTGCTGTCTTTCCTGGGAATTTCAAACACGATCCTTCTTGCCATTCTGGAGCGTACAAAAGAAACAGGCATGATGCGCGCGATGGGTATGACCGACAGGCAAATGATCATAGTTTATATGCTGGAGGCGGGCTTTCTTGGATTTATAGGATCAGTTTTTGGGATAATTCTCGGCTGTATTATCAACTATCCGATGGTAGAGTACGGAATTGATTTCAGCGCAATGACGGACGTTATGGGCGGCGAGGGCATTGGTTTCCGCGTTACATCGCTTTTCCGCAGTATGTGGAATATTCCCGTAATTATCGGTTCGGGCGTTTCAGCGACCATTATCGCTTCGTGTATGGCTTTTTTTCCCACACGCAGGGCGTTAAAAATGCCGATTACTGAGAGCTTGAGGTTTGAATAGAAGTAATTACTAATTAGTGTCTGTCCACAAAGTCGGTTACTTTGTGGACAGCCCTTGCATTTTCTCGCCTAAAGGCTACGAAAATGCATTTTTTAAAGTAGTCTGTCTATAATGTGTCCACATTAT
>JAITUY010000050.1 GCA_031286095.1 Treponema sp. | reverse complement strand
CGGACTAAAGTCCGCGTTCGCAGGCTTATAGCCTGAAAAACCGCAAGACTGGTCAGCGTAGCTGACATGAGACAACCAACTCGAACCGAAGGTTCGCAGTTGTCGAACAAGTCCAGTGTGATTTTAGTTGTTACAGACTATTAGGCTATTATATCATTTTTTTTATAAATTTTGTAAATCCTTATATGTATAAAATTTTAATTCCATTTCTTGTCCTTTATTTAATAAATATACCAGTCTTTCAGGTGTAATTCCCCAATCTGCAGAATTTATTTCATGTGAGTTTAATAATGCTATCGATTTATTGTTTTTTGCTATGGATAATCTAGTATCAACCAATAGTTTTAAAGCATGATCTGATTTACACCTGATATTATCTATACTAATTGATTCAACAAAGCCATATTTCATTTCTTCCGCCGTATAATTACGATTACCGCCATAACCACGAACTATCTTATATGATTTTAATAATTCATTATGCATCCAATCTTTATAATCACCATAAGGATATCCAAATGTTGACAATTCAACACCAGCGCCCTTAAATGCATCTATGCAAGAAACTGTTTGTTCAAAAAATTGCTCTTCTGATATTTTAGATAAATAAAAATGATTAATTGTATGATATGCTATTTCATGTCCGCGTTCCTGAGCGTCAATCATGAATTTTGTAACTGAATTACCTGTTACAAAAAAAGTCACTTTTGCATTATATTTATCAAATAGGTCAAAATATTGTTCCCATGTATCAGGAAAATAATCATCAAATCCAAGTACTATACCGGAAACAGTCCCCTGTACTTCATTGACATTATAATCATTTTGCATTTTACAATTCCTTTTATGGACTTACACAATTCGTGTCGTTTCCCATTCAGCGCAAGAAAAGCTCAATCTTTACGGACTTCTTTATCTTGTTTTTTTATCAAGCAATTCATCCATGACGTTCATAGCATTAAAAAACATTCCCCTTTACTTGATATTAGAGCAGGTGTCCGAACAAGTTTTTCAAATTTTTCGGACATCGCCATTTACATTTATAACATAATCAAAATAAAAAATGAATATTTTTTATCATTTTTTGAAAAAAATCAAAACAACTCCCACTGCGCAGGCAAGTCTTTTTTTTCACCCTTATCCGAAAGCATAGCAAGAAATTCATCTTCGCTGATAATACGCACTCCCAACTCCAGAGCTTTTTTGTTTTTTGAGGAACCGGAGGCGGGATCATTTGTAACAAGATAGGAAAGTCCCTTTACTACCGAAGATTTAGCCTGCGCGCCAAGAGCTTTTATTCTCTCCTCCGCCTCGCCGCGCTTCATGGACTTTAATTCGCCTGTAAAGCAAAAAGAAAGCCCGCGCATAGTAAGCGTCTCCTGCGCCGCAGGCCGCGCGATTGTTATTACACCTGTCCGCAAAACCGCATCCATTTCTTCTGCGCACTCTTTGAGTCCGTCGGCAATAACCTGCGCGGTAATTTCACCAAGACCGTAAACTTGCGCAAGTTCCGCCGCCTCCGCGCGGCGCAATTTTTCCAAAGTGTCAAAACCCGCGCCTGTAATTTTTTCCATCGTGGTTTCCGCTACTCCCTCCAGATCAAAACCGGCGACAAACGCTGAAAGCGAAAGATTGCGCCTTGTTTGTATGTGGCGGATTACTTTTCCCGCGGAAAGCTCTCCCATTCTGTCATACTCAGCAAGTTCTTCGGTTTTTAAGGTGTAAAGTTCGTGAATGCGCGTAACGCGTTTTTTTTCAAAAAGCTGGGTTATAAGTTTTTCTCCCAACTCGCGTATATCGAGAACGGCGATCCATTTTTCCAGACGGTGCAAAAGACGTTTTGAACATTGGGGGTTCGGACAGTAAAGCCTTGTCCCCGCGTCAACAAGCGTACTGCCGCAGGTAAGGCAAACGCCGGGGAATACGATTTCCTCTGTCTGCGAAGGCTGTTCCGTGGGGGCAAGCCCTTCGATTTTCGGGATTATTTCACCGCGCTTTACCACGGACACGACGGAACCAATTTTCAATTCTCTCGCGCGGATTATGCCAGGATTATTCAGGTTAGCTCTTTTTACGGTAGTTCCGGCAAGGCGCACTGGATCAATTATCCCAATAGGCGTATATGTCGCGCCCGACTCGCTCCACTGCACTTCGCGCAAAATACTGTAAGCGGTTTCAAGTTCAAATTTGAACGCAATTTGCTTTTCGGGACGGGCGCGCTTTAAATCTTCCGTGTCGGTTATAACGTCCTTTACCACAAGACCGTCAATGTCGAAAGCCAGCGAATCCCTTTTATCCGTTACTTTCTGCCTGTAATCAATTATCTCTTTGGCGTCTGAAAATACTTTTGTTTCAGCAGTTGTAAACCCGCGCTTTTCAAGCCATTCCATTTTTAAAATTTCATCAGTAAAATACCCGCCGTCTTTCGGGTCTGCTGTGTCATAAACTATAAGCTGAAGGTCCTCGCACCCCTGCCCGTCTTTCCTGCGCATGATCCCGTTGGCGGCGTTACGGCAGTTCGCTTTGGACGAATACTTGTTACGCCAGACATCGTGAGTCATGATCACTTCGCCCCTTACGCCGCCCGAAAATGGAATATCCAGTTTCAAAACCGTCCCCTTCATGCGCTTAGCGTTTTCAGTTATCTCATCGCCTGTAACGCCGTCGCCGCGCGTTACGGCGCGGACAAGTTTTCCTTTTTCGTACTGCAATTCAAGGCTCGCGCCGTCCAGCTTGTATTGAACGATAAATCTTTTTGTTAACCTGCTGTTTTTACTAGTTAACGCACTATCGTTATTACCGTCTTCCTGCGGTGAATTTGAGCCTTCCATACCCATTTTTTTCGCCCAAACAAGGAATTCCTGCGGGTTAGCGGCTTTTTCCTGACTTCCCATAGGAATCAAATGGCGCGCTTTAGGAAAGCCGTCAACATCAGGTCCTGTCCCCACTTTCTTCAAAACGGCGCTGTCCGGCGACAGATTTTTTAATTCGTCCCAAAGCAGATCAAATTCGCCGTCTGTGATTTCCGCTTCCCCGTTATAGTAAGAAGCCTGGTACCTTACTATCAATTCTTCCAGTTCGGTAATTCGCTGTTCTCTTGACCCCATGCGGGTATTATATACTTTTTTGGTTAAAAATGTTATCGAAATTTACTCTCGCAGAGGCGCGGAGACGCAAAGGCGCAGAGTTGTTGTTTGATATCATATATTACCTTCAAAATTCTAGTTTTAATGTAATAGAGTTGTTCGGAAACTTCAGTTTCTGAACAGCTTCATATAAAAAACGCGGTTTTGTCGAACTTTCGGACTAAAACTCTGCGCCTTTGCGCCTCTGCGAGATGCCCTTTTTCCCTATATTTATGGGCTTGTCTTGTGGGGTAAAATACCCTTATTATCAAATAATGAAACATATATTCCTAATCACAGCGGTTTTGACGCTTTTTCTTTCCTGCCATAAGAGCGAAGAGCTTTCCCTTGAGGAGCTTAACGCAATTAACGCGGAGGGGCTTGCGGAAATACTTGCGAAAACGGTAAGCAAGCCGTGGCAGGGGGAAGAATTTTTACCCGGCGCGCGGGGCGGTACGTGGCATTCGGTGATAATTGAAGACCCAAAGAGTTTTAACCATCTTGTCGCCGAACATGATAATATAACTTCCGCCGTTGTCGGAAATATGACCGACTATCTGATTGAATACGACGTAATAATGCGCGAATGGAAACCCAGAGTCGCAGTCCCTGAAATTAAAGTTGATGAAAAAGCTGGGACGCTGACTGTAATTTATACCCTGCGTAACGATGTCTACTGGAGTTATTATAATTCTGATAAAAAAATAAAAGTAACAAGCGATGACGTTATTTTCTGGTACAATGAAATTGAGGGCGATCCCGAATGTCAAAGTTCCGGGTACTACGGTCAGTTTTTAACAATGCCGGATGGTAGCGAAGCGCGTGTTACCATTCATAAAATTGACGATAGGCGTTTTTCATTTCACTTTCCAAGGATAGTCGCCGACCCGCTGATATTTACAAATATGGATTTCGGGCCGCGCCACATTTACCAGCCGGCAAAGGAACAGGGCGGCGTTGAAAAAGTAAGAAGCATATTCAGCGTAGCGGACAACCCCGCGACATTTCCTTCAATGGGAGAATGGTTTTTGGTTGAATATACTCCCGGGCAAAGGCTTGTTTACAAACGGAACCCGGATTACTGGAGAAAGGACTCAAATGGAGTTTCAATTCCGTACTATGATGAATCCGTTGTCCGCATCATTCCAGACGAAAACACTAAACTGCTTCTTTTTAAAAGAGGAGAAATTGAATCTTACTCTCTGCGTCCCGAAGATTTAGACGGTCTTGTAAACAATGGAGACGGCAGTTATACGGTTTTTAACGCCGAAGGTTCTCTTGGAGCCGCTTTTTGGACATTCAACCAAAATCCCGTAAACAAGAATAAACCCACATATGAATGGTTTATTCAAAAAGAATTCCGTCAGGCGATGAGCTGTCTTCTTAACCGCGACAGGATAAACGCGCAAGTGTACCGAGGTCTTGCCGAATCAAAACTCGATATTTTTCCCGAGCCAAACCCGTATTACAACCCGCAAATTACATTGCAATATCTTTATGACACGCAACGCGCTCAGGAGCTTCTATCTTCTATCGGAATTAACAAAGATTTCAGGGGAATTATGCGCGACAGCAAAAACCGCGTAATCCAATTCAACCTTGTTATAAGATCAGAAAGTACGGTGTATCAGGATACCGCATCCATTATCAGAGACGAACTTTCAAAAATGGGAATTAAGGTGAATATCCGCATTGTGGATTTTCAAAAACAAGTGGAACAGCTGTTCAACACTTTTGACTGGGACTCTACTTTAATCGGACTCTCCGGCTCAAATATTTTTCCAAGTCAGGGAAGCAATGTCTGGCCGACGTCGGGTAACCTTCACCTTTGGAATCCGAATCAGACAACGCCAGCCACTGAATGGGAGGCGCGCCTTGATTATCTTTACAACGAGGGAAAATTCACCATTGACAGCGAAAAAGCGTGGATAATTTGGGACGAATTTCAGTCGATTTTACTTGAACAATGCGCTATAATTCACCTAATGCGTTCCCGCGGTTTTTGGGCGTTGAATAACAGGTGGGATTTTACAAATGTTTACTATGATAATCTGAACAGTGCGGAAACGAGTTATATATTTCTTAAGCAGGAGTAAAAAATGAAATCATCAAGAGAAGTAAGCGTTGATATTAAGCTTATTGATACGGTAAATTCGCTAAATCTTTCGGCAAAAGCGATGAAAGGGCTTAAATTTCTGCTTGCAAACGAGGAACTTCAGGCGGCTCAGGATTATGCAAACAAAGTTTCCATTGTAAGGCTCGGTTACAATGACCATGGTCCCGTGCATATGAGGACGGTTACTCTTAATGCGGTAATAATGCTTGATCTTTTAAGAAAAGCTGGAATTAAAACCAGCCTTGAGGCGGACGGTTGCGGCGATTTTGAGGACAGCGTTTTGGCGGTAATAACTTGCGGTATGCTTCACGATCTTGGAATGGGCATGGGCAGGCAGGAACATGAACTTCACGGCATGATTCTCGCCCTGCCGTATATAGATAATTTGTTAAACGAAATATATGAAGATGATTTGCAAAAAAAGACAATGTTGCGCGCGCTTTGCCTTGAAGGAATCAGGGGGCACATGGGAACCATACCAGTATGCTCTATTGAAGCAGGAATTATACAAGTCGCGGACGGTTGTGATATGACAAAGGGGCGCGCCAGAATTGCCATGCATTCCAACACCCAAGTAGGGCATATTCACCAGTATTCGGCAAATTCAATCGAAGAGGTAAATATCAGCGCGGGAAAGGAAAAACCCATCCGCGTTGACGTTCACATGTCCAGCGATGTTGGCTTTTTTCAGGTTGAGGAAGTTCTTATGCACAAAATCGCGGGAAGCACCGCAAAGAGTCATATTGAACTTTACGCGAAAGTTTTGGATGATAAAGAAAAGAGATACCTTTGATATTTTTTAATAGAGTTGTTTGGAAACTTCAGTTTTCCGAACAACTACCAATAAAAAACGCGGTTTTGTAAGGCTTTAGCCTAAAAAACCGCAAGACTTGTGAGACAACCAACCGGGTTGTCGAACAAGTCCATTATACTTTTGTTTTATCTTAAAACAATCATTTAGATGAACTACCTGATGACGTGTTATAGGCATCATTATTAATCCCAGTACATTTTTCTTTCCCCAAAAATCCAATAGCCAAATTGATTTTGGATCGTCTGTTACGCCTCCATTCTGTTTTATCTTTTCAAGTTGTTCTTTTTCCGCCTTTCTTTTTATATCATTAAATTCAAGAGCCTCGATTATTTTTTTTGTTGATTTTCCAACCTGAACTCTGTATTCTTTTAATTCTTTTATGTTTATATTTTTATTTAATAATTCTATTTCAGAATATGTCATTGCATTTCCAGTATCTTTAATTTTTACACCTAATTTTGTCTGTAATTCTTTATTAAATATTGTTTCTTTGTTTCCAATTAGCATATTTGAAACAATGTCTTCTATACGTGTTATATGCCAAATATTCCACAATACAGATGTTTCTTTATTAGAAATTATTTTACAAGTTTCTTCTTTCATATCCTCCCATAAATCATTATAACATGTTTCAGAAGTAATCTTATATACCTTTTTATCATGCAACATACTGTGCATTTCCAGCAATAATTTAATTCCTTTTACAAATGTTTTTTGATTCGGCAAAAAAACATTTAAATTCTTTTGTTTTTCGTTCCAGCCTTTTGATACATTTATCATAAATATCCTCCAATAGTTTAATCCAAAAAACAATATTTTTTTCCATAACCTTTCTGTCTTTCTATTGGTCTTACCGCGTAACCAATATGACCGCCCCTCATGGAAATGTTTCAATACATTTTTTTACCAACTCAGAACCGTCCGACCAGTCAACTAACTTGAATATTTTATAAAGCTGACCTACCGGTAAATATTTTTTTTATTTTATCATATATTAGAGTTGTTCGGAAACTTCAGTTTTTGAACAACTTCATATAAAAAACGCGGTTTTGTCGAACTTTCGGACTAAAGTCCGCGTTCGCAGGCTTATAGCCTGAAAAACCGCAAG
>JAITUY010000047.1 GCA_031286095.1 Treponema sp. | reverse complement strand
GGACTATGCCGATACGGGATTGGGGGCGGGCGTTAAACCAGTTCGCCATTGAGTTCGGAAAAGAACGGGTTCCGTTCTAGTGATATTTTGCCATTTACACAAAATATCTGATAGGCTCGCTGATATGTTTTTCTTGCAATTCTCAATGTCGTTGATAAAGTTGTGCGAAAGACCTGTTTTAGCCGAGAGGTCCAACTGCGAAAGCTTGTTAAGCTCCCTAAGACGTTTAATGTTTCTGCAAACCAGATTACGTATATAGTTTTCATCAATTTTATAACTCATAGTTAAATAAACAACAAAAAACCGTTTTATGGTATGTTCAATAATGAACAAAAATAAGTTAATTTTATTGCATTGTTGACAAAAGTGCGCGGGGAATGATAATACGGAAAAGATTTCTCGCAAAGACGCAGAGGCGCGGAGTCCTAGTCCGATTACTCCTCTTCATACTTGATATATTATCTAATACGAAAATCTTAAAAGTATAATGAAAATTTTACAAACAACAACTTTGCGCCTCTGCCCTTTGCGAGAGGTGTTTTTTACTACTTTTTCGCCTTTGGAGCTTCGTCAAATAAGAAAGAATACAGAATTTGACTATATAAAGAAGATAGGGTATGATAAATATTGAGCAAAGTTACAGTTACGACGGGCTGTATCAGTTAACGGGAGTGCAGGGCGAAAGTAGCTCCCACATGTACGGCGGGAACGAGGAGTACAGGACAAAATACAAACAGGATTACAGTTTTAACCGTATAGGGAACATGATGAGTAAGATAAGCGAGGAACAGGTAAGTAACTCCAACCGCATAGGAGCGCCTTTAAACTATTCCCTTGACTATGAATATTACCCTGTCACGCACAAGTTGTAACTAACAGGAATAGACATATACACGAGAGGCTTGAGTACACGCCTTACGGGCAAGGAAATGGACGCCGAGACTGGCTTTTACTACTACGGCGCGCGCTACCTTGACCCGAAAACGAGCAGGTGGATAAGCGCAGACTCCGCTTTGGGGGATTATGTACCGATGGCTGGAAAGGAATCAAATAGCTTGCCGAATGATGGAGTATATAATGCGATAAATATGCATTGTTATAATTACTGTAATAATAATTCAATTGGATATAAAGATCCGGATGGTGAATCGCCTGGTGATTTCTTTTTAACAATGGATGAAGTCGCTGGTGATTTTGGTTTGTTATTTAATGATAATTCTATTAGGGCAAATAAGGAATATGGTTCTACTATTTATGAAACTACAAATTTTTCAGGTGTTTCTGGTTATACATATACAATACCAAACAAATCAATTAAAGAGAATTCAGTGTATCCAAGTTTAGCACCTGCAGTAAGCAAAGCAACGGATTATGTGCATTCTCATAGTGCTTATTCATTTGGTAGATATTATGACAATGAATTTTCGGGAAAGAAAACAGGTGCTGAAGAGGGCGATATACCATACGCAAGTTTTTATAAAATAGATGCATATGTTACTACTCCTAATGGTTCTTTGCAAAAATTTTCATTTTCAACAGGAGAGATTTCAACGATAAGAAAAAATATGCCCAGTGATTCTAATGATCCAAAAAGATTAAATACGGTATCTTCAAATCTATCGACGTCTATTTATACAATAAAGAAAGACGATACATTGACAAGTATTGCAAAAAAATTTGATACGACCGTATCTGTTTTAGTTAATGAAAATAAAATACATGACCCGAATAAAATCTATGCAGGAAGTACTATAAATGTTACAAATTAACAGAGCAAAATGGTTTGTTGTTATTTTTTTTATATTTATTTTTATAGGATGTGTTTATGTGTATGAATACAGGGCAAATAGTTATATTCCGAAAGATGGCTTTGTTCCTGATGAAAAAACAGCTATAAAAATCGCTGATGTTGTTTTATATCCAATATATGGTGAAACACTTGAGAATCAAAAACCTTTTAGAGCTACATTAGTAAAAAACAAAATATGGAAGGTTGAAGGAACTTTACCAAAAAACAAATTAGGTGGTGTAGTTTATATTGAAATACAAAAAGGAAATGGTGCTATACTTCATGTGTCACATGGTAAATAGCTCGAAGTGCGTAGTGTAACCTTATTCAAAGTCACAGGGAAAAATGATTTTCAGCAAAAAAATTGTAAAAAAAACAGCAGAAAAAGTCTTGCGGTTAGAGAAATACAAAAAATCGGATAGGCTCAGTTTTTGTAATAATGGTAAGGTAAAAAATATAACAAAAGTATCCACGGTTTTTCATGGAGGCATTTTCAGGTAATTTTAATATAAATTACACTAATAAAAATGACAGACAAATTTTGGATATTCAAAAAAATAATAAATTTACCAGAATAGAATTGTTTATGTCAAAAGTTGAAAAATATATTATTGATATAGAAGAAATGTAATATATGTTTAAGCCCGCTGTAGTCTGATTCAAAATTATAAAAAATGATTTTCAGTAAAAATGGTGAAGCACAGTAACGCCAGTTAGTGTCATATAAATGACTAAAAGTTAGAGCTATTTCAAGGTCGTAGAGTTAAAAAACAACTTGTATTTTCCCCTGTTCTGCAATATAATAGAGTTGTCTGGAAATTTCAGTTTCTGGAAGCAATCGCAGATTGCAAACTTCCTTATAAAAAAGCATTTTTGCAGGGTTTTTGCCCGAAAAAATGCAAAACAGGTCAGCATAACTGACCATGGGACGAATCGGCTAGGGTGGTGTCAGAAAAGCAACCGACTTCTCGGACAGCCCAAATAGTTGTCTCGCAGGTATAATATATATAAAATTAAGGAGAAAACTATGAGTGAAGAAATATTAAGCGTTACGGAAAGTCTTGACGGCGATGTATGTAATCTTATTGCAAATGGCAGGGTCGATTCCAACAGCGCGGACATTCTAAAGGAAAAACTTGAAGATGTTCTTAAAGCGGGGCATAAAAACATAATTCTTAATATGTCTCATGTAAAATATCTTAGTTCCATAGGAATAAGGGTCATTTTGAATATTTATAAGCAGGCAAAAGAAGCAGACGGTAGTTTTAAAATAGCGCGTCCGTCCGAATTTGTCAAAAATGTTTTAGGTATGGTCGCGTTAAAAGAAATGCTGGTAACATAGTGTATTCTATACGGTTAAAAATATTAGGTATCGTACTCCTGTTTATCGCCTCTATGGGCGTTACATTTGTCGTTTATTCTATAACAACGACCGTAAATTACAAGCGTCTGCGCCTTGAAAGTATCGAAAAAACGGTCGAACTGGAAACTGAAAAAGTAAACAGAATAGTATCAGTAATGGAACGCGCCGCGATAGTTTACGCCATAGGCGGAAAACTCACTTATGAAGCCAAGCAGGAAAAATTGGGCGAAAAATTAGCGATTGAGTTTCTTTCAAGTTTGCCTATGACTGTCGGCGGGGGGTTTTGGTTTGAACCTTACGCTTTTAATAAAGACAGTCTTCGCGAAGGTTTTTATGTGTTATATGACAAAAAAACAGGAAAAATCCACATGGATAACACCTTTTTTTTGGACGAGTACGATTATCATAATAAAGTCTGGTATCGTGAGATCGCGGAAAGGGTAAAAGAGCCGAATCAAGTTGTGTGGACAAGACCTTATACCGACGATTCCGGCTCGTTTAGTTTGATGACGACGGCGGGCGCTGGTGTCTTTGACAAAAAAGGGAAAATGATCGCGCTTTCAACAGTGGACTGGGAAATTGAGAAAGTAGTCAAGGAATTAACAGCGGTAAAACCTACGGAAAACAGTTTTGTCCTGTTATGCGCCCCACAGCAGGATTATATCATTTCCAGTACGCGCACCAACAGCGTTACGGGAGCGTCTTTAAAAACCCTTCCTTGGGATATAAACGCGGACTTCTTTAATTATAAAGGCGTTAACTATATGCACTTTGGCAGGTACATAGACAACGGCTGGTTTTTGTCTATTCAAATCCCTGAAAAGGAAATTTTTGCCGAAGCGGAAAAACAAAACAGCCGTTTTTCGATAATAATATCGGCGGCGTCAATATTAATGCTACTTTTTGCGTATTTATTGATTTCAAAATTGATAAACAAGCCGATAAAACGCCTTATATTCGCCGTTTCTCAGCTTTCTGCCGGTAATCTTGACACTCATATTGAAATAACGACTCATGATGAGTTAAGACTGCTCGCCGACACATTCAATAAAATGACGGGCGAATTAAAAAAAACTATCGAAGAAAACGCCTACGAGCGCGCCGAAAAACAAAGGATCAATACGGAACTTACCGTCGCATCTTCCATACAGACTAGCATGTTGCCGTGTATTTTTCCGCCTTTTCCTGAAAGGACGGAGTTTGACATATACGCTTCGATGGTTCCAGCAAGGGAAGTAGGCGGAGATTTTTACGATTTCTTTTTTGTGGATAAAGATAACTTTGTCGTTGTCATTGCCGATGTTTCCGGTAAGGGAATTCCCGCCGCGCTGTTTATGGTAATTGCGAAAACATTAATCAACAATAACAGCGCCGGCAACAGTCCCGCTGAAGTTTTTGACAATGTAAATAAAAAGTTGTGTGAAAACAATGAAATGGGGCTGTTTGTTACGGCGTTTATAGGTTTTTACAATATACCCAGCGGAAGATTTGCTTTTGTCAATGCCGGTCATAATCCTCCGCTTTTACTTAGAAACGGAAAAAGTTATGAATTTATAAAAACTGACCCATGTGTTATTCTGGCGTTTATGAAAAATGTAAAATACAAGGAAGAAGAGCTATACCTTCAACCCGGCGATGTTCTTTTTATGTACACGGACGGCGTAACGGAAGCGATGTCCAAAGACAATGAATTGTTCGGCGAACAGAGGCTTTTAGCCGCCCTGAACGAAAATAAAGACTGTTACCCGCATGATCTTTTACAGGCGGTAAAACGCGAAGTTGACAATTATGCGGACGGAACTGAACAGGCGGACGATATAACAATGCTTGTGTTCAAAATAACGGAAAGTACAGATGAGCCGGTAAAGAAAATAAAACTTCAGGCTAAAATTGAAAATTTAAGCAGGGTGATTAATTTTGTAAATACAGAACTGGAAAAAAACAATTGTAAACCTGATAAGCATGACATGATTGACGTTGCTGTAGAAGAAATTTTTGTAAATATCGCAAATTACGCCTACGAGCCTGGCACGGGAGACGTAACCATGTTTGTTTCCGTTACAGATAAAGCGGAAATAAGGTTTGAAGATAAGGGGAAATACTACAACCCCATTGAGTGCGCCGACCCGAATCTGGACACAGACCTTTCCCACCGTGAAATAGGCGGTCTTGGGGTATATCTGGTTAAGAAACTGGTGGATTCAATCGAATATTCCCGTATTGACGGCAAAAATATCCTGACAATTACCAAAAATCTTCTTTAATAGAGTTAAATACTAAATCTGATATACCGATATTTAGATAGAGGTATAATCATGATTTATGAGAAATGTAAAGACATTTTAATGAGGGAACGGGAGCTCGTCCAAAGCGCGGCTGAAGAACAGGAAAAAATGCGTCTTGCGGTGTTTAACCGTGAATGGCAGGGTTTTGAGGAAAATGTAAGCGCGCTGACTGTCATAGAAAGGCAGTTGGTGGAAATGGAAGACGAGCGCGAACAGCTTTTTTGCGCTTTTGAGGCGCTTTTACAGCATAAAAACAGCTTATACGAAAGGGACGGCAAAGGGCGTTTTTACGCTATGGTCGCCCTTTTGCCCGAAAATCAGCGCAATGAATTAACTTCACTTTACCGCAACCTGAAAATGGAAACCTTGTCCCTGCGTATAGCAAACGAGACTTTAAGGACATATCTGGGCGGAATTAAGAATACTATAAAAGAATTTTTTGACAAGGCTTTTCCTCAAAGAGCGGGAAAGATTTATACACAGCAGGGTACGCATCTTTCACACGACATGCGAAGCATGGTGGTAAACCAGAGTTTTTAATAGGTTATTGAGACTGCGTATAAAGTACGCCGTTTTATATTTGATTATGATAGACAGGAGTTAATATGACTTCAACATTTATGGGATTGGAAATCGGAAGAAGAGGGCTTCATGCCCATCAGCAGGGGCTGACCGTAACTGGGCATAACCTTGATAACATAAACACGGAAGGCTATTCGCGTCAGAGAATGGAGATAGTTCCTTTTGAGCCGATTTATCTTCCAGGACTTAACCGAGCCCTTACGCCGGGTCAGATAGGGCAAGGCGCGGTGGTCGAACGGATAGAGCGTATCCGCGATGAGCTTTTGGACAAGCGGATTATCGCTCAGTCTTCCAGCGAAGGTTACTGGACTGTCCGCGACCGCTATGTCCGAGAGATGGGACAGTTCTATCTTGAGAACGCCGATAATAGTCTTAATTCCGTAAGAGCCAAAATGGACAAATTCTGGGACGGCTGGGAAGAGCTTTCACAGTTTGCCGCAGATACTGAATTCCGTACCACAGTTCTTCAGCGCGGAAAAACGCTTATAGATGGTATTCATAATCATTTTAACAATTTGAAGCGGCTTCAAACTCAGGCTGACGAGGACATACAGATAAATGTTGAAAGAGTAAACGAAATGACCCGCCAGATTGCCCTTCTTAACAAGGATATAACCCGTATAAAGGCGATTGGAGACAACCCCAACGACCTTATGGACAGGCGCGATCTTTTAGTAGATGAGCTTTCTTCGATAATTGACGTAACTGTAAATCATCTTGATGATGACGAATTTATGGTGCATACTTCCGGTCATGTTCTTGTACAGGGACAAAAGGCGCGCCAGTTTGATATGAGCAAAGATGTTGACGAGGAAGGTTATGCGCATATCTTTTGGCGGGATACAAAGGAACAGATTATCTTTACAAAGGGCAGTCTTGGCGCTTTGTTGGAACTTCGCGACATTACAATTGAAGACGAAATTCAGAATCTGGACAATATGACAATGAATTTTACTGATCTTGTAAATGAAATCCACAGCGCGGCGTACGGCGCAAACGGCACTACGGGAAACGATTTCTTTTCCGAATATCCCTTTGTAACCAACGTAAATGGAAATTACGATCGTTCTGGAGACGGTGTTTTTGATTCAAGTTACATATACAGAATAAACGGACAGAATGTTCTGGAATCTCAGGCTCAGCCTGGTTTTGAGGGCGTGATTACGCTTTCCGGCGCGGACAGGGACATAAATATACCTTATTATCCCACAGACACGGTTATGGACATTATAACCAGAATTAACAATTCCGGCGCGGAAGTGGTGGCGCGTCTTGACAGGGATGGAAGACTTTCGTTAAAAGGGACTCCAGCGGAAACTATCGAAGGCAGAAGGGAGAATCCTGATTTTGTTATACGCCATGTTGAGGATTCTGGGCATTTTCTTGTAGGTTATGCCGGACTGTTGCAGGGATCGGGAGCGGAAGGCGCTTTCACATGGGACAGGGCGGACGCCGTAACAAGCCTTCGCGGCGGAGCTGAAGATTATGCGCTTGCGCCTGTTGCGCACCCGTCGGGATGGATCGAGGTAAATCCCGCGTTGTTAAAAGACCCTACTTCCGTAGCGGCTGGTTTCGGCGTTAATGGAAGACCGGCTAACCCGGGCAACGGGGACGCGGCGGCGCAAATCGCGCTTATCAGGAACAGCCCGGTAATGGTGGGCAAACTTGCCACATTTGACGACTACTTTGCCAATTCCACAGGGCATATCGGTCTTTTGGGCGAACAATCCGGTAAGGCAAAGGAAACAGAAAACCGTATTATGTATTTTTTAACTAACTGGCGCAGGTCGGTTTCCGGCGTGAGTATAGACGAAGAAATTACAAATATGATCCGTTATCAGCAGGGCTATAACGCGGCGGCGCGTTTTATAACAACGGTTAATTCGCTGTACGATACAATAATCAACCGTATGGGTGTTTAATTCAGGGAAGATAAGGAGTAAGTTATGAAGAGAATATCAAGCGACATGGCAGTTACTGATACACGGTTTTATATGAAACGCAAGGAAGAGGCGATTTCAAAGGTAGAGAATCAGATTGGCGCAAAAAGCAAACTTAATGAATTAAGGGACGATCCTATTGCCGCTTCGCACGCCGTGCGCTATGAATCATTTTTAACGAGGCTTAACCGTTTTGAGGAAAACACCAAGTACGCGATGAAGCATTTTAACACAACTTACGATTATCTGAACGAGGCAAATTCCATATTGCAGAGGATACGCGAGCTTGCGGTAGCCGGAGCGAACGGCGTCAATTCAGCAGAGGAACACAAGATTATGGCGTTTGAGGTAAACGAGCTGTTAAAGGAACTTGTCGCAATTTCCAATAAGACGGGACCTGATACAAAACAATCGTTTGCCGGTGATAAAGTTTTTACGGAACCCTTTCGCATTGTCGAGGGCAGGGTAGACGGCGGCGAAGACTCAATGATAGTGCGTGTTGAATACAGGGGAGCAGGAGCTACGCGCAAAGCGGAAATAAGCGACCGTACGTTTTTGGAACTGGACATTGGAGGAGACGAGGCGTTTTGGGCGGAAAGAATGAAAATCTTTTCATCAACTGACGCGACCGATTACCGCGTGCAATCCGCAGGCGCGTTCTTTATAGACGGAGTTGAAATTAAGGCGGCTGTCGGCGACACGCTTCCCGCAATTGTCGCCAAGATTAACGATTCGTCCGCACCAGTAAAAGCGTACATAGACCCTGATTCAAGAGGGCTTGTTCTGGAAGGTACATCGCCGCACCTGATACGCGCCGAAGACCGCGAAGGCGGCGCGACTGTGTTACGCGATTTGGGAATTATAAACGGGAATTTGCAGAATAACGCGCCGAATTGGAGCAATAACGCGCTTGTTCACGGCGGATCAATATTTGATATGGTTATCCGACTTAGGGACGGAATGTTAAGGTCGGATCATGAGTTTATCGGAAGCCAAGGGATTGCAGGTATGGACCTCGCGGTCGGTAATGTAGCAGTAAAAATGGCAGATGTAGGCAGTCGTCAGGAACGCGCGGAAATGGCATGGCAGAGGATTAACAGGGAAATTCCAGATGTAACAAGTATGCTTAATGAAGAGACAGGACTGGATTTGGCTGATGCCGCCATGGAGTTGAAAGGACTTCAACTTGCGCATCAGGCTCTTCTGCAAACGGCGGCGAAAATTATTCCGCCAACATTACTTGATTTTTTAAGATAAATGCTCAATGATAAGCTAAACAGGAGTAAAAATGAAAGTAAATACAAAGGCCTTTGGACTGGTTGAAGTTGACGACAGACAAAAAATTACTTTTCCTGAAGGGCTTTATGGCTTTGAAGAATACAATGAATATGTGCTTATGGACGCGGAACACCAGCCTTTTTTCTGGCTCCAGTCCGTAAAAGACAGAGACATAGCGTTTGTGCTTATAAACCCGTTTCTTTTCCGTCCCGATTACGAAGTAAATATCGCTAACGAAGAACTTGAAGATATCGGAGTAACGTCTCCTGAAAAGGCGTTGATCTTCGCCATTGTAACAATTCCTCCGGACGGAAGCGCGATGACGGCTAACCTTCAAGGGCCTATTATAATTAACCGCGATAACATGACGGGGAAACAGGGAATTGTCTCCGACGTCCGCTGGAACACAAGGCATGACATTATTGCCGAGTTGAATAAAGCGGGGAAGTCATAATGCTTATACTTTCAAGAAAGATAAATGAAAAAGTTGTAATCGGCGATGATATAATAGTTTCTGTAATAGAAATCAGAGGCGATCAGGTTCGCATAGGTATTGACGCGCCCAAAAAAGTAAAAGTTTTCAGGCAGGAAGTATTTGATGCGATAAAGGCTGAAAACAAAGCGGCTTCCGCCGCCTCCGTCATACCGAAAGTTGATTTTCACGGAGCAAGCAGACAACCGCTTTAATATTATTTCTCCAAAGTTCTCGTGTACTAATACGGAAAAGACATCTTGCGGAGGCGCTGTTTTGGAAAAAAGCTCTCTCGCAGAGGTTCGATGTTTCTGCGAGAGAATCTTCTTAATATCAATTTAATTTTTCCAGTTGTTTTATCAGAGCGGATATGTCGCGCGGCATTTGCGCCGTAAGCGTCTGCCCGTCCGGTAACGTTAGTTCAAGGGCGTGAAGTCCAAGCCTTGCCAAAAGAGGTTTTTCATCAAGAGGATCGCCCTTCCAGCCTCGCTTAAAAGAAGAAAGTTTTATGGGATTTTCCTTTCCGTACAAGTCGTCGCAAACTACAGGATGCCCCAAAGCGGAAAGATGCACCCTGATCTGATGAATTCTCCCTGTCTCGGGGTATGCGGACAGTACGCTGAAATTTCCCGCGCTGAACATGCATACAAAACGGGTAAACGATTCTTTTCCTTGATACTTGTCGATTATGGTCATGTGTTTTTTGTTGCCGTTTGGGACAAGAGCGAGATCGCAGACGGTTTCTTTCCACGCGGTGCGCCCGTGAACAATGGCGGTATATTTTTTTGTAACCTGCCTGTGTTCAAAGGCGATAGATAAACTGCGGTGCGTCTCTCTGTCTTTGGCGAAAATTACAAGACCGGAAGTTTCTTTGTCTATGCGGTGAACCGTATAGACTTTGGGGATTTTAAAATCGCGCTCCAGAATTTTGTCCAGCCTTTCTTTTGATTCATCCCACCTGTCGCCGCCGACGGAAATCCCTGACATCTTGTTAACCGCGATAAAATAATCGTTATCCGTAATTACCGAATACGGAGGTAAAGATTTCATTTTTAAATCTTCTTACGCCATTTTTCTTGAACCGGGCTTCACTGCCGGAATTCCCCGCTTGCAAAGCTCGCATTCGGAGGCTTCCCAGTTTGCGGAACTTATTTTTACGCATGGATAAAACAACCATGGAATATCTTCCGCTTTTTCAGTTCTGCGGTCAACAATACAGGCAAGTGCGGTTACTTTCGCCCCCGATGCTTCAATTGCCGCGGCGCACTCCATAGATGATTTTCCTGTGGTAACTACGTCTTCGACAATAAGAACGTTTTGTCCGGGTTGTAATTCAAACCCGCGCCGGATTAGCATTGTGCCTGTTTCGTCGCGCTCCGAAAAAATCGCCGTAAGAGAAAGCTGTCTTGCCACTTCCCACGCGGCGATAATTCCACCCATAGCCGGTCCGACCACAATATCAATTTTAAGTTTTCCGCTTTTTATATCTTCGCGGATTTTTTCAACGATTGGCTTTAATGCGGACTGCGCCTTGTCCGGGTACTGCAAGAGTTTTGCGCACTGAAAATATTTATCGGAGTGCCGCCCGGAACTTAAAAGAAAATGTCCTTCCAACATGGCGTTTGATTCGCGTAAAAGTTCAATAATCTTTTCCATATATTCTTCCTTATTTCAGTTTCTTATTGATATGTCGCTTATATTTGACATTTTATTTTCAACTAAATAATTGTGTACGCCGCCGATTATTTCCGCCATTGTGTTCGGGTTTACAAAAGTCGCCGAACCTACTTGAACCGCGGTGGCTCCCGCCATAAGAAATTCAAGCGCGTCGTTTGTACAGGCGATTCCGCCTATGCCGACAATAGGCACATTCGCTTTTGCTTCTTTTAAAGTGTTAAAAAGTTCCCATACCATACAAAGAGCGATCGGTCTTATTGCGGGGCCTGAAAGTCCGGCGATGATATTTTCAAAAACCGGCTTGCGGGTAGCGGTGTCTATCGCCATCGACTTATAGGAATTCATAAGCGAAAGCGCATCGGCCCCAGCCCTTACGCAGGAAAGCGAAACGGCGGAAACAGACGGCGCGTTAGGTGAAAGTTTTACCATAAGCGGTTTTTTGGTGCATACGCGCTTTACAGCCGCAACAAGAACCGCCGCCGTCCCGGGATCAAGACCGAACGCCATGCCTCCCGCCTTGATGTTGGGGCAGGAGATGTTAAGTTCTATCATGTCCACCGACGATTCGTTAAGGACGGACGCCCCTTTTATATATTCATCAGGTTCCCCGCCGGACAGGTTTGCGATTATCACGGGACCTAACTGCCTCAAGTGCGGAAGATCGTTTTCGATAAAATAATGAACGCCGGGGTTTTCAAGTCCAACTGAATTTAACATGCCGGAAGGGGTTTCCCAAACGCGCCTGCCCTTGTTCCCGGTTCTAGGCGTTAAGGTAAGTCCCTTCGTGCAAATGCCTCCAAGAACAGATATGTCTGTCATTGCGCTGTATTCTTTGCCGTACCCGAAAGTTCCAGAAGCGGCTATTACGGGGTTTCTAAAACGTACTCCGGCGATATTTACCGAAAGATCGGCATTGAAGGTATTTTCACTCATCAATGATTATATCCTCCGATGAAAATATTGGACCGTCCGCGCAACATCTGCGGTTGCCTTTTACCGTGCGGATTGTGCATCCAAGACACGCGCCTACACCGCACGCCATACGGCTTTCCATCGACACAAAACACGGAACGTTCCTTTTTTTGCATTTTATCATTAAAGCTTTTAACATTTCAAACGGTCCGCATGAAAACACCACATCATAATTTTCAGGCTCAAAAAGGAAATCAACTATGCGTCCGTTAAGAGCGTTTATTCCGTCTTCGGCGCTAACGACAATTTTTTTAGCGTTTTTGCCCGCGCCAAGCATGACGTCCTCTTGTTCTTTGTCCCTAAAGCCCGTCTTAAAACCTGCGTAAAAATGAAAATTGTAATCGGGCTTTTCCGCGACAAGGGCGGAAAGAGGGGCGACTCCCGCGCCTCCGCCGACAAGGGCGGCTGAACCGTTGTCAGGCAGAAAATCCGCCCACGCGTTTCCAAGAGGACCTATTAATTGCATTTTATCGCCCGCCTGCGTCTGCGAAAGCTCTTCCGTTCCTTTGCCATGGCGCGTAATAAGAAATTTAACCATATTCTGAACAGGGTTGAATTCAAAAACGCCGATTGGACGAGGCAGGAAAAAAGAAAAACGCGCTGGTTTAATCATGAAAAACTGTCCCGCCTTTGGCGCGTGTCCGGTCCATGTGCAATGAAGGACAAAAGAATTGCCGTCTACGGGATGATTGGCTGTTAATTCACACATAATTGCCTTTGCGTTATTAGACGCGCTCATCATATTCTTCCTTTTATTTCATGTAAAATTTCATCGCGCATTTTTACCGCCGCTTTACGCGCAGACTGCGCGGCAAAATCGTTATCAGCGTTTTCATTGCCGTTTTCTTTTTGCCATGCCATAATAATCGAACGCGAGGCGTTTACCACGCCGCCGTTTCCCTCTCGCAAAAGCAAAGCGGCGTCCTGCGCCCCGCCTCCCTGCGTTCCGTACCCCGGGATAAGGAAAAAAAGAGAGGGATAATTTTTTCTTATATCCGCCGCCTCTTGCCTTTCCGTACAGCCGACAACAGCGCCGAAAACGCCGTATCCTTTCTTGCCCGCGTGTTTGATGGCGAGTTCAGCCAGTTTGTCTCCTACCTTGTTATAAAGTTTTTTCCCGTCCGTAGTTTCCAGATATTGAAAATCCCTCATTCCCGCGTTGCTTGTCCTCATAAGAACAAACGCGCCTGTATTACAATCCAGCGCAAGGGAAAGCCACGGCTCTATGGAGTCCATTCCCATGTAGGGGTTAAGTGTTACAAAGTCCGCCTTAAATTCTCCCGAAAAGTGGGCTTTCGCGTAACAGCGCGCCGTGTCCGCAATGTCGCCGCGCTTGATGTCGGCGATGACAAGGCAACCTTTTTTACGGATATATTCAAGAGTTTTGGCGTAGGTAAGAAGCCCCTCTATGCCCATTTCCTCGTAATATGCGATCTGAACCTTGTAGCAGGCGCAAACGTCAAAAGTGGCGTCAACAAGCGCGGTGTTAAAGTCAAGAACCGACTGCGCCGCGTTATCTGCTTTACCGCGTTCCGCCTGCGGAACATAACCGGGCGAAGTGTCAAGTCCGACGCAGACATGTCCTTTGGACGCTACGGCATCGAACAGCAAATCTACGGCGGGCGTATTTATTACCACTTTAATTCCCCCGCGGAAACTATTTCGTCGCAGTATTCACAGCGATAAGTGCGAAGATCGCGGTTTTCAAGGTGGAAAACATGAGTTATATAGTTTTCTGTAGAACTTATACAGCGCGGATTTTTGCACTTTAGCACGTTTTCAACCCTTTCAGGCAACTGCAGTTTTATTTTTTTTGTTACGCGCTCATTCTCTATAATGTTTACGGTTATGTTAGGATCGATTAAGCCTAAAACATCAAGGTTGATTGAGATAGTGTTGTCTATTTTTATAATATCCTTTCTGCCGCATAATGACGACGAAGCGTTGGAGACAAACGCTACGGTATAGGGAGCCTTATCCAGCTTCAGCCAGTTGAAAATCCTGATTCCAAGCCCCGCTTTAATATGATCAATTACTATTCCGTTTTTTATCTCTTCTATATTAAGCATTTTAAACCACTCCCAGTACGCTGGATAACAGAGCCATGCGGACAAACATTCCGTATCTTGCCTGCGCGAAATAAGCGGCTCTCTTGTCGGTATCAACTTCCACGGAAATTTCGTTTACCCTTGGAAGAGGGTGAAGAACGATTAAATCTTTTTTGCCCGCCTGCATTTTTTCAGCGTTAAGAACGTACGTGTCTTTCAGCCTTATGTAATCATTTTCGTTAAAAAATCTTTCCCGCTGAACCCTCGTCATGTAAAGCACGTCAATTTCCGGCATGGATTCTTCAAGTTTTTCCCTTTCGCAGAATTCGACGTTTTGTTTTTCCAGAATGTTTTTTATATATTCGGGAAGTACAAGTTCCTCGGGAGATATAAAAATCATTTTTATTTTCTCGTAACGGGCTAGCGCTTTTGCGAGAGAGTGGACGGTTCTTCCGAATTTTAAATCGCCGCAAAAACCGACCGTCATATTTTCGATACTGCCCAAAAGCCGCCTTATGGTAAGAAGGTCTGTCAAAGTCTGGGTAGGGTGGTGATGCCCCCCGTCTCCGGCGTTTATGACAGGAACCGAGGAATAGCGCGCCGCCAAAAGAGCCGAACCTTCCTTTGGATTGCGCATGACTATCGCGTCCGCGTAACTTGACGCCATGCGGATTGTATCGGCAAGGCTTTCGCCCTTTGCCGCCGAACTAGAACCGGGATCGGCAAAGCCAAGACAGTTTCCCCCAAGACGGAGCATAGCGGCCTCAAAACTTAGACGGGTTCTGGTGCTTGGCTCAAAAAATAAGGTAGCTAAAAGTTTGCCCCTGCAACTGTCACGAAGATATTTTTCGTCTTTTTCGATTTTTTCCGCCAATGAAAAAAGACTGTCCATTTCGGCAAGCGAAAAATCTTCAGGTTCTACAAGGGATCTTCCTTTTAACATTATTCCTCTCTTTATTCATCGGTCTTGTTCGGCAACTGGGCTGTACGAGAAATTGGTTACTTTTCGCACACCACCAGTTTGTTGCCGGATACTCTATCATTTCAAAAAAGACAAGCCCATTGCTTTCCTTTCTAATTTAATGTATTATTGGGTATGAGTAAAGGCTTATCTTATGTTTTTGTAACCCCTTATACCGTTGCAAAAAGCAGAACCGGCGGCGTTCTTTCCCGCCTGCTTACCCGTACCGATTTGGATCTTGCCGGAGCGCAGATTTTTGCGCCGGATCGGGATTTTGCCGACAAATATTCAATTTCCCTCAGGGAAAGGGCCCCTTCCAACCAGCTGGTGCTTTTGGCCGATTATGTAAAGCAGTATTTTGGTCCGTCAGGCGGAAGACCGCACAGGACGCTCTTTCTTCTGTTCCGCGGGGACAACCCCTGCGAGAAACTTTTGAACGTATGCGGTCATTTGTACACTCAGCATGTGGAAGTTGACGCGCTTGCCGGCGAGACAATCCGCGACACTTATTCGGATTTGATTTTTAACGCGGGCGACCCGAACGACGTGCGGTATTTTGAACCCGCCGTTCTTACTCCAAGACATCAGGACGAAGCGAATACAGACTTGCGTTTTATAGCGAGTTTTCTGGAAGGAAAGGAAAATATCGTTCAGAACGTGATTTATCCCGACCCGTCAAAAATAGAGAGGACTCTTGTTATAATAAAACCCGATAACTGGACGCATAATTCATCGCGCCCGGGAGCGATTATCGACATGTTTTCCCGTACGGGACTTCGCATTATCGGAATGAAAATCCATCATTTTTCGCTTTCGGAAGCGCTGGATTTTTACGGGCCTGTAGAAAACGTGCTTAAAGAAAAGTTGTCCGCAAATTTCGGTAAAAAGGCGAAGGAACTTTTGGAAAAAGAATTTGCGGTACAGTTGAATCAGGAAATGACAAACGCCCTGAATACGAATTTCGGGACTCAATGCGCAAAAAGCCAGTTCGACGATATTATAGAATTTATGTCCGGCAAACGTCCTGGAGTTTATTCCGGTGAAGAGATGAAAAAACCCGGGCAGGTAAAATGCATGATTATCGTTTATGAGGGCGAGAACGCTGTTCAAAAGATACGCGATGTTTTAGGCTCTACTGACCCGACCAAGGCTACAGACGGAACCGTGCGCAGGGAATTTGGCAGTAATGTGATGGTTAATACCGCCCACGCCTCGGATTCAAAAGAAAGTTACGAGCGTGAGCAAAAAATTGTCAGGATTAATCATAATTCGACGGCTTCGATAATAAGAGAGCTGTTAGGTTAGCCACTAGGAAAATGAAAGCTGTCGTTCGGTAACAGTCTAACAGTCTGCAAATTAGCCCCTAGGAGAATCGAACTCCTCTTTTAAGATTGAGAATCTCATGTCCTAACCGATAGACGAAGGGGCCATGTAGGGATAATATAACGGCGGCTTGGCTTTTTGTCAATGGTTGGTTTTACCGTAACAGCGATTTTAAGTTTATCTATTTCAACCCCAATCTATATTGAACTTACCTTTAAATATTCTCACACAGAGGGTGGCAGGACGCAGAGAGCTATAAGTAATGCGTAAGCCAATTGCTGTTTTCATGCTTCTTCTTCAAGAAAATAAGAAAAAACATATTGTAGACGCACAACAAGGTAATTAAGTCCCGTTCTCTGAGTTCTCCGCGAGCTTTGCATGATGAATTTTCCGATGTTTCTTAAGTATTTTATTAAACTTTAAATTGCTGTTACCGTAAACCAGTACCTTTGGTACGCGGCGCAGTTACAGACCTGTTATGCAATTAGCAGTTGAACGCTATTTTATTTCTTTAATGGACTTGTTCGACAACTGCGAACCTTCGGTTCGAGTTGGTTGTCTCATGTCAGCTACGCTGACCAGTCTTGCGGTTTTTCAGGCTATAAGCCTGCGAACGCGGACTTTAGTCCG
>JAITUY010000031.1 GCA_031286095.1 Treponema sp. | reverse complement strand
CGGACTAAAGTCCGCGTTCGCAGGCTTATAGCCTGAAAAACCGCAAGACTGGTCAGCGTAGCTGACATGAGACAACCAACTCGAACCGAAGGTTCGCAGTTGTCGAACAAGTCCATTATATTTACCTTTTGATTCTCATTTAAAGATAATATATTATATATCAGGAAGAGTGATCGTACGAAAACTCTGCGCCTGCGAACCAAAGGTTCAACATTTCTGCGTAATGTCTTTTTAAAAAATTATTCCCCCTGTCCTCGTTAAAATTCTTGATCTCTCATTACATTTTATAGTATGCTAAATATCACGGAGGAATACAATGGGACAAAAACTTAAATACGGGATTGTCGGATGCGGGGGAATTGCGGAAAACAAACATCTGCCGTCCATAAATAAACTTGACAACGTGGAAATAACCGCCTTTTGCGATATAATTCCCGAACGCGCGGAAAAAGCAAATAAGGAATACAGCGATGGAAAAGGCAAAGTATTCAAGGATTACCGTGAACTTATCAAAGAAAATATTGACGCCGTTATTGTATTGACACCTAACAATTCTCATTGTGAAATTACTGTCGCCGCCTTAAACGCCGGAAAACACGTATTGTGCGAAAAACCGATGGCGGTAAATTATAAAGAAGCAAAAGCCATGATTTCTGCCCGCGACAAAAGCGGAAAACTTTTAACAATCGGGTATCAAAACAGATTCAGGCCGGACAGTCTTTTTCTTAAAACCGAATGCGACAACGGAATTTTAGGCGATATATATTTTGCCAAGGCGACTGCTGTCCGCAGGCGGGCGGTTCCCACATGGGGGGTCTTTCTCGATGAGGAAAAACAGGGCGGCGGACCTTTAATTGACATAGGAACTCACGCGCTGGACCTTACCCTTTTTATGATGAACAACTACGAACCTTTGTACGCTGTGGGAACAACTTACCACAAACTGAACAAAGATAAAAACACAGGCAACGCGTGGGGCGATTGGGACACAGAAAAGTTTACTGTAGAAGATTCAGCGTTTGGCTTTATAGTGATGAAAAACAACGCGACGATTATCCTTCAAAGCAGTTGGGCGTTAAACACAACGGAAGTAAAAGAAGCGGTTACAACGCTCTGCGGAACAAAAGCCGGAGCGGACATGAGCGCAATCGGGGAACTTGTTATTAACGGCGTGAAAAACGGAAGGCAATACACATTCAAGCCCGATTTTAAAACAGGCGGAGTGGCTTTTTTTGACGGAACAAAAGAAAAAGACGCCGATATTGAAGCGCGGACTTTTGCGCAGGCGGTACGTGGCGAGGGCAAATTGTATGTGCAAGCCGAAGAAGCGGCGGTTGTAACAAAAATACTGGAAGGCATCTACATATCCGCCAAAACTGGCAAACCCTATTATTTTGAGGATTAAAATGAATAAAATCAATGTTACTGTCTGGAACGAGTACGGGGACGAACAGAAAGAAAAGTCCGTCGCGGACATTTATCCAAACGGTTTGCACGTAACAATAGCCGGCTTCCTTAACAAAGACGGCGGGATAAACGCAAAAACCGCGCTCTTTTTTGAGCCTGAACACGGATTGACGGACGCCGTTCTTGACAATACAGACGTATTAATATGGTGGGGACACAGGTATCATGACAATCTGGACGACAGGATTGCTTCCCGCGTGGTCGAGCGCGTCCGGCGGGGAATGGGAATCATTTTTCTTCATTCGGCGCACAAATCGAAACCTTTTATGCTTCTTCTTGGAACAAGCGGCTCTTTAAGCTGGAGAGAAGCGCACGAAAGATCGCGAGTATGGACTTGTTCGCCGTCCCACCCAATCGCAAAAGGAGTCCCCGAACAATTTGCGCTTGACTGCGAGGAAATGTACGGCGAACCGTTTGGGATTCCCGCGCCCCTGCAAACTGTTTTTATAAGCTGGTTTCAGGGCGGCAATGTTTTCAGAAGCGGGGTAACGTTTCAGCGCGACAACGGAAGAATTTTTTATTTTCAACCCGGACACGAAACATATCCTTCCTATCACAATGAACATGTACAGCGCGTAATTACAAATGCGGTAAAATGGGCGAACCCCATTGTCAAAGCCGTTTCTCTTGATTGTCCTAATGTACAGCCGCTGGAAAAAATTTAAATGCCGCTTTCCATCGCTCCAGAAGAAAACCACCGCGAAAGGGAAAAGGGCGTTATCGTATATCCTGTTTATTCGCGCAGGGCGGGCGGTCTGTCCGTAGGGGTGAACCTTTTCCCAGATAAAAAATTTTGCCCCTTTGACTGTCCGTACTGCGAAGTTTTTCAGTTTTCGTCTAACGCTGATTTTTCGCTGTCTCAAATGGAAGACGATCTGCGCCACGCAATTACCTCCGCCGTACGGCAGAATACGCCTGTCAAAGACATCTGTTTTTCAGGCAACGGAGAACCATCGCTCTCCCCCGCTTTCCCTCCGGCGCTTAAACTGGCAAACGGCATACGTTCAACTTTAGTTCCGTCTTCACGGCTTGTACTCATCACAAGCGGCGCGGGACTTTTTCAGCCGCAAATTTTTTCCTTTTTATCGGACGCCGCAAAAGACCCTTCCTTTGACATTTGGCTTAAACTTGACGCCGGAACTCCCGAATGGTATAAAAAAATAAACCGCGCGCCTTTTCCCTTTGAAAAACTTACCGAAAAAATAACGGAATTTGTTTCCGGCGCGAAGGTAACAATTCAAACAATGCTTTGCGCCGTTGACGGTATCAGCCCTCCGCCCGACGAAGAGCGGGCATGGGAAAAACTGGTTCTACAGCTTGCGGCGTATGACAAAGACGGAACAAGCGGAACACGCAAAGTACAGATTTACGGCAAAGCGCGTCCCGCTCCCGAAGACCCAAAAGCCTCGCCGTTGCCAGCCAAGTACCTTGAACAGCGCGCGGATTCTTTGCGCAGGGCATTCTCGCAAAACGGCATACTTACGCCTGTGGAAATTTATTTATAACGCGGTGGCGGAACAGATTAAATTCCGTTATGCGGCGTTTGCACATTTTCTAATCGTCATTAATTTTTGGGTGTAAATGCCCCTGTTCCAATTCCATTGCTAAAACTGGCAGTTACAGTTCCTGTAGCGACTGGCGTATTATCATATTTAGCCGGAAAAATATATGCTGTGAACGTATAATTTACGTCGTTCCCTTTATAACTGGTATATTTATTGGTACGTTCCCAGACGTACAGCGTAACATCGCCGCCTGAAATTTGACATTTGGCAATACCGTTAGAGCCGCTGTCACAGTCCAAAGATTTGGGCTTTTGCCCGCTTCCTCTTCACAAACAATATACACCCCCCGTATAACTGCCAAACCCTTTAACGGTTAATTTCCGTCTGTCGTGGCAGGAACGGGTTCCCCGCACACCACAATTGAAAACCCAATTACCGATACAAAGACGATAATTCCAGCCAATTTTGTAAAGTTTTTCATAAAAACTCCTTTGCTGTTACCATGTTTTACAATGGTAACAATTAAGACATTTAATATATGCCAACGGCACATTTTATGCTTTTCTTCTTAAATAACAGTCGCGTAAATGGCGCGTCTTCAGGACATTTTTGTTAAAAATTTAAAAAAAATCCGCCGAAAAAGCGGCTTTACGCAAGCTCGATTTGCTGAAAAAGTGAACGTGTCCGCTTATCACATCGGCATGACAGAAATTTCCCGCAATTATCCCACTGGAACTTGTGGAACGCATCGCCAACGCTCTGGAGATAGAAATATACGAACTGTTTATAGATCATCTTTCTCCCAACAACGAACTTGAGCAACTACGTCAGGAAATCAAGAGCGACATAAGACAATTACTTGACGAATTTCTGGAGAAAGTCATTTCCGTTAAATTCGGCGGGTAAAGAGCAAAATTGAGAAAAACAGTTTCAATCACCATAAAAAGTGTTATATTTTAAGCGGAAAATAATGCATGGAAAAAACACAAACACACCACCCACAGGACTTGTTTTTTTCTATAATTAAAGAGTATTCTGGTTTATGGATTTGCAATTCAGATTTCGTGAATCAGCCTTAAAGCATGAGGTTACAGAAGCAGATATTCGTCATGCTTTTGAAATTATCGAACTATTAGGCAATTCCAAGACCGCGAAAAAGTATATCTGCTTATAGGTTTTGATTTGAAGACAAATCCTATTGAAATATTGTATAATGGACTTGTTCGACAACTGCGAACCTTCGGTTCGAGTTGGGTGTCGAACAAGTCTTGCGGTTTTTCAGGCTATAAGCCTGCGAACGCGGACTTTAGTCCGAAAGTTCGACAAAACCGCGTTTTTTACATGAAGTTGTTCAGAAACTGAAGTTTCCAAACAACTTTAATGAATTTGTAGAGAATGGCGTGAACGTATTTCATGTCGTGTCAAAACCGTTTTTTTCGGTTGCTTTAAGAAGGGAAAATTATCATGACTGAAGTTGAAAAAGGAACTGGAATGATGGATGCTGAATGTGTGTACTGGGATGACTATGTTACCAAAAATCCCGTTAATCTAGGACCGGACCTTGCAAAACTGGGTATAAAATCAGATCTTGCGCATGATTATTTTCCGTTAAATGAACTGGAGCATGATTTAATGGAATATTTGCGTAAGCGGTCAACCGCATTTCACAAAAACCAAATACAAATAATTAACGACCTTGTCCGTGAAAAGCTTGCTATAGCGTATAAGGTCTTTAAAATTTAAGGAGCAATTATGAACGCTTTGAAAAAAAATCCTGCATGGAAAGGCCGGCGCGGACCGGTGGTACTGGTCATCATGGACGGCGTAGGTTACGGAAAATACAAGGAAGGCGACGCTGTCGCGGATTCCAAAATGTACAACTTTAACGCGATAACTGCGAAAAGCCCCCACACAAAACTAAAAGCGCACGGGACAGCCGTAGGACTGCCATCCGACGAGGATATGGGCAACAGCGAAGTAGGCCATAACGCGATGGGTTGCGGACGGGTATTCAATCAGGGCGCGGCGCTAGTGTCAAAATCTATTGAGACTGCCGCTATGTTTGAGGGAACTGCGTGGAAAGAAATAACCGCCAATTTAAAAAACGGCGCAAGAACTGCCGGACGCGAGCCTACCCTTCACTTCCTCGGGTTGTTTTCGGACGGCAACGTCCACAGCCATATTGATCATTTAAAAGCGATGATTGTTCAGGCAAAAAAAGAAGGCGTTAAGCGCGTCCGCGTTCACGTTCTTTTCGACGGACGCGATGTAGGCGAAACAAGCGCCCTTGAATATGTCGAGCCTTTTGAAACATTTTTAAAGGATTTAAGCGCGGACGGCTTTGATGCAAAGATTGGTTCCGGCGGCGGCCGTATGTGGATCACAATGGACCGTTACGGCGCAGACTGGGAAATGGTACACCGCGGCTGGCAGACTCATGTGCTTGGAAACGCCCGCCAGTTTGCTTCAGCGCGTGAGGCCGTTGAAACATACCGCAAGGAAATTCCCGGCATTATAGATCAGGACTTAAAAGAATTTGTTATAGTCGAAAACGGTAAAGACGGCAAACTGTCGCCAATCGGTACTATTGAGGACGGTGATTCCGTCATATACTTTAACTTCCGCGGAGACCGCGCTCTGGAAATTACAGCCGCTTTCGAAGAAGACAACTTTACAAAATTCGACCGCGTACGCCGCCCCAAAGTGTGCTATTCAGGAATGATGGAATACGACGGCGATCTGCACGTTCCAAAGCGCTACCTTGTCAGCCCCCCTTCGATTGACCGCACAATGGGCGAATATCTTGCAGGAAGCGGCGTGCGTACGCTCGCTATTTCCGAGACGCAAAAGTACGGACATGTTACATATTTTTTCAACGGAAACCGCACTGGCAAGTTCGATGAAAAACTTGAAGACTATGTTGAAATAAAAAGCGACGTTCTTCCCTTTGAACAGCGTCCGTGGATGAAGTGCGCTGAAATTACGGATCAGGTAATGGCCGCCGTAGGTTCGGGCAAATATGATTTTATAAGGCTCAATTATCCCAACGGCGACATGGTAGGACACACGGGCGTTTATCAGGCGGTTGTGTGTTCAATGGAAGCGATGGACATTCAGCTTGGCAGGCTCGTTAAAACCGTTGAAGAAGCCGGCGCGGTAATGGTGATAACAGCCGACCACGGTAACAGCGACGACATGTTTGAGCATGACAAAAAGACAGGCGCAGTTTCCATGAAACCAGACGGCACACCTAAATCCAAGACAAGCCACAGTCTGAATCCCGTCCCTTGCGTCATATACGATCCTGAATACAAGGGCGAGTATTCCAAAGACAGTTTAAATGAAGGTTTAGGAATAAGCTCCATCGCGGCGACCTGCATTCAGCTGTTAGGCTACATTCCGCCGGAAGACTACGACAAGTCCGTGCTGAAGATTTAAGGGAAATATCCTTCGCAGAAGCGCGAGACGCAAAGGCGCAGAGGTCTTTACGATAGATTTTTGTTAATGGACTTGTTCGACAACTGCGAACCTTCGGTTCGAGTTGGTTGTCTCACAAGTCTTGCGGTTTTTCAGGCTATAAGCCTGCGAACGCGGACTTTAGTCCGAAAGTTCGACAAAAC
>JAITUY010000030.1 GCA_031286095.1 Treponema sp. | reverse complement strand
TAAAAAAAATAGCATGTACAGAAAAAACCACCGTTTTTTCTGTACATGCTTATAAGGAGTTCTGCTGTTTTCGGGCAAATTTCCGCTTTTTTGGCTTTGTTAAGGATTTAGGAGTTTTTTAGTCAATTATTGTATTTTTATGTGATTTTTCTTGACATAAATTTAAATAACATAGTATTATCTTAAAGAACATTTGTTTCATGTTTTCAATAAAAAGTGTATAGTTTAAACGGTCGTTTAAATTTGACAGATAAAACCTGTAAAAACCTGAGTTTTTAGTTATTTTCTTGCTCTGATGATCAACAGCGCGATGTCTCCCTGCCTGACGCCGGGGATTCGCGCCGCTTGTCCTACATTCAGCGGTTTTACGGAAACAAGTTTTTCCTTCGCCTCTGCGGAAAGACCGTTGATAGCGGAATAATCCGTGCTGGGATCAAGTTTGATTGCGTCCATCTTGGCGGCTTTTGCGGCGAAGCGGATTTCCTTTTCGATGTAGCCTTCGTATTTTTTGTCCAACAGGGCGCGTTCTACCAATTCCGCGGGATAGCCGGCAAGAGCCTCGTCCCTCGCGTTACCTGAAACTGAATCCGCTTTTCGCTTAGCGATCAGTTCTTTTACTTCGTCTAATTTTTTTGTCTTTTCAACAAAGCGCTCCCAGCGGCTGTCGTCTACAAGTCCGGTCTCGCGCCCCCGCGGGGTGAGCCTTGTGTCAGCCGTGTCGTGGCGGAGCATAAGACGGTGTTCGGCTCTGCTTGTGAACATACGGTACGGCTCTTTTGTTCCTAGCGTGGTAAGATCGTCCACCAGAACGCCGATGTAGGCCTCCGCGCGCCCGAGTATAAACGGAGGCTGTCCGCGCATTTTCATCGCGGCGTTGATACCGGCGATTATTCCCTGGGCGGCGGCTTCTTCATAGCCGGAAGAACCGTTGGTCTGCCCAGCTGTGAAAAAACCGGACAGGCGCTTTGATTCCAAAGACGGAAAAAGATCGAGAGGATCGATGTAGTCGTATTCCACCGCGTAACCGGGACGGACAATATGCGCCTGTTCAAGCCCTTTTATGCTGTGAATAAAATCGCTCTGCACATCTTCGGGCAGGGAACTGGACGCGCCGTTCATATACATTTCGTTGGTTAAAAGCCCTTCCGGTTCGATAAAAACATGATGACGTTCGCGGTGCGAAAAGCGCATTACCTTGTCTTCGATAGAAGGACAGTAACGCGCCCCTGTGCCAATGATTTTTCCGCCGTACAGCGGGGAACGGCTGATGTTCGTCCTGATAATTTCGTGCGTCCTTGTGTTTGTGTATGTAACCCAGCAGGGCAGGGACGGTCTGTCGGCTACAGAGTCAGACGTGGCAAAAAAAGAAAACGGGCGCATTTCTTCGCTTTCCTGTTTTTCCATAACGGAATAATCAATTGTGTTTCCGGCAAGCCGCGCCGGAGTGCCTGTTTTCAACCTTCCTACAGGAAACCCTAGACGGCGCATGGACGCGCCAAGCCCCAAAGCGGAAGGTTCCCCAAGCCGCCCGTTCTGCGCGTCATATTCGCCGATAAAAATTTTTCCTTCCATAAAAGTTCCGGCGGCTAGAATTACGGTGCGCGCCGTTATGCGGTGTCCGCGCATTGTAATTACTCCGGTAACTTTTGCGGCGGGAGGATTTGCGCCCTCTATAATTAAATCCGTAACCGTGTCCATAAAAATCGTAAGGTTTTTTTGCTGTTCGAGAACACGCCGCGCCGCGGAGGGATAAGCGTGTTTGTCCGCCTGCGCGCGGGGCGCTTGTACCGCAGGTCCACGCGAACGGTTAAGTACGCGGTACTGGATCATTGTCGCGTCCGTCAGTCTGCCCATCTCTCCGCCGAGAGCGTCCACTTCGCGCACAAGGTTTCCTTTTGAAAGACCGCCAATCGCGGGGTTGCAGGAGAGCGTCCCAATCCTGTCAGGGTTTTGCGTGATAAGAAGGGTTGAAAACCCAAGCCTGCTTACCGCAAGAGACGCCTCAATTCCCGCATGCCCTCCGCCAATGACGATAGTATCGTAATCCATTGTTATTTCCCCACGCAAAAACGGCTAAACATTTCTTCCAGAACATCGGCTGTGGAAACTTCCCCAGTGATCTCGCCAAGCGAGTTGACCGCCGATCTTAACAACGGCGCGATTAAGTCCAGCGGTTCCTCTCTCTCCGCAAGCGCAAGCGATTCTTCCAGCGCGCAAATAGCGTCGTCTACAAGGTTTTTCTGCCGTACTGTGCCGACGCCGGCGGATAATTCTTCGTGTTCATTATTTGATAAAACCTGCTGTAAAATAACCGAAGTAATCGCGGTGTAAAGTCCATCAAGACCGCCGCCTGTTTTCGCGCTGACACAAATTGGAATTTTACCCTCGGCGTTGAAAGAATCCGGCATAGGGGCAATGTCGTTCTTGTTCCATACAAAAATGCATCTGCCGTTTTTTGCGGTAAAATTCTTGTCGTCGTTTGTTAAACCCTGCGTACCGTCAATTAAATAAAGAACGATGTCGCTTTCTTCCAATAATTTGCGGCTACGCTCAACTCCGATTTTTTCCACAGAATCGCCTGTTTCGCGTAACCCCGCCGTATCGACAAGGCGGACGGGTATTCCCTCGATAGAAACCCACGCCTCTATCCAGTCGCGGGTAGTACCGGGAATTTCCGTAACAATAGAACGGTCTTCTTTTAACATGGCGTTAAAAAGACTGGACTTGCCTGAATTGGGACAACCCGCGATAACCAGTGTTATCCCTTCTTGATAGACGCGCTCAATCTGCCACGAAGCGGACAGTTTTTTCAGACGCAATAAAGCCTCAAGCGCGATGTTACGATAGGGAAGTCTGCCTGCGTCTTCGTCAGCGTCCGCGCCGATTTCATCTTCCGAATAGTCAAGATAAATCTCCGCGCCGGAAAGAACCTGCACCAGTAATTTTTTAATCTCGCCGATTTCTGTTTTTAGAGAGCCTGAAAGACGCGACACGGCGCGCCGTCTGCTAATTTCGGTTTTTGCGGAAACCAGTTCCATAACGGATTCTGCTTTTGTAAGATCAAGTTTGCCGTTCATGAAAGCGCGGAATGTAAATTCACCGGGTAATGCGTCTCGGAAACCAGCCGTCTTTAACGCGGACATTACCGCTTTTCCAGCAGTAGTGCCGCCGTGGCAAGAAATGTCTAGGCTGTCCTCGCCCGTGTAACTTTTCGGGGCGCGGAAAACCGAAACAAGAACCTCGTCAACTTTTTCGTTAGCCGAAACTATCCAGCCGTGAATAACGGTGTTTGCGGGCGCTGACGCAAGAGGCGGCGAAAAAACGGCCCCCGCTATTTCTATCGCGCCCTTGCCAGAACAGCGGATCAATGTAAGAGCGCCGCCGGGGGTAGTCGCAAAAGCGGCGATGGGAGAATCATCACTGTAACTGTTATTGCCGCGCAATATTAAAACCCCTCAAAAAAATGCAGTTGTATGTTTCCGATCGCGTTATTTTGGGCGCGGGTAGGAGTAACAGCCGTGCGCGTTTCCTCTATCATCTTCTTTATAATATCCTGTATGACTGTCTTGTCTATACTGATAAGCACAAAAAATTCATAGGTGTATTGAAGTTCGCTTGTTTCAGGCGATACTATTTTTTTTATCCAATAAGTGCCTTGTGTTGACGCGCCCGGATATTCGGCGTCAAACGCTTTCTTGATAAATATTTCATAAAAAGCGCCGTATTCATCATCAGGATATAATTCCGCGCCGGAAGTCAGTCTCTTTTCAATTCTTGCCGCTACCAGTCTGGTAAAAGCCGGAGTTTCAGAATAAATCTCCGCCCATTTACTTAACGCTGAAAAATTTATACTTTCATTTCTTCCGACAAAACAATATTTTCCGTGATATTGCTCCATTCCTTCGAGAGCGTTAATTCCGCCGCCATTAAAGATTAAAAGCCAAGCAGGAAGATTTGCGTTTCCCGTTCCGCCCTGAGTTTCTGTTATATCGTCAATGCCGATTAAATTACTGGTTTCAGGCCGGTTCTGTAATTCGGGAACAATAATAAGGGGGGAGTTCTTTCCCCTGACAGAGCATGCGCAAAAAATTAGCGTGCAAAATAAAAAAATAGCCGGTGATACTTTTTTTTTCATATTGAGAATTATTTATTCTGATAAGCTTAAATAGTTACCGGGGATTTTGGCATCAGTTGTTTCCGGCAGGCTTGCTGTTATAAGTCTACCCCCCCCCCCGTTAATCTCTTCAAAAGCTACTTCTCTGTTGTTGTTTTTGACAGTTTTAACTTCAACAGTCAGCGGAAGGCGGAGAATAGCCAGTTCGTCCCAAAGCGCCGTAAACGCCTGTTTTTGAACCGCGGGGGTTTGCGCGTTGTCAGCGAGGTTTTTTGACTGCTGTCCAAGGGTAATTATAAATTCTTTATCAAGATGCGCTTCTATGCTGATTGGGTTTACAACCTGTTCATTTTGATTTTTTTCTAAAACCGGTTTTTCCAAATCTAATTTTGAGTATAATTTTCCTGATTGAGTAAAAAATTTAACAGAAGCGGTAACAAACGAATCTTTTTCACCGGGCAAATTTAAAACTTCCGAATAAGTTTTGACAGTGTCAGCCAGCGTTAAAACAAGGCTTGATTCTTTTTTACTCAGCGTCATTGTTATGTTAAAAGCAGGTCCGAATTGAACGGAAAAAATCTCCCCTTCGTTTACAGGGTTAAAACGTGAAATAATTTGCCAGCTCTCGTTTTCGTCGTTTGAGAAAGAAACAATAGGCAGGGTGTATGCGTTGTCAAAACCGGAAGCAAGACCGTAAGTTCCGTTAGACGGCAACCAGTTAAGCTTGTTTTCTCCCGCCGGCTTTATAACCAGTTTTTCAGAGTTTTTTGATAACGATTCGTTTAAATCGCCTTCAAAGGTATACAATTGTACAAGATTCGGCGTATCCGCTGGAAGAAGATGCATATCAACTTCTTTTGAAGAAACAAGGAGGGAAATTCCTTTTTGAGACCCCGCAAGCCCTGTCCTATCCCATGAAGGAAACACTTCGGCGCGCAATGAAACAAATCCGTTCTGTTCAGGCGCTTTCCAAAGCAATTTTCCCGTTCCATCGGAATAACTGCCTTCGTCAATTATTTTTTTTCCATTATACCAGACAATATAAGGCTCCAGCCGGCTGTCAAAATCCAGTTTAATATCTAAAAGAATGATATTTCCGTTTTGAATAAACTGAGAACTTTCGGCAATCCCCGGCAAGTGTACCTGAATGCCCTCAAAAAAAAATTCCGAGTCGGCAAGGTAGAATAAAAATTTTTCTGTTTTGAAAAGAATTGTATTTTTACCCATTACCTGATAAACCAGCGTATATTTTCCGATTGGTAAATCGGACGGCAAAGGAATAAATGGCAAAGCGTCATCCAGACTTTTTACCGGGAAAATTATCTCATTATCTTTTTTAATATGCTCAATTTTTTCCAATGGGTCTGTTTCGGCAATTGCGTCTTTTTTTTCTTTATCAGACTTTTCGTCCGCCGATGACTTGTCTTCTTTGTTTTCACCGGATTTATCTATAGTAGCTTCACCTTGTTTTTCAGTTTTTGAATTATCCCGTTCGGACTGTAACGTTTGCCCTTCTTCATTGTTGTTATTTTCACTAGTATAGGTAATGCTGTATGTTACTTTATACCCCGTAAGCAGACCCCTTGAGTCTTTTAAAAAGACGACAAGCTCTGTAATATCCGGGTCTTCGGAAACAGGGTCTTCAAAGAAGGGCAGTATTTTGTCTTTTGAGGTTATTATAGAAAAATCATCAAGGGAAGTTTCATTTACTTTCGCGTTTATCTTGTAAGTTCCCGGAGATGGAATAATAGAATCCAGCGGTCCGCACCCGCCAAGTACCGCGAGGGCGGCTAAAAAGAGAAAGATTTTGGCGCTTTTTTGCAGACACATACCCAACTATAATATATATACAAACTTGTATAATATCAACTGTTTTTGCATGTTTTTTATGAAAATGTATATTAAAAAACAATGAATTTCACTTATATTGACTGTTTTTAGCTGAATTTTCATTTTTTGCCGCGTTATTACCGCACCGTATATTATTACAGCTGTCTTTTCTGGCGTAATTTTGGGTTTTTGGGTTGACATAAAGTAATTCTAGCCATAAATTAGTATTTATGAATATATCTACATATACAGTCAAGCCAAAACTGCCCCCAGCGCTTAAACCGTTGGAAGAGATAGCATGTAATTTATGGCTTTCATGGAACTATGACGCGATTCAGCTGTTTATCAGACTGGATTATGATACATGGCTTAAGTCACAACAAAGCCCCATGAGGACTTTGGGCATGGTAAGCCAGGAAAAACTTGCGCAAACCGCCAAGGACGATTCCTATCTGGCGGCTCTGAAAGAAGTTTATGACCGGTTTCAGCGGTATAAAAAAGGCGAAACATGGTATCGCGGAAGCCATAAAGACGTAGTGGCGTATTTTTCTATGGAATACGGCATGGACGTGTCCCTTCCCATTTATTCGGGCGGTTTGGGAATTCTCTCCGGGGATCACATGAAAACGTCTTCGGACATGGGTCTGCCGCTTGTAGGTATCGGGCTTTTGTACCGGCAGGGTTATTTTACTCAGATGCTGAATGCGGATGGCTTCCAGCAGGAAAGCTATCCTGAAAATGACTGGTACAATATGCCGGTAGAAAGGAAAAACGGCAAAGACGGTCAGCCCCTGAAAATTACTGTAGACTTGGCGGGACGGCAGGCTGTAGCCCAAATTTGGGAAGCGAAAGTCGGCCGTTCTTCACTTTATCTGCTAGACACAAATATCGAGGAAAATTCACAAGACCTTCGCAATATTACCGCTTCTCTTTACGGCGGGGACAAAGAAACCAGAATGCAACAGGAAGTCCTTTTGGGTATCGGCGGCATTCGCGCCTTGCGCGCTTTGGGAATTAACCCAGCGGCTACCCACATGAACGAGGGACACGCGGCGTTTCTGGGGCTTGAAAGAGTCCGCGAAATAATGGAAGAAAGAGGCTTCACTTTTGAGGAAGCGCGGGAAGCGGTTTGGCCGACAAATATTTTTACCACTCACACGCCTGTTCCGGCTGGGAATGAACGTTTTGAAATAGCGATGATGGAAAAATATTTCCGTTCATGGCCGCAGGTTTTGGGAATTTCATGGAAGGACTTTTTGGGTCTTGGCAGGATTTATACCGGCGACGAGCGTGAAACTTTTTGTATGACGGTTCTTGCGCTGAAAATGGCGGCTTACGCCAACGGCGTTGCGAAATTGCATGGGGTAGTTTCCCGCGATATGTGGAAAGGAATTTGGCCGGGACTGCCGATCGATGAAATTCCAATAGGACACGTTACCAACGGCGTACACCCAAGAACATGGATTTCCAGCGGAATGATGGACCTTCTGGACAGGTACTTTGGTCCTGGTTTTGTTGACAAGCCTACCGATTTGAAAATTTGGGAACGCATGGACCGTATCTCTGACGAAGAATTGTGGCGCACCCATGAACGCAGACGCGAAAGGCTTGTTGCCTTTGTGCGCGAGCGTATCAACGCGCAGTATGTGCGCACGGGAGCCGGACGCATACGTCAGGCGGAAGACGCGCTTTCTCCCTATGCGCTGACTCTTTGTTTTGCGCGGCGGTTTGCCACTTATAAACGCGGCAACTTGCTTCTGCGCGACCCTGAGCGCCTTCTGAGGCTGGTAAGGGACCGCGATCGCCCCGTTCAGTTGATTTTCGCGGGAAAAGCTCACCCGCATGATATGCCGGGCAAAGAGCTTATCCGCGAGATAGTTCACTTTGCGGAAAAGTACGATGTAACAAGCCGTATCGTGTTTGTAGAAAATTATGACATGAATGTCGCCAAATATTTAACTTCCGGCGGGGACGTGTGGCTTAATACTCCGCGCAGACCGATGGAAGCGTCCGGTACAAGCGGAATGAAAGCCGCGATGAACGGAGTTCTTAACTGTTCAATTCTGGACGGCTGGTGGGACGAAGCGTACTGCCCCGAAGTAGGGTGGGCAATAGGACATGGCGAGCAGTATCATGATGATAACCTTCAGGACGACATTGAAAGCAAAGCGCTATACGATCTTTTGGAAAGGGAGATTATTCCCCTGTTCTACGACAGAGGGCGCGATGGTCTTCCGCGTGAATGGATAAAATTGATGAAAGAGTGCATGAAGCAGATAGGTCAGTCTATGTCATGCCACCGTATGCTGATGGATTACTCGAATCAGTTTTATTTTCCGGCGCTTAAAAACTACCGCCGTTTCAGCAAGGACGGGTATGCCGAAGCCAAATCTCTGGCGGCATACTTCAATAAACTTCAGCAATCGTGGGGTAATCTGAAAATAGCCAAACTGGAATCCAACGCCAAACCGGTTATGCACCGGGGGGACACACTTACCGTTACCGCATATATCGATCTTGGCAATGTTTTGCCCGATGAAGTGCAGGTGGAACTTTACCACGGCACGGTGTCCAGCCAGAACAAGGAAATTGCCAACGCCTCAAAAACCGAAATGAAGTGGATTAAGAATGAGGGGTCTCTCAATTTGTATCAGGTTCGCGTAGAGTGCATTGATACTGGAATGCAGGGACACACGGTGCGTATCCTGCCCAAGCATGACGCGCTTGTTCATCCATACCGCGCTGGATTCATTAAGTGGGCATAAAAGGCCAGACGGTTTCGTTTAAATACCTTGATCTCATAGCGGCGTTTTTTGTCTCGATCCTTGTTGTCAGCAACATCGCGTCTTCGGCGAAAATTGTCGATGTGGGAATTTCTATTTTTTCAATTCCGCTTGCTTTTGACGGCGGCACTCTTTTGTTTCCTTTTGTATATGTGCTTGGCGATGTACTGACCGAAGTTTACGGATTCAAGACGGCGCGGCGCGTTATTCTGACTGGGTTTGCGGTAATGGTTTTGACCGCGCTGGTTTTCTTTGTGCTTGGAATACTGCCGCCGGAAGAAGGGTGGTCTGCCGAAACAGGCGGAAACGCGGCGTTCAATGCCATCCTTGGCGGAATGAGCAGAGGCGGAATAGTGCTTGCCAGCCTTTCTGCGTATCTTGCCGGAGAGTTATCCAATTCACTGGTTCTTTCAAAACTAAAGACGTTAATGAAGGGGCGTATGCTTTGGGTGCGGACTATCGGTTCCACTTTGGCAGGCGAATTGCTGGATACGGTGATTTTCGTACTGATAGCCAGCGCCGCTGGAGTTTTCCCATGGGAAATTTTTCTATCTCTTGTAATAACAAATTATATTTTAAAATGCGGGATAGAAGCGGCGGTAACGCCTTTTACATACTGGGCTTGCGGTTTCTTAAAACGAAAGGAAGGGGTTGACGTATACGAATAAAAAATGTAATTTTTTATCATTATGAAGAAATTATTATTTATTTTATTTTTAGTTTTTGCCGGGGTAGTTGTTTTTGCGTGGGAACCGCAAGACCTTACCAAGTATCCTGCTTGTATGAAAGAGGGAACTATAATAACTAATATTGGAATTGGTTTATATGTCCCAGGTAATATGGACAGAGGTTCATATTTTCCGGCAACCCGTTTTAGTCTTGACGGCAACATCGGGATAGGAGATAAAAAACTTCCGTTTTTTATCGGGGGCGTTGCCAGTTATTGGGGATTTGGCAGTCATTATCATCACCTTTCAGTCGGCGGTCGTTTTGGTTACCATTTTAACTGGGGTATCGAGAAACTGGATACTTACGCGGTTAGCACAGCCGGCTGGATAATTCATTTTGATCAGGGCGGAGCCCCTTTATTTGGCGTGAATGTCGGAGCCCGGTACTTTTTGAATGACTGGTTTGGTTTTTGGGCGGAAGGGGGATATTCTTCTTTCAGTTTATTTGACATCGGGATAGCGTTCAAGTTTTAGTATACCATTAAAAAGCATTTTGTCGGGCTTTTCGGGCTAAAATCTGCGTTCGCGGTTTTATAGCCCGAAAAAATGTAAGACTTGTTCGGTAACCTACTAGAACCAAAGGTTCGCCGTTATCGAACAAGCCAATTATACGGTATTTTATTTATTCGTTACTTCCTTCCTCCAATTATTCGCTTCTTTAATTTTTTCAATAATAAATTGTTCTTTACTTTTATGATAATTTGAAACATTATTTTCATTGTTTTTCATTGACTTTATTTTTATACTTTCATATTCTTTTGCCTTTTCAATATTATTATTCATATAATCCCTAAAGTTTATTTTATTATTCCATTCATTTCCGTTATATTCAACTAAATGAATAATGTGCGTCAAAATCCCATTAAGATCGCCTATTACAAACATTCTGGATTCCGGCCCGTCTCTTTTTGGACAATATTTTAAACCGCTAATTTCCATTTTTTCCATTATTTCATCTAATTTATTGAAATCTTTAATACCTACAACTAAATCTATAACCGGTTTAGCTTTTATAGTTTTTATTGATGTGCTTCCAATATGTTCTACAGCGACAATTAAATTCCCAAACATATTTCTAAAACATTCAATAGTTTCGTTTGCATTTTGTTCCCATTCAATCTGATGCTCATGTAATTCAACAATAAAATTATTTAAGCCTATTTTCATTTTATTAAAAAATTAACGCCAGCTTTGCAAATAAACTTTAATTTCAATAAAATCTCTTGTAATACGCCTGAAACGGTATAAACCAGCCGACCAAGTTGGAGGTTGCTGGATAAGACCTGGCGCTAGAAGTGTAAGATCAAAATAGGCACTTCCGTTTGCAAGCAATAATTCAGCGCGTCCAGCCGAAAATTTAGCTGTTCCTGCCGCTTGAACATCATTATTTATAAAAAACGTCCAGCGATTTTCTGATATTTCTAATCTTTCTTGCAAGCTCTTACCACGTGTCCCTTCTTCAATCCAAGTTCCTTGAAATTCAGATTGTTGGGCTTGTGCCAGAATTACTACTGAAGCGAATACCAGAACCATTATAGAATATTTAATATTTTTCATTTTTGACCTTATTATTCTTTTATTTGCCAAGATTTTTCTTAAGATAGTTATTATTTTACCATATTTGTACAATTTTTGTAAAATGGTATATATCTTATTGAACATTCTTTAAGGCAGATTACCATAAAGTATCTGAATTAGCATCCTTGTAAACTTTTATTTCCCAGACTGAGTAGCATTTATTTCCCAGACTGGGAAATTTTTATTAAGAAAAAAGCGCGAATTTCCTTGTCGTTTGAATTATTTTTTCGTATTTTATATATGGACGCTTGTGCGTCTGTATCCGGTCTTACCGCATGATCCCGGCTGCGGTCGGACTAATGGAGGTTCCATTATGGGAATCAAAAATAATATCGATGATGTACTTCATCGAATACGGGTCAAGCTGTATCACAATCATCTTCCGGATTCGGAAGGCAGGTATATAGCCAGGACTAACAGCGAAGCTTATTTAAGCGTAGAGCGTATTTGCGCGTCACTTAACAACAGGGGCGGTTTTTTGGGCAGTTACAACGACTTAATAGAAAACATTAACCAGTTTCTGGACGAATGCGCGTATTTATTATGTGACGGCTTTGGACTGAATCTGCGCTACTATTCCGTTCACCCCAACATCGGCGGTACGTTCAATTCGGAAAAAGAAGCTTATGATCCTGAAAAAAATCCTGTCAGCTTCAAATTCCGCG
>JAITUY010000196.1 GCA_031286095.1 Treponema sp. | reverse complement strand
CATAGTTTCTAAAAAAATGACTTCAAAATATGCCTAAAATTAGCCCCAAAACGCCCAAAATCAATGGTTTTTCAATAGCTTTTTTGTTCAAAAACAGTTTTTCTGCAACCTCGTTATATACCGTTTTGCCTTTTTATATCAGGTCTTCATAAACCGCAATTTCTTTCAATGCAAAATTTTCGTCTATTTCAAATACTATCTGAAAATTTCCTGCCACATCATACCATAAATAATTATCTAATAGTTCTCTTTGACGATTTGGTTTCCCCAGTTGTTTGATAATTACATCCAAATCACAGCCAATTTTAATATCACCGTAATATTTTAAACCTGCCTGCCAAACAACTAATTTCAAAACACGGTCACTTTTGAGAATATCAAATTCCATTCCGGGATATATTATTTTTTTAACTGATTTATAACCATATGTGCTATAAAAGTCACTCTCATCTTTTATTTCATATTGATTACCAAATCTTTTTACAATTTCATCCTCTGTTTTTCCATAAAAATATAAATAATTATTCTCATATTCCGTAATTTTATCAGATAAAAATACTTCATGGCCGTCAAACGTTTTTTCGGAAAATAGATTTAGTTTATCAATTAAACTTATGGGGGATGGTGACGGTTCTTTAATAATTGTGTTGATGACTTCTTTATTTTTTGAAGATTCTCCTACTATAGCATTGATGCTTTTTTTGTCTTTCTTGATGGTTTCTTCTTTATTACTACAAGCAACAAGTACAATAAGTACCATAATAAAAAACAGAAAAACACGTATTCCCTTCATAATTTTATTCTATATATTTATTTTAATATATTGTTTATAATTTGTCAAGGCAAAACGGCGGGTTATCATTGAACATATCAATGGCAGGATAAAAATATTCAGATGTATGTCATATCCTTATCGTTGTCACTGTTGCAATCGCCATTTGCTTAAGGATGAGATTAATTTGTGGTATTGGACTTGTTTAAGTGGTTATTAAACAAGTCTATTATTTTATAATTCTTTATAGGGTACAGAGATATACACAAAAAGACAAAGAAGGCTAAAGAAAGAAAACAAAGGATAATGATATATCGCATAACAGTACTGTAACTGCTTTGACGGCATGGTTACAACTCTGACATTAGACGATATAGAATATTTTTAAAACTTAACCACCCCGTATCCGCGCCTGATTACATACAAACTATGCTTAAGAACGCAGTTGACATATCATCTTATATGCTAAATAATAGACTTGTCTAACAATCCGGCTAATTGTTAAATAAGTTTTGCATTTTTTCCACGTTCATCTGACAGATATGACACGGCGGTTAGCTTTATACCGGGTATTTTTCAACATAAAATAAGAGAAACCAGTTATGCAAATATATTATAAACAGGGAGTTTAATTAAAATGGCAGAAACAATTTATTCAGGGCAATCAAGAAATAAAAATGATCTACAGTTAATAATCAGCTCAGAAAAAGGGGATATTGAAACCGTCAAATCATTATTGAAGAAAGACATTTATATTCACGCGCAGGACAAAGAAGGCAGGTGCGCTCTTGTCGCCGCCGCTTATAATAATCATCTTGAGATTGCCGACTTGTTGATTACTGCCGGAGCGGATGTCAATATGAAAGACAATACTCTGCAAAGCGCCTATCTGATCTCAACATCCGAAGGATATACAGAACTGCTGACAAAAACGCTCAAAGCCGGAGCGGATGTCCATTGTACGGACAGTTACAACGGAACAGGTTTAATTCGCGCCGCCGACCGGGGACACGTTGAAATTATAAGGGAACTTTTAAAGACGGCCATTCGCATCAATCATATTAACAGGCTGGGTTGGACAGCGTTGCTTGAGGCGGTTATATTAGGCGACGGAGGAAAGCGGCATACGGAGGTTGTGCGTCTTTTGGTTGACGCCGGCGCGGACGTAAATTTGCCTGATAAAGACGGAGTTACCCCATTGGCGCACGCCCTAAATAGAAATTTTTTTGATATTATTAAAATACTGGAAAATTCAGGAGCGGAATGACGAACCCGCCGCAAAGTGCATGCTCTTACCAAAGATATGCGCGTACATTCGGTAACGAGTACGGCATGGTATCGTCGTTCCATAAGGTATGGATTTTATGCGGATTGAATACAAAATTCCAGCCAGCATAAAACCGCAAAAAAGGTACAGCACGCGAGAACACGTAGAGGTATTAAACCCGCTTGCAAATAAATTTCAAGTTTGAAAAACTTCATTAAATAAAAAATATTTGCCTGTACGCGCGTTAAACTCCGCAACAGGGTAGCAAACGCCGCTTTTACGGCATATAATGTGGTATGTACGAATATATAACAAACGGAACCTGCTCAACAAAAGTCCGCTTTAAAATTGAAGACGGAAAATTATATTCCGTATCATTTGAAAACGGCTGTGACGGGAACCTTAAAGCTATCGGCAAATTGCTTGAGGGAATGGACGCGGCGGAAGCCGTAAAAAGATTGAAAGGCGTGCGCTGTGGAAACAAAAAAACATCCTGCGGCGATCAGCTTGCGGCCGCCGTCGAAAAATATTTATGAAACTGCTTCTTCATGCCTGTTGCGCGCCGTGCTGTACCTCATGCCTGCCCGCCTTTCTCGGAGAAGGAATACAGCCTGATATCTTTTGGTATAATCCTAATATTCACCCGTACGGCGAATATTCGCTCCGCCGCAGAAGTTTGATAAAATTCGCGGATAACGAAGGTTTAAAATTAAAGATGATAGATGAATACGGGCTTAAAACTTTTTTAAGCGAAGTTATGCCAGAAAACAACGGACGTTGTCTTAAATGTTATACGCTTCGCCTTGAAAAGACAGCTTTTAACGCGGCGCAAGATGGATATACTGCCTTTACTACGAGTTTGCTTGTAAGCCCGTATCAGGATCATGACGCGATCAGGCGTATCGGCGAACAGACCGCGGAAAAATACGGAGTTGAATTTTTATACAAGGATTTCCGCCCGTTTTTCCGCGAGGGGCAGACGCAAGCCCGCGTGAATGGGTGTTATATGCAAAAATACTGCGGATGTATTTTTTCAGAAGAAGAGCGTTTTCTGCAAAGAAAAGAAAAAGGAACGGCGCTTGCAAAACCGGCAGATAACGGGCATATTTTTCAACGTTTAGAGTTAATCACGGGCAAGAAAGGACTGGAAAAATTAAAAAATACAAAAGTTCTTGTCTTCGGACTAGGCGGCGTTGGAAGCTGGGCGGCGCAAGCCCTTGTCCGCTCGGGAATAGGAAAAATCGGCATTATCGATTCGGATGCTGTTTGCGATTCCAATATCAACAGGCAGTCGGAGGCGACTACCCTCACTATCGGACAGCCTAAAGCGCAGACATTGAAAAAACAGCTTCTGGAAATTAATCCTGATTGCGAAATTACCGCGTGGAACGAACTTTTTCGCCGTGAAAAAGCAAATCTATTTGATATTGAAAGCGCGGATTATGTGATAGACGCCATAGACTCGCTCAACCATAAACTTGATCTGATAGAAACCGTCTGTAGCGCGGGAGTTTCCCTCTTTTCTTCGATGGGAATGGCGCTTAAAATGGACCCGTCTATGATACGCATCGCGCCGTTTTGGAAAACTACAAATTGCCCTCTGGCGCGGCTTGTTCGTCAGGGTCTTAGAAAACGCGGTTTTTTTTCGGATTTTACCGTAGTTTACAGCGCAGAAAAACCCATTCGCGCCGAAAACTCCGCGCCCGCTAACGGCGTTAAACATGTAAACGGAAGCGTTGTTACAGTTACGGCGACAGCGGGGCTCTATCTCGCAAGCCTTGTATTACGCGACATTACGGAGTTATGATGGGCGGCAGATTTTTCCGCAAAACGGGCGCGGGTGAACAAGTTAAAAAACTTGTCGTAAAAACTATAATGGAGCGTTCACTTATAAACGAAGGTGACCGCATTCTTATCGCAGTTTCGGGCGGCAAGGATTCAAGCGTTCTGGCTTGGGCGCTTTCTTCGATCCGCCCCGCGTTAAAATTTAACTACGAACTTTCTGCCCTGCACATTTCCACCGACTTTTGCGCCTGCTGTAAAAAATCCGCCCTTTGTAAAAGGCTGGAAGAATGGGAAATTCCATTTAACGACCTTTTTGTTCCAGTCATCGGCAGGTTGAAAGAAGGCGAGAAAATGAATTGTTACTGGTGTTCCACACAGCGGCGGACGGAATTGTTAAAGTACGCGGCGGAAAACGGTTTTAATAAAATCGCGCTTGGGCATCATCTGGACGACATTGTCGAAACTTTTTTTATGAATATGTGCGCCAAAGGTACGTTACTCGCAATGCCCGTACTGCTAAAATACAGGAAATATCCCGTAAGCCTTATCCGTCCTCTTGCCTTGCTGGAAGAAAAACAGGTTATCGCCTGCGCCACCGAACAAAACATTTTAAAAAACGCCTGCACCTGCCCCTACGGACAAAATTCAAAACGCCGCGATATGCGAAACCGTATCGCTGATTTTATAGGCGGCAAAGATTCAGGAGACGTTAAGCGGCGTATCTTGCAGGCGCTCGGTAGCGGGCAAATTGACTATCTGACCGAAGAATAATTTGCGAGCTGGACTTAAAAGCCAGGCTATAAGCCTTGCGCTTTGTAATATCTGCCAAACTCGGTATCATTGCCTTTTATGTGTTTTACAATCCAGACGATCAATGAGTTATTAAGCTTCATTGTAAAATCCATGGAATTGCCATTTTCCGCGAATTCTTTTTGTAATTTGGTATAATCATCTATAAAAGAAGTATGTAATTTCTTGTGTTCTGGATATTTAGGATATTTACTTTTAACCTGTAGTTCTTCCTCATCGCTGAAATGTTTTACAACATATTCACCCAAATAATCAATAGTTTTCTGAGTTTCTTCCTTAGAAGCGGCTCTTTCCCCTATTGCCACTAAACTGTTAATTCTGTTTATTAATTCCTTGTGCTGTAAATCAATTTTTTCAACGCCTGTTTCCATGTCTTTTGTTAAACTAATCATAAGTCATTTCTCCTTGGGTCATTGGACTTGTTCGACAACTGCGAACCTTCGGTTCGAGTTGGTTGTCTCACAAGCCTTGTATTCTCTCATGTTTCTACAAACTATTACGAAAATACGATGCTATAGAAGGTGTCTGAATAAGTTTTTCAAACTTTTCGGACATCACAATTCTATTATATAATTTTGTTTTAATCAACTATATCAGACGTTTTTTCTTATTTTCAACAGCGGTATAAGCGGCTCTGTCAGTTCAATCGACGCAGGAAAATCATCCCGTTCAAGAAGCACGGCTTCCCCGTCCATTTGGGCAAGCAGAGGATAAATCGAGGAAAATTCTACTTTGTGAGCATTGAACAAAATTGACTCCGGTTTGTCTATGTGCTCTCCCGTACCAAAAAGGTCTTTCAGAGCAATCTTGCGTAACAGTGGCATTTGTTTAACGGCGCATACATTTCGCCCGTCTGGAAGGATTTTATTTCCTGAGCCATATGTTCGGTAACCAGATGCGCCCACCGCAAGCAGAAGCAATTTCTCACGGAACGAATTAACTTCTTTTCCTTTATCATTAAACGCCTTGACATTTATATAATCCACTTTATACAGCCTGTCGTAGAAAAGCGCGGCAATATCTACCCACAGTTTATATGAATCGCCTGGAAGCTTACCTTTCATCTTGTTGGTCATGTGGGTAACAAAAGCGTCAAGCCCCGCGGAAAGAATGTTAAACGCAAGAAACGGGCCTTTTGAGCGCGCCGGACCGCCTTGTGCGGTAACAAGACGCAGGGCGGGAGTATATTCGACATTTACAGGTTTAATCAGCAAATCCAGCGCCCCTTCCATTACGGGGGAATCCGCGCCGTCATTGCCTGTTCCAAGAGGCAGGCGTAAAACTGCACAGGACGAACGGAAACGCGCCGGAGCGCCGTGAAGCGCCGAAAGAACTTCCCAACTGGTTCCGTCTCCGCCCGCGCAGATTATAAGCTGAAATGGAGGACTGCTCTCTTTCGAGGAAAGAGCCTCGTCTATTACGGCTTTGGTTATTTCCCCAGCATGACCTGATCTTCCCGTCAGAACCGCACCATACTCCGTGAACGAACCGGCTCCTATTTTTCCGCTTTTTACAGCGGCGGAAGGACTTGCCTTGCGCGCGGGATTTGCAAGCGCCTTTTGACCGTATTCTTCCAGTACGGCGCGGTGCTTTTTCCAGCGGGAACGAATAGTAAAACCTCCGGCGCTTGGGTTAATAATAATTGTGTACTCCAGTCTTCTGCCGTCGGCTATTTTAGAACGGGCGCATATTTCCGCCAGCGTCTTTACAAACAATTCAATTTCCATACTTTATTGTGTATCAGAAAAGATAAAAATTCAACTTTATTAACAACATAGCTCCGGCTGTATATTAAATTTTTTTTACCGCAAACAATACGAACAAGGAGTGAAAAGGTGGAATAGGGAGCGAGGTTTTTGCTTTTTATTATCCATACTTTTAAGCGCTTCATATAATGTTTCGTACTTTTCGGGCTAAAGTCAGCGCCTTAATTCAATACTCACGCATATATCATCGAAAATATAAAAAATGCATTAATAATAAGACTAATTATCCCAATAATTTTCCATTTTCTATTTTTTTTTTCATTTTCATCAAGACCAAATTTTCCAGCCAATATCTTCATATCTTCTACAACTATATTTTTGGGACCTTTTAGCATTATTTCAAGTTTGATCCTCTGCGTCTCCGCGCCCTCTGCGTGAGGATATTTGATAATAAATTATTGTGAATATTGCCGTAAAAAGAATTCGGGGTTGGCAGTCAATAGCGGGATTTTGTGGCTTTTTTATGGGATTTACCGGAATGTAAATTGTAATGACATTGCATAATGTGTAATGGACTTGTTCGACAAAACCGCGTTTTTTATATGAAGTTATTCAGAAACTGAAGTTTCCGAACAACTCTAATGAGTAAAGCAGTCGCTTTGACTGCCATTTTTATTTTTGGGGACAGGCGCGTTCCGCCGGACTTCTCTTTTTTCCGGCCTTTTATACCCCTTATTTATTTCTCTTGTAAGCGCCTTTTTTCCTGCATTGATAACCCCATTTTTTCCAGACCATCCTTCGGGAAAGCATATTTGGGTTAGATTTTTATTTTGAGGCATGACCGCCTTTCGGTCAGATTATTTTTGAGGCAATGCTGTGAATTGATTCGTTCCGCATAATCTTGTACAATACGGCATGGTAATTTCTTCAATCGATATACAAAACGGCAAAGTCGTCCAGCTCAAACAGGGACAGGAACTGGTGCTACAGCGGGACAATGCGCAGGAACTAGCGGCGGAATTCGACCGTTACGGCGAAGTCGCGGTCATAGACCTTGACGCCGCGATGGGCAAAGGTTCAAACCTTGAAATAATAAAACCGCTTTTGCGAAAGACAGAGTGCAGGGTCGGCGGCGGCATAAAAACTCCCCATCAGGCACAGGAACTGATCAGTCTTGGAGCGCGAAAAATAATTATCGGCTCAGGCGCTTTCCGCGATCCCGCAAAAAAAGGCGCGGGGATTACCGGCGGCGAGTTCGCGGTAAATATCCCCTTCCTTGAAGCCATGTCAAAAAAAATAGGGCGTGAGCGCCTGATTGTCGCCGTTGACGCGCGCGCGGAAGAAATTGTCGTGGATGGCTGGAAAACTCCCACGGGGCTTAATCTTGTTTCAGCGGCGAAAGCGGTCGAGCCTTTTGCGGGTGAACTCCTTTTTACCTGCGTTGAGCGCGAAGGCACAATGACAGGCATCGATCTTGCCCCCGTGCGCAAATTGCGGTCAGCGGTTTCCTGTCAAATTACCGTAGCGGGCGGAATTTCAACGTTAGACGAAATTGAAGAAATAGCCGCCCTTAGCTGTGATGTGCAACTCGGCATGGCTTTATATACCGGAAAAATCAATCTTGCCGATGCCTTTAATATTTCTCTTAACTGGAAAAAAGGAGGGGGAGCCCCCCCCCTCGCTACGACCCCTTCGGGTTCTCCGCTCCCCCCCCCAGCGGGGGACGCCCCCGCAACGCCCCCGATGTTACCCGTAATAGTTCAATCCGCAGACGGACAAGTAATGATGACAGGCTTTACCGACAAATCGGCGCTGGCAGAAACTTTTAAGCGCGGAAATGTCTGCTTCCACAGCAGAACCCGAAACAAACTCTGGATGAAAGGGGAAAATTCAGGCAATGTGTTAAAACTCATTCGCTTGCGGGCGGATTGCGACAGGGACGCTCTGCTGGCAACAGCACAACCAGCCGGACCCGTCTGCCACACAGGCGCGTGGTCGTGTTTTGCAACTAACAGAGAGTACACACTGCAATTCTTGCAAAATATAATACAAGAGCGTTTTCGCAATCCCGCGCCCGGTTCGTACACCGCCACCCTTGACGATGATCTTGTCCGCGAAAAAGTTATGGAAGAGGCAAAAGAGTTATGCGA
>JAITUY010000192.1 GCA_031286095.1 Treponema sp. | reverse complement strand
TGGCGGTAATCTGATTAATCGCCGCGGCAGTCTCCGTCATGTTGCTGGACAAGTCCGTGCCGATTTCCGATAATACGCCGGCTTGTTTTTTAATAAGCAGAACGAGGTTTTTGATCTTGTTTAATGTATTGTTAAAATACAGCGCAAGGTCGCCGATCTCGTCTTTGGAACTTACGGCTATGCTCCGCGTCAGGTCGCCTTCGCCTTCGGATATGTCTTTAAGCGTCTCGGCTACAGTAACGATTGGCTTGGTAGTGCTATCAAGGACAAAGTACACGATTACTACCGACAATACAATGGCTACCGCCGCTAAGATGATGGCAAACCGCGTCATTTGATTTACTTCTTTCAAAATGTACGATTCCGCAGACGCGATCATAACAGCCCACGAGGCGTCCGCATTACCTATCTTGATTGTCTTCAAGATAATCTCCACGTTTGTTTTTAACACTTCCGAATAGCTTGAACATTCAAACGGCTTACCGGCAACAACGCTCTGAAGCGCCTCATCGGTATATTTGCCGTATATTGTTTCCGCCTCTTTTAGATTCTTACCTATGCGATCCGGCACAAGGCTCGCTACAACTGTCCCATCGTCGGCGTATATGGACATTGAAGAAATTTCATCGTTGTTGTCAATGAGTTCTTGCACTGTAGCTTGAGTCGCGCCTATATTCAAAATACAGCCTACGTTTCCGACTACTTCTTTGGTACGGGAGCTAATAATTGGAACCCCTAATCTGACGATATAAGTGTCTTCCCCATTTACCTTAAAAACCGTGGGGTTCTCTATCCATTCTTTTTGTGCGTCAGGACCGTTTACCTTGGTCATAATTTTTTCAGTAACAAGATTGGGGTACTCCACAATCGGTCCGTTATCTCTGCCCCATGTCATTGTATATTGCCCCGTTGCCGATGATCCAGGCTTTCCTACGTTACGGTTGTCCCTGCCGTCAATTGAGTTAGGTTTCCAAACTGTAAATACGCGGACGAAGTTAGGCTGTGATTTAATGGTAGAAAGCAACATGTCGTTAAACCTGGTCCGCCGTTCATCCACAGGCACGCTTTCATAATCTTCCATTACTGCCGAAACTGTGCGCAAAACTTGAAAATAACCTGTGTAGCGGCCTTCCCAGTACGAAACCTGCTGTTCGGTTAAAAAGTTAATACCGCGGATACTCAGGTCCATGCTTATATTGGAAGCCTGCCTAAGTAAAATAACCGCAATGGTTCCAGCCACAGCCACCACAATCGCGATCACTATGATGCTCAATTTAATTTTTATTTTCATCTCTTTTTCTCCTTAATTACGAGTATAAATGCTTCATAAAATATGCCGGTATACGCTACCAATAATGTAATTTTTATATAATTTTAACGCTAAAAACTGGTATTATCAAGGGGAAAAAACTGTATTTGATTAAAAGATTTTATATTTTTTTTACAAAACACAACATTTTTATACATTTTTTGTTGTTTTTTGCTGAATATTTTTCATAATAAGTCTTATTTAGTATTTTTCCGCCAATGACCTGTTCGCAGGCTACGAAAATGCGATTTTTAAGGTACAGGGTTGTCCAAAAAGCAAGCTTTTTTACCTCAAACCGCGTACCTTCGGTCTCCTCACGAATTTTTAGCGGCAAAAAAATTCTTTTCGGACATTTCTTATAAATTAACGCGAAATTTTAAACAATTTTAACAGAGCCAAAAATTCACTGCGCGGCATTTCCTCGCCGCCCAAACTGAGCAAATGCGGGGTCGGGACCTGGCAGTCTATAAATGCGATGCCGTGCTTAAAAAGCGTTTCCGCAAAGCTTAAAAAAGCGGCTTTGGACGCGTTCGGTTTTACGGAAAACATCGATTCGCCGAAAAACGCCCTGCCCATCAACACGCCGTAACAGCCGCCCGCCAGTTCCCCGTCCTGCCACGCCTCCGCTGAATGCGCCCAGCCAAGACGGTGCAGTTCCGTATACGCTTTTATAATGTCGCCGGAAATCCATGTTCCGTTCTGTCCGCGCCGTACAGTACGCGCGCAGGCTTCCATTACGCCCGTAAAATTTTCATCAAACTTGATTTCAAACACGCCCTTACTGAAAATTTTGCGCATAGAAGAAGAAATGTGCAATTTATCTGGAAAAATCACACAACGCGGATCGGGCGATTGCCAAATTACGGGGTCTTCAAAATTGTACCATGGGAAAATTCCCTGCTCGTACGCGGACAATAACATTCCGGGCGATAAATTTCCGCCGATAGCCACTATGTTATCGGTCCATTCGCTTGGATCGCGAAAGGGAAAATAATCCTGTTCGGTTAAGTAGGGAAAATCCGGGTCGGGACCAATTTTCATGATGTTACGCGAGAGACGCTTCCAAAGCCGCCCCTTCAATGTTCATAATGTATTCGCCGTCCTGCCAGTCTACTGCCGCGTTGCCGCCGTCAATTAAACGGCCAAAAAGAACTTCGTCCACAAAGAAACTTTTGATTTTTTCTTCGATAAGGCGTCCGGCGTTTCTTGCGCCAAATTCCTTGCTGTAGCCTTCTTCCGCGATTTTGTCCACGCATAACGGCGTTACGGTAAGCGTTATGTTCTTTTCGGCGAGCTGTGCGGAAAAAGCGTCCAGTTCCTTGTTGACGATGGAAATCATAATTTCCCGTGAAAGATGTCCGAAGCGGACTACGGCGTCAAGACGGTTGCGGAATTCGGGAGTAAAGAATTTTTCGATTGCGTCATTTATCGCGCTTTCGTCCATTACCCGTTCTCCAAAACCTATTAGCCCTTTGCCTATTTCCTTCGCCCCGGCGTTGCTTGTCATTATAAAAATTACATTGCGGAAATCGGCCTTGCGTCCCTGATTGTCCGTAAGCGTGGCGTAATCCATTATTTGCAGTAAAACATTGAAAATGTCGGGGTGCGCCTTTTCAATCTCGTCTAACAGTACTACGGCGTGGGGCTGTTTGCGCACCGCATCCGTAAGCTGTCCGCCGTCCTCATATCCGACATAGCCGGGGGACGAACCGATAAGGCGGGACACGGTGTATTTTTCCTGATACTCGCTCATGTCAAAGCGAAGCATGGCTACGCCAAGAATTTCCGCAAGCTGGCGCGCAAGTTCCGTCTTTCCAACGCCTGTAGGTCCCGCGAAAAGAAAATTCGCCACCGGCTTTCCCTGCGCGCGGAAACCCGCTCTTGAACGCTTGACCGCCTTGACCACCGCTGTAACCGCGTCGTCCTGCCCGAAAATACGCTCTTTAAGCCTTTTTTCCAAATCTTTAAGTTTGTCTTTTTCGCTTTCGCCGACCGACCTTTGCGGTATGCGCGCAATTTTTGAAATAATTGTTTCGATAACAGGCAGACTGATTTCTATTTTTTCCACCTGACCGTTCTGTACTGTGGAAGACTCTTTGTATTCCAGTGTGTTTTCCGCCGCGTAAATGGGCGTTCCGTCATCTGTGGTTTCCTTCTGCTTTTTGTACGCCTCTATCCGCGCGTAAGCGCCCGCTTCGTCAATTACGTCGATTGCCTTGTCCGGCAGACGGCGTTCGGTAATAAACTGGGCGGAAAGATGAACCGCTGTTTTCACAATTTCGTCGCTGTAATGGACATTATGGTAGCTTTCGTATCTGGATTTCAGTCCCTTTAAAATATCAATCGCCACTTCTTCGGAAGGTTCGTTTATGTCGATTTTCTGAAAGCGGCGGGAAAGGGCGCGGTCTTTTTCAAAATGTTTGCCGTATTCTTCGTGAGTCGTAGAACCGATACAGCGAAGCTTGCCGGAAGTAAGCGCGGGCTTGAGCATATTGGAAGCATCCAGCGCCCCGCCCGAAACAGCGCCCGCCCCGACAAGGGTGTGAATCTCATCTATAAAAAGAATTGCTTTTTCCTTTTTAAGCATTTCTTCCACGACGCGCTTGACCCTTTCCTCAAAATCGCCGCGGTACTTTGTTCCCGCCAGAAGAGCGCCCATATCGAGCGAAAAAATGCTAAAGCCTTTCAGCGTAGGCGGCACATTTCCGTCGACAAGTCTCTGCGCAAGCCCCTCGGTAATCGCCGTCTTTCCTACGCCTGAATCCCCGACATGGATCGGGTTGTTTTTCAGCCTTCTGCAAAGGACCTGAACAGTCCTGTCCAATTCTTCTTCCCTGCCGATAACAGGCTCCAGTTTATTTGCGCGCGCAAGTTCGGTTAAATCTATCGCGTAACGTTCAAGCGCGGTCTTTTTGCTTTGTTTCGATTTTTGCCCCTCGGTTTCGTCATCGGCTGTTTCGGCGTATTTTCCCTCGTTTCCGTAACTGTGGGACAGCACCTGCAAAAGCTCAAGCCGTTTGACTCCCGCCTTGCGCAGGTAATAGGCGCTGTAACAGCGTTTTTCGTCGTAAAGCGAAACAAGAATATCCGCCACATCGATTTTTTCCTTCTGCGCGGATTTGCTCTGTATTATTGCGCGCTCAATTATGCTGTGAAAACCGACCGTCTTGGCGGGTTCCGCAGACGCGGAAGACGGCACTTTCTGATCAAAAAAACTTTCCATGCCGGCCTTGATCTGCTGTATATCGGCTCCGCACGAATAAAGAACGCCCTGCACATCCTCAAAAGCCAGAGCCGCGTATAAAATATGTTCCGGCGTTATAAACTCGTGGCTTCGCATTTTTGCCTCATTGTAAGCCGCGTCTATAATTGCCTGTACATGACTTGAAATTTTCATATCTTATAGTCCTTAAAAAGAGTTGTTTAAAAACTGTTTTGGGCTGTCCGAACAAGGTTTTCAACAGACCTGCGGTCTGACTTTTCGGACACCGCTAGACCAAACAACCCTAATTTATTGTATCACGATTAAACGGGTTCGATAATACACCGGAGGGGGTATTCGTGCGCCCTTGCCACCATATGAACCTGCTCGGTTTTTGTAGCGGCAATATCCCACGTGTAGACCCCCACTATGCCTTTGCCCTTTTTATGAACATCCAGCATTATACGGTTTGCGTCCCCCGCGTCTTTATGAAATATTTCCATTAATACCGCAACCACGAATTCCATAGTCGTATAGTGGTCGTTAAGTAGAATAACCCTGTATTCTTCCGGCTCCTTGTACTCTTCATCGTCTTTTGAAGACGATTTATCAACCGGTTTTTCCTTAACTAGCGGTTCCATAGTTTATTCTATGGGAATTTCAAGAGGGTTGTAAAGGTGTAATTCATGGATTATCCTTAAGTATGCCTGCAGATTCTAATAAGGCGCTGATTGTCCAAAGCGACAGAACCCTGCTTTTAGACGTCCACTGCGAAACCGCGCAGTCGGCGCAGAAGGCGATTATGCCGTTTGCGGAACTCGAAAAATCGCCGGAACATATCCACACATATAGGATAACTCCCCTTTCCCTTTGGAACGCCGCCAGCGCGGGTTTAACGCCGCAAGATGTTGTAAAAACTTTACGCGAACATTCCCGTTACGATATACCGTCTGGAATTACCGAAGGGTTTTCGCTTCTTATGTCCCGTTACGGAAAAATTGTCATGACAGAAGATAAAAACTCCCCTAATATGCTCGCTCTGCTTATAAATGACGAGGCAATCCGCATGGAAATCGGGCGGATTAAAGCCCTTGAGAAATACCTTGTAAAAAAAGACGGCGGGTTTTCGCTTGAACTGGTTCACAGGGGAAGCGTAAAACGCGTATTGATACGCGCCGGCTGGCCTGTACAGGACGACGCGCCGCTGTCAAAGGGCGAAGATTTACAAATAACACTGCGCGACCGCTGTCTTTCGGGAAGACCATTTGCGCCGAGGGATTATCAGCTGTCTGCGGCGCGTTCAGTCGCAGGTTCGGGAGGGCCTGGTTCCGGTTACGGAGTTGTCGTTTTACCGTGCGGATCAGGCAAAACTATTGTCGGCATGCTGATTATGTCGATGTTAAAAACCAACACTCTGATTTTAACGACCAATGTCGCGGCGGTTCATCAATGGATAGAGGAACTTCTGGACAAGACCGAGCTGACGCAGGAACAGATCGCGGAGTACACGGGCGACTGTAAAGCCATCGCTCCCGTAACAGTCGCCACCTACCAGATAATCTCGTGGAGACCGGAAAAAGGCGCGGATTTTCCCCATTTCAAGCTGTTCCGCGAAAGGCAATGGGGGCTTGTAATTTACGACGAAGTCCACCTGCTTCCCGCGCCAGTATTTCGCGTAACGGCTGAATTGCAGGCGTTAAGGCGGCTTGGGCTTACGGCGACATTGATCCGCGAAGACGGAGAAGAAGACGCAGTGTTCAGCCTTGTCGGCCCCAAACGTTACGATGTGCCGTGGAAAGACCTTGAGGACAAGGGCTGGATTGCCGAGGCTTTTTGTACGGAAATAAGGCTGGATATGCCGGAACATCTTAAAATACCATACGCCTCCGCGTCTCCAAAGGAAAAATACAGGCTGGCCGCCGAAAATCCGTTAAAACAAAACATTGTACTGCAGTTAGTCGAAAACCACCCAGAAGACCACATTATGGTTATTGGACAGTATTTGACACAGCTTAACGCGCTTGCGAAACTTCTTAACGCCCCTATTATTACAGGAAAAACGCCCAATGCGGAAAGAGATCGTATCTATTCAGCTTTTAAGAAAGGGGAACTGCGCCTGATTGTCGTTTCAAAAGTGGCGAATTTCGCCATCGATCTTCCCGATGCGAGCATGGCGATTCAGGTTTCCGGCTCTTTCGGTTCAAGGCAGGAAGAGGCGCAAAGGCTTGGACGCATTTTAAGACCAAAAGAGCGCAATGCGTGGTTTTTTTCGCTTGTCTCCGGCTACACGGTGGAAGAGGAATTTGCGGCTAACCGCCAGAAATTTTTAACAGAACAGGGCTATAAATATTCGATTCAAAAATGGGAGGCCGCATGAAAAACAAAATTTTCCGTTCCGTTGAATTCTGGAAATCATCCTTAATGACCATGCCGGACAAATCGTTTTTTGAATTGATACGAAGCGTTCTCGGAAAAATTAAAACCCCTTTTAAAAAACAGCAGTTAATAAACGATCTTGAAAAATTTTTACTGCGCAAAGACATACAAAAAACAATGGCTGTCTATATAGATCAAAACGATGCGAAGGTGATCTCCGCGACAGCCCTTTTCGGCGAACCCGCCCCTGGAGAACTTGAAAGTTTTTTCTCCGGCGAATTCAGTTACGCTCAGTTACAAGACATTATCGTAAACCTTGAAGAACGTTTTATTTTGTACCGCTTTGCCGAAAAAGACATTGTCCGTCTTGCGCTGAACCCGCTTTTGAAACAGATACTTGCCCCGTTCACGGAAGACACTTCTTCGCTCTTCCCTCCCGTCCGCATAGACGGTCTCGTCCCTTCCGCGCCGAAGGCGGTTCTGGACGACAGGATTTTAGCCGCGCTGTTGTCTTTCGTTTCACAGGAAGAATTGTTTTTCAGATCGGAAGGCGTTATCCGCAAACACGTTGTGTCGAAAGGGAAAGCCCGTTTTGATAAAATGGATTTGCATTTTACGATTGGCGGTCTGCAAACACTCGGTTTGTTTTACGCCGAAGAGAACAAACTTCTCCCCGACATGAAAAAGTTTGAAGAGTTTGGCTCGCTTTCGGCGCGCGAGCGCGGGGAATACTTTGCGTCCGCGTTAATCACGTATGGGGAAATCAAGCTATCCGAGCAGTTGATTCACCCGCTGTTCAGGGGCAGAGTCCGTGAAATAGTGAATTTCATTCACGGTTTTTTGGATTCTCTGGACGCGAAACAGAGCTACCATAAAAAAACTTTGACAAAGCTCGCGGAAATTTTAAAAGCAAGAGCGGGTATTGTTATTGACGGTAATCTTACAGACGCGCTGGAAAAGACGGGTCTTTTGGTATCAATTTCATCTGATATTAAACAGCTTGGCTTAACCGTGCGGAACACTGCGGAAAAGCGAGACGATCCTGTTATCGCTGTTGATTCCGGTTTTTCCGTCATTGTCTATCCAGAAATAAGTTACGCCGATGCGATAAAGCTTGCCGCCTTCATGAATGTTTTGTCGGCGGACGCGGTCGTCAGTTTTGAACTGACCAAAGAATCCGCCGTTCGCGCCTTTAACAACAACATTTCCGCAGACGAGATCATCGAACTTTTAAAACGTCTTTCCGGCGATAGAATCGATGACAGCCTGATCTGGAATCTAAAAGACTGGGAAAAAAGATATAGTGAAGTTTCGCTGAAAAGCGGCGTGATTTTAAGTCTTTCGGAAGACCGCAGGTATTTGACGAAGACAATGCCTCTTTCGGAATTGATCATCGAAACTATTGCGCCGGGAATATATCTTTTGAAGAAGGACGCGATGGACTCTGCGGAAAAGGCGCTTTCTTCCGCAGGAATCGACATTATTTCCCGCCGCAAAGAAAAGGCCGCGCCGGTAGCTTCCACTAAGAAGTTAAACAGGTCTTTTCCGCCGCCCAACGGCGATTTTCAGAATAAACTTAAAATTACGGAAATGTCCGACGTTCCTTCTTCGGACAATGCCGTTCTGTCCGAGGATCAGGCTCAAGAGCGTTCTGCGCTAACGGGTAACTTTCGCGCTATACTTAAAAAGATGCCTTTCAGCGAACTTGAACGGGAGGAACTTGCCGCAAGAATTGACAGACAGCTTGTTTTATGCGAAGCACAGTTAAAAGAAGCCAGTATCCGTTACGAGAAACTTGCGGCGCGAAACATGGATTATGCCGGAAAGCAGAATATTGCCAAACAGGCCATAGCCCAGCAGTCGTCTGTTGAAATTGTCTGGCACGGCGAAGAACGCATTTTCGGTATTCCGAAAGCGCTTGAAAAGAAAAAAGGAGATTATGTTTTAGTCATCGCTCCAGCCGGCGGACAGGACGAATTGTCCATACCGCTTGGGAAAATCAGCCTTTTGCGCCGGATAAAAAAATCTATTTTTGAAATTTAAGGAGAAAATCATGCCCTTATTGCCATTTGCACATTTTAACGCGGTTGAAAATCAGCCGTCGGAAATCAGTCAGGCGAAACTTGCTGTTCTCATAGACGCGGACAACACTCAGCCCGCCATTATTGAGGGGCTGTTAAATGAAGTCGCTAAATACGGGATTGCCAGCGTAAAGCGAATTTACGGCGACTGGACAAACACAAACCTTCGTTCATGGAAAGAAAAACTGCTTGCAAATGCCATTCAGCCGATTCAGCAGTTTTCGTACACGTCGGGAAAAAACTCGACCGATTCCGCCATGATTATCGACGCGATGGACCTTTTGTACAGCGAAAAACTTGACGGTTTTTGCGTTGTATCAAGCGACTCGGATTTTACCCGCCTTGCATCGCGTCTGCGGGAAAGCGGGCGGATCGTTTACGGCTTTGGCGAGAAGAAAACGCCCAAGGCTTTTGTTTCGGTTTGCGACAAATTTATTTACACGGAAATACTTAAGGACAATCAGGAAGAAGCTGATTTTGAGGACAACCGCCCTTCGGAAAAACCAAAAAAAGAATTCAAGGTGGACAGGAAACTGCTCAAACTGCTCCGCGATGCTGTGGACGACATGGCGGAAGAATCGGGCTGGGCGTACCTTGGCGGAGTCGGGCAGAAGATCAACAACCGTGTCGCGGATTTCGATCCGCGCAACTACGGTTTTAAAAAACTGGGCGATCTTTTCCGCGCCATTCCGCAATTTGAAATGGAAGAACGCCCGCGCGCCAACAGTTCCGGCAAGCAGTTATACATAAGATGGAAAAAAAAGCATTAGACTTGTTTTACAATTCGATTAGGTGTTAAACAAGTTTTGCGCTTTTCTGCGCTAAAAAGAGCTTTTATCATACAAAAATACGATTTTTATTAAGAAAATCGTTTAAAAACGCCGGTTTCTAAACAACCTATTGATTATTCCCTTGTAAGAACAGTCAATTTACAACTATAATAATGAACGTATCGTATCCAAATAAATATTAGGAGGAATTGTATGAATTTAAGTTTTAGACTTATTGCGAAACTCGGTTTACTCTTGGTGATTATCGGCTTCTTTATGCCGGTAGCCTGTAATCAGAATGGTTTTGAAATTGCAAACGCTCTGGTAAAAAACGAGCGCGCTGTTGAGGGAATATTGATGTATGTGTTGTTAATATCCGCTATTGTTGGGGTTCTTATTGGGATTTCAATAATAATGAGCAAAGGCATCGCAGGCGACATTGACTGGATCGTTATCATTATTTGTATCGCGAGCGGGCTTATCGTATATTTCAGATTATTAAAACGCATACCAAAATTGCAGACCGGCGCGTATCTTGTTTTAGTCGGGTGGATTGTCGCGTTTAGCGGTCAGCTTCTTTCAAAAATAAGAAAGGAGTAGTGCAGATAAATCTGCGGATAAATTAGGGTGTCCGGGAAGCTGGTCGCTTTTCGGACAGCCCGTTTATATGTTTACGGGAAGTTGTTCGCGAACCGCATACAACATTTTGGTTATAATAACTTCGCCCTAAAAAGCGTGGTATTAAGAGGTGTCCGAAAAGCAGACCGCAAGACTTGTGAGACAACCAACTCGAACCGAAGGTTCGCAGTTGTCGAACAAGTCCATTTACTTCTTTTTAAAAACATGACCATAAGTTATAGTAATAATATGCGGTCTGTTCAATGGATAAACTGTAGCAGAAAAAGCGGCTCGCAAATAATTATGTTCAAATAGTATAAATATTTCTAGTTGGCAATTGCTTGTAAAAGTTAAACTGTCTGGCGTTGATGCGCCGTTTAGTATTTTTGGAAGGATCGTTTGCTGTTGTAACCCTAATGAAAATCCAAATCTGTCGTTTAACAAATCTGTAAGTCCAAAGGCAACCTGAATTATACCGGGAAGCCAAGTTGTTCCATATCGTTCATGTTTTGGCAGACCAATGTCATATTTTATCTCCCCATTCCATACAACAGGGTCTCTAATACCCGTTATTGCAAATGTACCGCCTGCCGTATAACGTCCTGCTCCTGTAATTAATACCCCTTCGCGTAAACTATATTCGTTAGTTATCCCCAAAGGAATAGAAATTTGCGGTCCAAAAAACAAATTATAATGGCCGATTTGCTTAATGTACCCGTACGATAAACTAATATCATTTGGCGCATAAAAAATATTTTTTATTGTTTGATTATATATTGACAAAAGAAAGAAATTATGATAAATATGTTTTTAGGGGGATCATAATATGAAACAGACAATTATGATTTTAATAAGTTTTATTACATTATGTTTTTCTGGATGTAAAAATGAAAATAAGTTACTAAATGATTTCTTCGAAAATGAGAAACAAAATTTGACAGTTGCTACAAAAGAAGCAGTTATTGCATTAGGGGTAGAAAATTTTGAAGTTTTAGTTTATGCCCATAAATGCATAAATAATGGTATTGTTTCAAAAAATACAAATTATACATATTGGTCTGGACAAAATTTTACACCTGAGACTCCTTCCGGAGTTTATATTGATAATAATATACAACCTGCTATTAGAAATAGTCCATTGGGACGAATGGTTCGTAGAGAAATGGTTGCAAATTATGAATTAAATTCCAAAAAAGAAATAACATACGATTATTTCTCAATATTAATAATAATTGAAAATATAAGTAATATTAAAAATGACGAATTGTTGGGAATATTAAATTCTTACATAATAAATGTAGATCGTGGAGATAATGTAACTGTTATTTCTAAAGAAGATTTTAATAAATTGTAATAAAAGTACGGACTGCACTGCATATAACAACGAGGCTATCGGATTTATAATTTTGCATGAGAAAGTACCAGAAATACATGTCATTTTTTGAGTTTAAAGACCCTTTTCAATCAAAAAACAAAGTGTCTCTTACCAGAAAAAATAAATTCGACAGTCTCAACGGTCGGTAACTGCTTCGCCGCCCGTTGGGCGGCTCGGGCTACACAAAAAACCGGAAAGAGAAATCGCGCCATAATCAGTCAAAATAACTTGAATAAATGGAAATACCGTCTGTCTGTACCTGTTCGGTATTTTCAATTTTCCTAATTATAGTCTGTCTATAATGTGGACACATTGGACTTGTTCGACAACCCGGTTGGTTGTCTCACAAGTCTTGTGGTTTTTCAGGCTATAAGCCTGCGAACGCGGACTTTAGTCCGAAAGTTCGACAAAACCGCATTTTTTATATGAAGTTGTTCAGAACCTGAAGTTTCCGAACAACTCTATTATAGACTCGTACCAAAGGTACGCGACTACCTTTAAAATAGCATTTTCGTGAGAAAATACAAGGTCTGTCCACAAAGTAACCGACTTTGTGGACAGACACTAATTATTTATTTTGATACCCATGACATATAGATTATAGTTATGCACAGCCCCGCTTAATTTTTTTTCAGCTATGCCTTTTGTAACCATGGCAGGTATTCCAATTCCTACAGTTGCAACTAGCAAATACTGTAATTGTATATTATTATTTCTTTGAATATTATCTAAAAACAATCCCCCTATTATACCCATACCATAAGTGAAAAATAATATATTAGAAGCAATTTGGTAACCCCTTTCTTCTTTTAACAATGCTTCATTGTGTCCCAAAGATTTAACAATTTGTAAAGTATCATTATAACTTAATTTTGTGCCATTCGATAATTTATAAGGAAATATAGAAAATATACTCTTTTTCTCTATTACAACAAAATCAGTACCGGGTGTTTTGTTATCATTTATTCCATTATGTTCGCTCTGTTCCTGCGGGTATACAAACAAAGAATTAGTCATTGCAGATATTATTATAATGAAGGTGATAATTCCCTTATTTCTCATTTAAGTTACCTCCTATGTTGGTAATTAATTATTTATCTTATCTTATACACGCCTATTCCTATAAAAAACCTGTTTCCTAAAATAGATTGAAACGCCCATCCTGAATCTTTGTCTCTGTAAGTTTCATAAATGTGTGTATAATTAACAAAGGAGTATGACACGTTTAGACCTGATATAAAATACAAATTTGGAGCTATATTAAATTTTGCAGATACCTCGCCGCAAAAACCTATATTTAGTATATCAGATTTATGAAACTTCTGATAATCAAACATATAACAATTGACTGTTTCAGTAATAAAATTTGGTCCAAGACCGAATAGTAACATAAAAGTATTTCCCACTGGTAGCCGAAAAGCAACGCCTATCGTATAATCCTGTGTTAAGCCAGAAAGAATACCAGGACCTTCATTGCCTTGTGAAACATACACTGGTCTTATATATTGAGCATTGAGATATAATCCTACATTACTATCATTCCAAAAACCGTAACCATTTATAGTAAATCCCAACATTCCTTTTTCTTTTCCCAGAAGTTCAGTATCACCAGTAAATACATTAACTTGTTTATAACCGTAACCCATAGACACATAACCTTCCTGTAAACAAAATACGCTTCCATTGACTGCTGTTATACACACTAATATAAAAATTATTTTTCTCATAATATATATCCCTCTTTACTTAGAAATACAATCAGAATTAATACCGCCAATGAATCCTGTTATACCACCACTTATAGCGCCAGCGATAAGACCAGCAGGACCATTTATAAGAAAACCTAACCCTCCAGCACCGCTCGACCCAATTACCCTGCTTACTATAGCATTAAACCATCCTTCCCCTTCAGTTGCTTCCATTTCCTGCCCTGTTAATGCTGTTGCCTGAACGTAGGCAAACAGATCAACCTCATTTACGGTTTCTTTCTGCTCAGTTTTTATTTCGGCTGATACCGGGGAAGCAAAAACTGATGTTGAGATCAGTACTAAAATTACTGCCACGGAAGTTATTTTTTTCATAACTCTCCTCCAAAAATAAAATTACTTCTGGATAAACTCTCCATATCTTTTTTATCACGCGTATTATATTTTTGTCAACAATTTTTTAAAAACTAAATATTTTTTATAGATATTTTACAATGGACTTGTTCGACAACTGCGAACCTTCGGTTCGAGTTGGTTGTCTCACAAGTCTTGCGGTTTTTCAGGCTATAAGCCTGCGAACGCGGACTTTAGTCCGAAAGTTCGACAAAA